>NZ_NSDH01000015.1:0-289975 GCF_002289525.1 Bacillus sp. 7705b | reverse complement strand
AAGAAGCAAGAAAGCGCGAATTTTATGAAAAACCTAGCGTAAAGCGCAAGAAAAAGTCTGAAGCTGCTAGAAAACGCAAATTCTAAAAGAGGGTGGATTTATGAGTCTTCTTGAGCGACTTAACCAAGATATGAAGCTATATATGAAAAGCCGTGAGAAAGACAAACTGACTGTCGTTCGAATGGTTAAGGCTTCACTTCAAAACGAAGCAATTAAGCTTAAGAAAGACAGTTTGACCGAGGATGAGGAACTCACTGTCCTTTCTCGTGAACTTAAGCAACGTAAAGACTCCCTCCAGGAATTTTCAAACGCTAATCGTTTAGATTTAGTAGATAAAGTTCAAAAAGAGCTGGACATTTTAGAAGTTTATTTACCACAGCAGCTATCAGAAGAAGAGCTGCGTACAATCGTAAATGAAACCATTGCGGAGGTCGGTGCGAGCTCAAAAGCGGACATGGGCAAAGTGATGGGGGCAATTATGCCTAAAGTAAAAGGTAAAGCTGACGGAAGTTTAATTAATAAGCTTGTGAGCAGTCAACTGTCTTAAATGGCGAAGAAAAGGACATCTTTCTAAGAGAGATGTCTTTTTTTATACATAAAAAAATGAAACCTTTGATACATTTGTTACGTATGAAGAGAAGGCACTTACTATACGAGGAAGGAGGGATACATCGCCCTTGCTTCAAACAAAAGGATTCCGAGCGGCTCTTTTGAGCATATTTCTACTATCATTATTAGGAGTTCAGCTGCACACAAAAGCAGAAAAACAAACCGTCTACGTCATTCCCGTTGAAAAAAATGTCGAACAGGGTCTCGCCTCGTTTTTGTCACGTTCGCTACAAGATGCAGAGGCTCAGCATGCAAACCATATTATTCTTGATATTAACACACCGGGAGGACTGGTGAAATCAGCTATTGATATAGCGGACACGATCAACGAAACGGATATCCCGATAACTGCTTATGTAAACAAACGGGCATTGTCTGCTGGTGCATATATCGCGTTACAGGCTGACGCCATTTATATGGCGCCCGGAGGAAAGATGGGAGCCGCGGCGATCATAGACGGTAAAGGCAATGCTGCTGACAAAAAAGCTGAATCATTCTGGCTTGCGGAGCTGGAAGATGCCGCAGCTAAAAACAACCGTGATCCAAAATATGCGCGTGCCATGGCAGACCCTGATGTAGATGCAAGAGAAGCGGGCGCGCCGAAGGGAGATCTGCTTACGCTGAATGCGGAAAAAGCTGTTGACGTAGGCTATTCAGAAGGAACTGTTAACAATCTATCCGCGCTTGTGAAGAAGCTTGGATACGAAGATGCACATATCAGCTATGCTGAAGAAAGCTTTGCAGAAAAGGCAGCAAGGTGGCTGACCAGTCCGATTGTTGTTCCTATTTTATTGACAATTGCCTTTTTAGGTCTTACTGTTGAGCTTTTTTCTCCTGGTGTCGGTCTGCCTGGAACAGCAGGATTGATCGCTTTGATCCTGTTTTTTTACGGACATCTTGCAACGGGTCTTGCCGGATATGAAACGGTTCTCCTCTTTATAGCAGGGGTGATTCTGATCCTGATGGAGATATTCCTCCCCGGAGGAATCATTGGTTTACTTGGCTTGGGAGCAATTGTTGCGAGCTTATTTTTGGCCGCGGGAAGCTTCACAGTCATGGCGGTTTCTCTCTTGATCGCCTCAGCTGTTTCCATTACAGCTTTCATTTTACTGACAAGGGTGTTGGGAAAGCGTATGAAATTCTTTAAGAAATTTATATTAAATGATTCTACAAATACAGAGAGCGGTTATGTATCAAACCAAACGCGCACGGACTTAATCGGCAAGGAGGGCGTGACCTTTACGCCGCTGCGTCCCGCGGGAACCGTCATTATCGATGACGAACGTCTTGATGTGGTATCTGAAGGATTATTTACAGAGAAAGATAAAAAAGTAAAAGTAATCAAAGTGGAAGGCTCGCGCATTGTCGTGAGAGAAATTTAAACAGAAACGAGGAGAAGTAGCATGGACCCATCAACATTAATGATACTGGCTATTGTCGTAGTAGGGATCATTGTCTTAGCTGTATTTTTTACATTTGTACCTGTTATGCTCTGGATTTCAGCTTTAGCAGCCGGAGTTAAAATCAGCATTTTCACTCTAATAGGGATGAGGCTTCGCCGCGTCATACCGAACCGGGTGGTTAATCCGCTGATTAAAGCGCATAAAGCGGGACTCGACGTTGGAACAAACCAGCTTGAAAGCCACTATCTTGCCGGAGGGAATGTAGATAGAGTCGTTAACGCACTTATCGCAGCTCAGCGTGCTAATATTGAGCTTACATTTGAACGCTGTGCAGCCATCGACCTTGCCGGCCGTGATGTATTGGAAGCCGTGCAAATGAGCGTTAATCCGAAGGTCATTGAAACACCGTTTATTGCAGGTGTTGCTATGGACGGAATTGAAGTGAAGGCGAAAGCGAGAATTACAGTAAGAGCCAATATCGACCGCCTTGTCGGGGGTGCGGGTGAGGAAACGATTGTAGCCCGTGTAGGCGAAGGGATCGTCTCTACAATCGGTTCATCCGAAAATCACAAAAAAGTGCTGGAGAACCCTGATATGATTTCTCAAACGGTTCTCGGTAAAGGCCTGGATTCAGGAACCGCCTTTGAAATTCTTTCGATTGATATTGCTGATGTTGACATTGGTAAAAACATCGGGGCGATCTTGCAGACGGATCAGGCAGAGGCCGACAAAAATATTGCACAGGCCAAAGCCGAAGAACGCCGTGCAATGGCTGTTGCTCAAGAGCAGGAAATGCGCGCACGTGTAGAAGAAATGCGAGCTAAAGTGGTTGAAGCCGAAGCGGAAGTGCCGCTTGCGATGGCCGAAGCCCTGCGCGAAGGAAATATCGGTGTCATGGACTACATGAATATTAAAAACATTGATGCAGACACAGATATGCGTGATTCATTCGGTAAATTAACGAAAGACCAATCGGATGAAGACCGCAAATCATAATCTCTCTATGCAGAAGGGAGAATAGTGATGGAAGATATACTGACGAATCCGCTTGTTATTGCAGCGATTATCGGAATTATTTCCACGATTTTCGGCAAAGTGAAAAAAGAAGAAGAAAAAAACAATCAAAATCAAAAAAGAAAAAAGCCGCAGACAATGAAACCTGCTTCTGTTCAAACTAAACAATCAGCTGAAGAAACGCCAGCACCTATTCCAAACCGCTTGGAACAGATGAGACAAGAAGCTGAAGACAGACGGAAGGAAACGGAAAGAAACCTGAAAGGGCTTGAGCGGGATCTTACTGCCGCCAAACATAAAGCTGTGTATACCAAGCAAAAACTGCTTCAGGTCAATAAAGACACTGTGGTGCAAGGCATCGTCTTAGGCGAGGTATTCGGTCCGCCAAGGGCAAAAAAACCTCATCACACAATGCGAGCAGCCCGCAAAAATTAAGTGTTAGAACCCTCTTTCAAATCATACATATGAGATGAAAGGGGGTTCTTTTTGTATGGGGCAAAGAAAGAATCGTTTAAAAGCTTGGCTGACAAGAGCATTGGAAATTCCCCCGGACGTTATGATGGATCTGCCGCGGATCACAATGGTCGGCAGACTTCATATCTACATAGAAAACCACAGAGGCCTTCTGCTGTTCAGTGAGAATGAAGTGAGGCTGATGCTTAAGCAGGGCCAGTGCATCATATCTGGAAAAAACTTTGTGATCAAAGCGATTCTTCCGGAAGAAATACTTTTGGAGGGTACGATTGATGTCGTTCGATATGTTGAGTCATAAAGCCGAGGGGGAAATGTTGTGAAAAATAAATGGCTGTCTTTTTTTGGTGGTAAGGTCCAGCTTGAAGTGACGGGACGAGGCATTGAACGGCTCCTTAATGAATGCACAAGAAGAGGGATTCCGATCTTTCATCTGAAAAAAAAGAAAGAAGCCGTCTTGTTATATATACAGCTTCAGGATGTACATGCCTTTCGGCGTGTCAGAAGAGAATTTGACTGTAAAGCCCGTTTTATCAATCGAAAAGGATTCCCGTTCTTATTGCTGAAATCCAAACTGAATTTAGGTTTCACGATTGGTTTTGCGCTTTTTTTTATCCTTTTGTTTTTGCTCTCCAATATGGTGTGGAAAATTGAAGTGACTGGTGCAAAGCCTGAAACGGAGCACCAAATGATGCAACATTTAAAGGAAATCGGCGTCAAAAAAGGGCGATTGCAATTTTTAATGCAGTCTCCCGAAAAAATACAAAAATCGTTAACCAACGGAATAGACAATATCACGTGGGTCGGAGTCGATTTGAAAGGCACGACCATCCACATGAAAGTTGTAGAGAAAAATGAGCCTGAAAAAGAAAAGTATGTCAGTCCACGCCACATTGTCGCCAAAAAGAAAGCAACCATTACAAGAATGTTTGTCCAGAAAGGACAGCCTATGGCCGCAATCCATGATCATGTGGAAAAGGGGCAAATGCTTGTCTCCGGCTTAATCGGAAGCGAAGATGAGCAGCAGGAAGTCGCCTCTAAAGCTGAAATTTACGGCGAGACTTGGTACAGATCTGAAGTAACAGTGCCCCTTGAAACATTATTTAACGTCTATACGGGCAAAGTAAGGACAAAGCACAAGCTTTCTTTTGGCTCATGGGCTTTCCCAATCTGGGGGATAACGCTTAAAAAAGAAGAATTAAAACATCCAAAAACAGAACAAGAGAAGCATTCGCTTCATTTTCTCGGTTTGGAGCTCCCTGTTTCTTATATCAAAGAGCAAACGAGAGAAAGTGAAGAGGCTTTGCGAAAATATACGAAAGAAGAAGCAGTTCAAGAAGGAATCAAAATGGGTAAACGGGATGTAGAGAGTAAAATAGGCGAGGACGGCGAGGTGAAAAGTGAAAAAGTTTTGCACCAGACAGTCGAGAATGGTAAAGTAAAGTTGATTATTCTCTACCAAGTTATAGAAGATATCGTTCAAACCACACCTATTGTCAGGGAGACTGAAGAATGACAGAACATTTACTTGCGATGAATCAAAAACTGAAAAGCCCGGACGAAGCGCTTTCACTGTTCGGGAATCAAGATTCTTTTTTGACACTGATGGAGAAAGATCTGGATGTAAATATCATTACGCGAGGCGAAACGATTTATATTTCAGGCGATGAAGAATCGTTTCAGATTGCCGACAGGCTGCTGGGATCACTTCTCGCATTAATTCGCAAGGGGATAGAGATCTCTGAACGTGATGTGATTTCCGCCATCAAGATGGCAAAAAAGAATGAACTTGAATATTTTGAAAGCATGTACGAAGAAGAAATTACAAAAAACGCAAAAGGCAAATCGATCCGTGTGAAAACCATGGGACAGCGGGAATACGTAGCCGCCATGAAACGAGATGATCTTGTATTTGGCATCGGCCCGGCAGGAACTGGAAAAACGTACCTTGCTGTCGTAAAAGCAGTCCACGCATTGAAAAACGGACATATTAAAAAAATCATTTTAACAAGACCTGCGGTAGAAGCCGGTGAAAGCCTCGGTTTTTTACCAGGTGACCTCAAAGAGAAAGTAGATCCTTATTTGCGCCCGCTGTATGACGCTCTTCATGATGTGCTTGGAACAGATCATACAGAACGGCTGCTGGAAAGAGGAGTCATTGAAATCGCTCCGCTCGCTTATATGAGAGGCCGGACGCTTGATGATGCCTATGTTATACTTGATGAAGCACAGAACACTACGCCTGCCCAGATGAAAATGTTTTTGACGAGACTGGGTTTTGGCTCTAAAATGATCATTACAGGTGACGTTAGCCAAATTGATCTGCCGAAAGGCGTCAAATCGGGACTTGCAGTAGCGAGAGAGATGCTGAAAGAAATCAACGGCATTTCTGTGATTGAACTGGACCAGACAGACGTGGTCAGACATCCGCTTGTTGCGAAAATTATTGAAGCATACGATAAGCAAAATTAATCCTGAATGACCCGATCGCGCGTTATCGGGTCATTTTTGCTTATGAGCTTGATTTTCTAGAGGAGGTTCTTGTGTTGAAAAAGAAGGGGAAGACCAAAAGCGGCTCAAAAAAGTGGCGCGGCTTTAAAAATGCCCGTTCCATGCATGTACTGCTGTATCTTCTGCTGGCTGCGATTATGTTCGCATTGCTTTTTGTACATGTGAAGCCGGAAACGCTTGATTTAGACCTGTTTTCAGTCAGCGACAAGACCATTTATGCTCCGGCAACCGTGGAAGATCAAAAAGCGACAGAGGAAAAAAAGCAAGCTGCTGAGGATGCGGTCGAAGATCAATATACCTTAAAGAAAGATTATACAGACAATCGAATTGATCTTGTGTCATCGATATTCGACAGTATCAGTGAAGTGAAAAAATCAGCAGAAGAAGACAGCAGTTCACCATCAGAAAAAACAATGATTAAGTCGGTGAAAAATAAGCTGACGTCAGATGTGAATGATTCTATATCAGAGGATGCCATCAAGACTTTGCTGAAGGCGGACCATGAAGATTTTTCATTTGTCAGAGATACTGTCATAACAGCAGTAAACTCAGTGATGAGCAGTGAAATCCCGTCGGATAAATTATCTGAAGCAAAAGATAAAGTGCAAAAAGAACTGAAGAGTAATTCTATCCCGTCTAAATATTTGGGAGCCGCCACGGAAATCGGGCGTTACGCCATTATTCCGAATTACGTCTTCGATCCAAAAGCAACAGAGGCAAAACGCCAGGAAGCGTCAGACAATGTTCAGCAGGTTCAGATCAAACAGGGGCAGGTGCTCGTGGAAGAAAATGACCTCATTGATCGGGAAGTGTACAGAAAACTTGAGCTGACCGGATTGTTAAATAACTCCAATTTGTTCAAGCCGATTAGCGGCCTTTTGATTATGATCGGGCTTTTCATTGCTACACTCGTTTACTATTTCGAAAAACAGAATCAAAATCTGAAATTCAAAAACCAGTCGATCCTATTATTCTCCATTATTACAACGCTTTTGCTTGTTATTATGGAGGTTGTCAGTTTATTTCAAAAGATGGAATATAACAATATTGGCTATCTTGTTCCTATTGCGGCCGGTGCAATCTTAATCAAGCTGCTGATGAATGAACGGATCGCTATTTTAGGAAGTATCATTCTTGCGATTTGCGGAAGTATGATGTTTAATCAAGGTGTGACAGGAACATTTAATTATGTCATTGGTATTTATTATTTGATCAGCGGTATTTCCGGTGTTTTGTTTTTAGGAAAACACAATGGCAGATCAAAAATTTTGCAGACCGGGCTTTTTGTGGCGTTTATCAATATGATTGTGGTTCTATCTCTATTATTGATTCAAAACACCGCGCTGTCAGGCTTGGAAATCGGGACGCTCATGCTGATGGGGGTTGTGTCGGGATTTGCTTCCTCCGTATTAATTATCGGGCTTATGCCGTTTTTTGAGACAGGTTTCGGCATTTTGTCCACAATGAGGCTGATCGAGCTGTCCAACCCTAACCATCCGCTGCTTCGAAAAATACTGACAGAAACACCAGGTACATATCACCATAGCGTCATGGTAGCCAATTTGTCAGAGGCCGCCTGCGAGGCGGTAGGGGCAAATGGTTTGCTTGCAAGAGTCGGTGCGTATTATCACGACCTCGGAAAAACAAAGCGGCCGCAATATTTTATTGAAAATCAAATGAATATTGACAATCCGCATGATAAGCTTTCTCCGCAACTCAGTAAAAATATCATTATTTCGCATACCACTGACGGGGCGAATATGCTGAGGAGCTATAAATTTCCAAAGGAGCTTGTGGATATTGCTGAGCAGCACCACGGGACCTCTCTTTTGAAATTCTTTTATTATAAAGCGAAAGAAAAAGGCGATCAGATTACAGAGGAAGAATTCCGTTACCCGGGACCGAAGCCGCAGTCAAAAGAAGCCGCGATTATATCAGTGGCAGACAGTGTCGAAGCGGCTGTCAGATCGATGCATAATCCAAATCCTGAACGAATTGAAAAGCTTGTCCGGGGCATTATATCCGATAAGCTTCAGGACGGACAGTTTAGTGAATGCGATTTGACATTTAAAGAGCTTGATACAATCGCAAAAACGCTTTGTGCAACATTAAAAGGAATTTTCCACTCCCGGATTGAATATCCGGAGGCTACTAAGAAGGTGAAATAGATGAGTTTATTGATTGATATCGTAGATGAAACCGGAAGTGTCTCTGAAGAGATGCTTAAAGAAGTAGAAAATCTGCTTCAATTTGCCGCTGAGCGCGAAGGAGTTCAGGACCAGGCTGAGGTTTCTGTCACGATCGTTACCAATGAAGACATTCAGCAGATCAATAAAGAGTATCGGGGAAAGGATACGCCGACAGACGTCATCTCTTTTGCTCTTGAAGAAGAGGGAGAAGACGAAGTTGAAATTGTCGGTGCTGAAATGCCGCCGGTTCTAGGTGACATTATCATCAGTGCAGATCGTACAAGAGAGCAGGCTGAAGAATATAACCATTCTTTCAAGAGAGAGCTTGGCTTTCTAGCGGTACATGGATTCCTGCATCTTTTAGGATATGACCATATGACGAAAGAGGAAGAAGAGGAGATGTTTACTAAGCAAAAGGATTTGCTGGACGCCTATGGACTCAAGAGATCATAGAAATGAGCTGAAGCGATTCCTAATGAGCTTCGTGCACGCAGGGCGGGGCATATGGAGAACGGCGCGGACGGAGCGGAATTTTCAATTTCATGCCGCGGCTGCCTGCGCCGTTATCATTTGCGGTTTTCTCGTTAATCTTAGCCTGACAGAGTGGGCTATTATTTTTCTTTTGATTGGCGGAATGCTTTCACTGGAGCTTTTAAATACAGCTATTGAACACACGGTTGATTTAGTAACAGATAAACATCACCCGCTTGCTAAGGCGGCTAAGGACGCTGCTGCCGGGGCTGTTTGCGTTTTTGCCGTGATTTCGTGTATTATTGGTTTACTTATTTTTTTGCCAAAGCTGTCTGGCTGAAAATTCTTACATTTATTTTACATTTTTAGAAATGGGCGTGAAAAAAGGAGCGCCATTATGTAAAATATAAAGTGATAGCGGTACCATTATAGGTAAGAGAGGAACATGTACACATGAACAGACAGAAATTGATAACAGAAGCTTTAAAAGCGCGTGACATGGCATATGCACCGTATTCCAAGTTTAAAGTAGGAGCCGCTCTTCTTACCAAAGATGGAAAAGTGTACAGAGGCTGCAATATAGAGAATGCGGCATACAGCATGTGCAACTGCGCTGAGCGTACCGCTTTATTTAAAGCTGTTTCTGAAGGCGATACTGAGTTTCAGATGCTGGCAGTAGCTGCTGACACCCCGGGACCAGTATCACCGTGCGGAGCCTGCCGGCAGGTGATTTCTGAGCTCTGCACAAAGGACGTTATTATCGTGCTGACCAATTTACAAGGACAAATACAAGAAATGACTGCAGAAGAATTATTGCCAGGCGCATTTTCATCGGAGGATTTACATGACGAACGAAAGCTTTAAATCAGGATTTGTATCCATTATCGGAAGACCAAACGTAGGAAAGTCTACTTTTTTGAACAGAGTGATCGGCCAAAAAATCGCGATCATGAGTGATAAACCCCAAACAACAAGAAATAAGGTGCAAGGGGTATTAACGACAGGCACATCACAAACGATTTTTATTGACACACCAGGAATTCATAAGCCTAAGCATAAGCTTGGGGACTTTATGATGAAAGTGGCGCAAAATACATTAAAAGAAGTCGATTTGATCTTATTTATGATCAATGCTGAGGAAGGCTATGGTAAGGGCGACGAGTTCATTATTGAGAAATTACAGAATACCTCGACACCTGTTTTCTTAATCGTAAACAAAATTGACAAGATCCATCCTGATCAATTGCTTCTGCTAATTGACGAATACCGCAAGCGATATCCTTTTAAGGAAATTGTTCCGATCTCTGCATTAGAGGGAAATAACATTGAAACATTGCTGGCGCAGATTGAAGCATATTTGCCTGAAGGTCCGCAGTTTTATCCGAGTGATCAGGTGACCGATCATCCGGAGCGCTTTATCATTTCTGAGCTGATCAGGGAAAAGGTGCTGCATCTGACAAGGGAAGAGATCCCGCACAGCATTGCGGTAAGCATCGAATCGATTAAAGGGCAAGACAACGGATCCGTGCACGTGGCGGCAACAATTGTGGTCGAACGGGATTCTCAAAAAGGCATTGTCATCGGGAAAAAAGGCAGCCTGCTGAAAGAAGTCGGAAAAAGAGCGAGAGCGGATATCGAGGCCCTCTTAGGTTCCCGCGTCTATCTAGAATTGTGGGTAAAAGTGCAGAAAGACTGGCGTAACAAAATGTCCCAGCTTCGCGACTTCGGCTTTAAAGAGGATGAATATTAATCACTTGCTGTGTCATTATCTCACATGAACAGGGATACATTAGCAAATTTTGTTTAACATGAAATGGAGGACATCTGGTCAAGATAAAGGTAAGAATTTGGAGTTTAGGTAAGCTAGTTTAACTACAGAAAGGTGGGTTTCTTGTGTTGAATTTTACCTGGAACGTATTTTCTCAAACAGGAAATGTTGATACGTATCTTCTTTTTAAAGAACTGGAAAAAGAGAACATGGAAAGACCCGAAGAACTAGAAGATGAGCTAGCCCGATTTGATTTTCCAATTTTATAGACCTCTTGACCGCTCCTGTTTTAGGAAGGTGCGGAAATGCTGACAAAATGTGAAGGAATCGTTCTTCGTACCAATGATTACGGAGAGACGAATAAAATTGTTACTTTACTGACAAGAGAACACGGAAAAATAGGTGTTATGGCCAGAGGAGCCAAAAAACCGAACAGCCGTTTATCAGCAGTCAGCCAGCCCTTTTTGTATGGTTCATTCTTAATGCAGAAAACAACAGGCCTCGGAACCCTTCAGCAGGGTGAAATGATCCTCAGCATGAGAGGCATCAGAGAGGATTTGTTTTTAACTGCATATGCAGCTTTTATTGCTGAGCTCGTTGACAAAGGCACAGAAGAAAAAAAACCAAATCCCTATTTGTTTGAATTTATTTTAGAATCCTTTAAACAGCTTGACGAAGGAACAGACCCGGATGTTATTACTTTCATTGTTCAAATGAAGATGCTTGCTGTGATGGGACTGTATCCTGAGCTTAATCACTGTGTGCATTGTAAAAGCCAGGATGGGACATTCCATTTTTCTGTTCGCGATAACGGTTTTATTTGCCACCGCTGCTTTGACAAAGACCCTTACAAGGTGCCGATTAAACCGCAAACGGCAAGGCTTTTGAGACTGTTTTATTACTTCGATCTTTCAAGGATTGGCAATGTGTCTTTAAAGCAGGAAACGAAAAAAGAATTAAAGCAAGTTATTGACTTGTACTACGAAGAATATTCAGGGGTTTATCTGAAATCGAAGCGTTTTTTAGATCAAATGGAGAGCATGAAACATCTTATGGGTGAAAACAAAAGTTGACATATGGCCCATCTTTTTATATGATCATTTATTATAAAATATGTTGCAGTGAGAGAAAGAAGTACTTGCGTTTACCTCATAAAAGCGACCTTAGGACGGTGTAAGCTAAGGATGAGCGCGCAACGAAAGGCATTCTTGAGCAATTTTAAAAAAGAGGCTGGGATTTTGTTCTCAGCAACTAGGGTGGAACCGCGGGAGAACTCTCGTCCCTATGTTTGCGGCTGGCAAGCATAGAGACGGGAGTTTTTTGGTTGCTGCCGCAGCAATTTTATGGAAAGAAAAGTGGAGGTGCTTGAAATGAATATTCAAGACATGATTCTAACCCTGCAGAAGCATTGGTCTAATGAAGGCTGTGTGCTCATGCAGGCATACGATGTAGAAAAAGGGGCCGGCACGATGAGCCCGTATACATTTTTGCGCAGTATCGGTCCTGAGCCGTGGAAAGTGGCTTACGTTGAGCCGTCAAGACGCCCAGCTGACGGCCGATACGGAGAAAACCCGAACAGACTCTATCAGCATCATCAATTTCAGGTCATCATTAAACCATCACCTGATAACATTCAAGAGCTGTATTTAGACTCTTTGCGCGCTCTCGGAATTGATCCGCTTGAGCATGACATCCGTTTTGTTGAGGACAACTGGGAGAATCCGTCTTTAGGCTGTGCGGGTCTTGGCTGGGAAGTATGGCTTGACGGGATGGAAATTACACAATTCACGTATTTCCAGCAGGTTGGGGGACTTGAGTGTAAGCCTGTTTCCGTGGAAATTACATATGGAATTGAGCGTCTGGCCTCTTATATACAGGATAAAGAAAATGTATTTGATCTTGAGTGGACGTCAGGGTTTACTGTGAAAGATTTATTTATGATGGCTGAGTACGAGCATTCCGTTTATACATTTGAAACATCTGATGTTGATATGCTGTTCCAATTATTCAGCACGTATGAAAAAGAAGCGATCAAGCAAATGGATAACGGTCTTGTGCATCCCGCATATGACTACGTGCTTAAATGCTCGCACACATTCAACCTTCTTGACGCCAAAGGGGCAATCTCTGTTACAGAGCGGACAGGCTATATCGGAAGAGTGCGGAATTTAGCAAGAAAAGTCGCAAAAACCTATTATGAGGAACGAGAAAAACTAGGGTTCCCAATGCTTAAAGGGGAGGGTTCTTCTCATGAGTAAACAGGATTTACTTTTAGAGATCGGATTAGAGGAAATGCCGGCGCGCTTTTTGAATGAAAGCATGGTTCAGCTTGGTGAAAAGCTGACAGGCTGGCTTGCAGAAAAAAATATTGCACACGGTGAAGTGAAGCTTTTTAATACACCGAGACGCCTTGCTGTTTTAGTAAAGGGTGTAGCAGAAAAGCAGGATGATATAAAAGAAGAAGCAAAAGGGCCTGCAAAAAAAATCGCCCTTGATGCTGACGGCAACTGGACAAAAGCGGCGATTGGGTTTTCAAAAGGCCAAGGTGCCAGCGTGGAAGACTTGTACATGAAAGAAATAAAAGGCACGGAATATGTTTTTGTGCAAAAATTCCAAGCAGGACAAGAAACCAAAACGCTTCTGCCTGAACTGAACAGCTTAATTACAAGCCTCCATTTCCCGAAAAACATGAGATGGGGAAATGAAGATCTCCGTTATATCCGTCCGATTAAATGGATTGTCGCTTTATTTGGCCAGGATGTCATTCCGTTTGCAATCACAAATGTTGAGTCAGGCCGGACGACACAGGGGCACCGGTTCCTGGGGCATGAAGTGTCTATTGAATCGCCTTCAAGTTATGAAGAACAGCTGAAACAGCAGCATGTTATTGCTGATCCAAATGTTCGCAAACAGATGATTCAATCGCAGCTGGAAGCAATGGCCGAAGAAAACAATTGGAGTATTCCGGTTGACGAGGACCTCCTTGATGAGGTCAATCATTTAGTAGAATATCCGACGGCTCTTTACGGGTCATTTGAATCTGAGTTTCTGTCCATTCCTGAGGAAGTGCTTGTAACGACAATGAAAGAGCATCAGCGCTATTTCCCTGTTAAAGACAAAAACGGAGATTTGCTGCCTTACTTTATCACAGTCCGTAACGGAAACAGCCACGCGATCGAAAATGTCGCGCGAGGCAATGAAAAAGTGCTGCGTGCGCGTTTATCAGATGCTGCCTTCTTCTACAAGGAAGACCAGAAACTGAACATTGATGAAAATGTGAAGAAGCTTGAAAACATTGTGTTCCATGAAGAGCTTGGCTCTCTCGCTGATAAGGTAAGAAGAGTAACAGCGATCGCAGAGAAGCTTGCTGTCCGTCTTCAAGCTGATGAAGATACATTAAAACATGTGAAACGTGCTGCTGAAATTTCTAAATTCGACCTTGTGACACACATGATATATGAGTTCCCTGAGCTTCAAGGAATTATGGGTGAAAAGTATGCGAAAATGCTTGGCGAACATGATGCTGTAGCCGCAGCTGTCAACGAACACTATATGCCTAGATCTGCAGGCGGAGAAACGCCTTCCACTTTCACTGGGGCGGTAGTTGCCATGGCGGATAAGCTGGATACAATCGCATCCTTCTTCTCTATTGGCGTCATTCCGACTGGTTCACAGGATCCTTACGGCTTGCGCCGCCAAGCGAGCGGTATTGTCGCTATTCTGCTTGACCGGAACTGGGGCATTTCGTTTGAAGAGCTGCTGACTTTCGTACAAACCGAAAAAGAAACCGAACTGTTAGATTTCTTCACTCAGCGTCTAAAATACGTCTTAAATGCGGAGCAGATCAGACATGATGTAATAGATGCCGTGCTGGAAAGCTCTGAGCTTGAGCCATATTCGGCGCTCCACAAAGCGCAAGTGCTGGAACAAAAACTGGGTGCGCCAGGCTTTAAGGAAACAGCAGAAGCTTTAGGCCGAGTGATTTCTATCAGCAAAAAAGGAGTTCGCGCGGAAATTCAGCCTGATTTATTCGAAAATGAATACGAAGCGAAGCTGTACGAAGCTTATCAAACTGCTAAACAAAATCTGCAGGGAAGCTTCAGCAAAAAGGATTATGAGGCGGCACTTACTTCCCTTGCGGCCTTGAAGGAACCGATTGATGCTTATTTCGACCATACGATGGTTATTGCTGATAACGAGACATTAAAGGCAAACCGATTAGCGCAAATGGTAAGCTTGGCGGATCAGATCAAGTCCTTTGCTAATATGAATGCCCTTATTGTAAAATAAAGAAAGAAAAGGCGGTTGCTGTGTGATCGGTAATCGTCTTTTCCCCATTTGAAAGTTTTTTTGTTTGATTACAAAGCATTTACGTTATAATATGGTTTATTATTTCTTTACATAGATACGAAGTGAAAAGGTGGTGAGTACGATCGAACTAAATAAACGGCAAGAACATATTTTGCAGATTGTAAAAGAAAACGGACCGATTACAGGGGAGCATATTGCCGAACAGCTGAATTTAACAAGAGCAACACTGCGTCCGGATTTAGCCATACTCACCATGTCAGGTTTCCTTGAGGCGCGCCCGAGAGTCGGTTATTTCTATACTGGAAAAACCGGCACGCAGCTTTTGGCAGATAAACTGAAAAAGCTTCAGGTGAAAGACTTTCAATCTATCCCCGTCGTTATTCACGAGAACGTTTCTGTATATGATGCGATTTGCACCATGTTTTTAGAAGATGTAGGTACTCTGTTTGTAGTGGACCGTGATGCTGTTTTAGTCGGAGTGCTTTCACGAAAGGATTTACTACGAGCCAGCATCGGCCAGCAGGAGCTTACTTCTGTCCCTGTGCACATTAT
The DNA here is from genome assembly GCF_002289525.1 of Bacillus sp. 7705b. Classification (NCBI taxonomy): domain Bacteria; kingdom Bacillati; phylum Bacillota; class Bacilli; order Caryophanales; family Bacillaceae; genus Bacillus; species Bacillus sp. 7705b. The sequence goes on along the minus strand of NZ_NSDH01000015.1, from coordinate 274,676 downwards.
TATGACTAGAATGCCGAATATTACAGTGTGCAGACGCGAGGATTATGTGATGGACATTGCAAAGCACTTAATTGAAAAACAAATCGATGCGCTGCCTGTCATCAAAGATACCGATAAAGGATATGAAGTGATCGGCAGAGTGACGAAAACGAATATGACCAAAATACTTGTCAGTTTATCAGAAAATGAAATCCTATAAGAGCGCAGACTAACGGGGGGATAATATGAATAACCGCATCATCTATGTTGTATCGGATTCCGTCGGTGAAACGGCCGAATTGGTAGTCAAAGCTGCATTAAGCCAATTTAACGGCTCAGCGGATGATACACATGTAAGAAGAATTCCTTATGTTGAAGACATTGGCACTATCAATGAAGTGATTTCACTTGCAAAAGCAGATGGAGGCATTATCTGTTTTACACTTGTGGTGCCGGAAATAAGAGAATATTTGATTGCCGAAGCGGAAAAAGCAAATGTTTTATATTATGATATTATCGGCCCGTTAATTGATAAAATGGAAACAGCCTACGGTTTAACGGCGAAATATGAACCGGGACGGGTCCGCCAGCTTGATGAAGATTATTTCAAAAAGGTCGAAGCGATTGAATTTGCTGTTAAATACGATGATGGGCGTGACCCACGAGGCATTTTAAAAGCTGATATCGTTTTGATCGGTGTATCGAGAACCTCTAAAACACCGTTATCTCAATATCTTGCCCACAAGCGGCTGAAGGTTGCCAATGTTCCGATTGTTCCGGAGGTTGACCCGCCGGAAGAGCTCTTTAATGTTGACCCGAAAAAATGCATCGGCCTGAAGATTAGTCCGGATAAACTGAATCATATCAGAAAAGAACGGTTAAAATCGCTTGGCCTCAATGACAAGGCCATCTATGCAAATATCAACAGAATTAAAGAGGAACTGGAATATTTCGAAAAGATCGTGGATCGAATCGGCTGCCAGGTTGTAGATGTTTCAAATAAAGCAGTAGAAGAAACAGCAAATATTATCCATCATCTCAAAACGAAAAACATGTAACTCAGGACGCTCTATCCTGGGTTTTTGACTTTGCCAAAAGGGAATAATGAAAAACAATAGCATCTTTGTGAAGTTTGTATTATAATAAAAAATTGTGATAAAATGATTAATTTTAGGTTTAAGGTTAGTGTGATACGAATAAACTATTATGGGTAAGATGTCAAGAATTTCTCCCGGAAATTTTTCGACAAATTCATATACACCCGCATTTTTGCAGGGTGTGCGATTTTGCTTGCTTTTATGCAGGAGTTTAATGGAGGGATGGAGAATTACTCTTCTTAATGAAAAAGAAAAGACGATTTTTGTCGATGCTGATGCTTGTCCCGTAAAAGACGAAATTTTACAAACAGCATCCGATTATGAAGTTCAAGTTCTTTTTGTCGCTTCATTTGAACATTACCAGCTTTCAAGAAGTCAGGAAGAAAAATGGAAGTATGTTGATCCTCATAAAGAAGCTGCTGATTTATATATCGCAAATCATGTAAAACCGGGAGATGTCGTGGTGACGCAGGATATTGGTTTAGCATCCCTGCTTGTGAACAGGAATGTCACCGTCATGTCGGAGAGAGGGCGTCTTTACAAGGAAGATACGATTGATTTTGCCCTTGAAGGCCGTCATGTTTCCGGCAAACAAAGGAGAAAAGGCATATATGCCAAAGGGCCTAAAAAATTGAATCATGAAGATCGAGAACGATTTGTTACACTGCTGCAAAAAATCCTGTCGAACGATGAAGGGATTTTGCACTAAAACATCGAATAATGTACGACGGAGTGTTATAAGATGGGAAATCGGATACCAGATGAAATTGTAGACAAGGTGCAAAAGTCGGCAGATATCGTTGAAGTCATAGGTGATTATGTTCAATTAAAGAAGCAAGGCCGAAACTACTTTGGACTCTGTCCTTTTCACGGAGAAAGCACACCTTCGTTTTCCGTATCGCCAGACAAACAGATTTTTCATTGCTTCGGCTGTGGAGCGGGCGGCAATGTTTTCTCCTTTTTGAGGCAGATGGAGGGCTATTCGTTTGCTGAGTCAGTTTCCCACCTTGCGGACAAATACCACATTGATTTTCCAGATGATATAACGGTTCACACCGCAGTCCGGCCAGAATCCTCCGGAGAACAAAAAATGGCGGAGGCTCATGAGCTTCTGAAGAAATTTTACCATCATTTGTTAATAAATACAAAAGAAGGTCAAGAAGCGCTGGATTATTTGCTTGCAAGAGGGTTTACAAAAGAGCTGATTGATGAATTTCAGATCGGCTATGCTCTTGATTCTTGGGATTTCATAACAAAATTTCTCGTCAAGCGGGGCTTCAGTGAAACGCAAATGGAAAAAGCGGGTCTGCTAATCAGACGCGAAGACGGAAGCGGATATTTTGACCGTTTCAGAAACCGGATCATGTTTCCGATCCATGACCATCATGGAGCTGTTGTGGCTTTCTCAGGCCGAGCGCTTGGCAGCCAGCAGCCAAAATATATGAACAGTCCGGAAACGCCGCTTTTTCATAAAAGCAAGCTGCTTTATCATTTTCACAAGGCCCGGCTTCATATCAGAAAGCAGGAAAGAGCTGTCTTATTCGAGGGATTCGCTGATGTCATATCAGCGGTAAACTCAGGCGTAAAAGAGAGTATAGCGACGATGGGCACGTCTCTGACAGATGATCATGTAAAGATTCTGAGAAGAAACGTGGAGGAGATTATTCTTTGCTATGACTCTGATAAAGCCGGATATGAAGCCACCTTGAAAGCTGCAGAGCTTCTTCAGAAAAAAGATTGTAAAGTCAGAGTCGCAATGATCCCTGACGGATTGGACCCTGACGATTACATTAAACAGTACGGCGGAGAAAAATTCAAAAACGACATTGTCGATGCAAGCGTTACGGTAATGGCGTTTAAAATGCAATATTTCCGGAAAGGAAAGAACCTGTCCGATGAAGGCGATCGATTAGCCTACATTAAAGAAGTGCTTAAAGAAATCAGCGCGCTGTCAGGATCACTTGAACAGGAAGTCTATGTGAAACAGCTTGCTTCCGAATTTTCGATTTCCCAGGATTCATTAACTGAGCAGCTGACTGTATTCGGCAGGCAAAACAAACCTGCTGACAGCAGCAGTGAAACGAAAACAAGAAGAGCGCATTTGACAACTAAGGCAAGGCAAAAACGGCTGCGCCCGGCGTATGAAAATGCAGAAAGGCTTTTACTGGCGCATATGCTTCGTGACAGGGGCGTCATAAAAAAAGTCATTGACCGGGTCGGGTTTGAGTTTAATATTGATGAACACCGCGCTTTGGCAGCCTATCTGTACGCTTTTTATGAAGAGGGTGCCGAGCTGACGCCTCAGCATCTTATGGCCAGGGTAACGGATGATCATATAAGCCAGGTACTGTCTGATATTTTAATGCTTCAGATTAATCAAGAACTCAGCGAGGCCGAGTTATCAGATTATGTGAAAAAAGTGTTGAATCACAGAAAATGGTCAATGATAAAAGAAAAAGAGGCGGAAAGAGCCGAAGCCGAAAGGCAAAAAGATTTTTTGAGAGCGGCATCTCTGGCTCAAGAAATCGTTACTTTGAACCGATCTTTAAAATAACCGGGACAACTGATGAGGAGCTTTCATTGGCAATGATTCCTTGCGGAGGAGCAAATAGATCGCTTGACCTCATCATGAATTGTCATTTCATTATTCGCACATTGTTAAAGGCAGTTCACATAGAAAACGCCTGAATGGACCGAATAAGAATCATACCGCTTTTAGAATTCGTTGCAAGCTTTGGAAGGAGGGATCCATAATGGCTGATAAACAAACCCACGAAACTGAATTAACATTCGACCAAGTGAAAGAACAATTAACCGAGTCTGGTAAAAAACGTGGCGTTTTGACATATGAAGAAATTGCTGAGCGTATGTCCAGCTTTGAGATTGAATCAGACCAAATGGATGAGTATTATGAATTTTTAGGTGAACAAGGTGTTGAATTAATTAGTGAGAATGAAGAAACAGAAGATCCTAATATTCAGCAGCTTGCCAAAGCCGAAGAAGAATTTGACCTTAATGACCTAAGTGTACCGCCTGGTGTCAAAATCAATGACCCAGTTCGTATGTATTTAAAGGAAATCGGCCGGGTTAACCTTCTTTCTGCAAAGGAAGAAATCGCCTATGCACAAAAAATTGAAGAAGGTGATGAAGAATCCAAACGCAGATTGGCTGAAGCGAACCTGCGGCTTGTTGTCAGCATCGCCAAACGGTACGTCGGACGCGGAATGCTGTTCCTTGACCTGATCCAAGAAGGTAACATGGGTCTGATGAAAGCCGTTGAGAAATTTGATTACCGTAAGGGTTATAAATTCAGTACGTATGCTACGTGGTGGATCAGACAGGCGATTACACGCGCCATTGCCGATCAGGCGAGAACGATCCGGATCCCCGTTCATATGGTTGAAACCATTAATAAATTAATCCGCGTACAGCGTCAGCTATTGCAAGACTTAGGCAGAGAGCCAACACCTGAAGAAATTGCGGAAGACATGGATTTAACACCTGAAAAAGTACGTGAAATCTTAAAAATAGCACAAGAGCCAGTGTCCCTTGAAACACCGATCGGTGAAGAGGATGATTCCCATCTTGGTGATTTCATCGAAGATCAAGAGGCTACTTCACCTTCAGATCACGCGGCATACGAGCTATTGAAAGAGCAGCTTGAAGACGTGCTTGATACGTTAACAGATCGTGAAGAAAATGTATTGCGGCTTCGATTCGGTCTTGATGACGGACGTACAAGAACATTGGAAGAGGTCGGCAAGGTATTTGGAGTTACGAGAGAGCGTATTCGACAAATCGAAGCGAAAGCGCTGCGGAAACTAAGACATCCTAGCAGAAGTAAACGTTTGAAAGATTTTCTAGAATAAGATGGAACGGGTCTTGCAGATCCGTTCTTCTTTTTTTAAAAAGATATATGGATAATATGCCTTTATTTTACTGAAAAATGATGTCATTTGCAAATGAACATTGTAATGAAAAATTTCAATATACCAATCCATATTTTCTATTGTAAGCGTATACAATACATTATACAATAGAATAAAAGGAATGTTAGAGAAATAGGCATGTTTTGATTCAATTTTGTATAAAGTGTGAATAAAAAACTTTTGTATGCCAATCCATTTACTTTTTGTAAAAATAAGTTAGAATTAGAAGTGTTTACATAGGGGGAAGGATCATAAAGGGGGAAGGGAAATGAAATGGAATCCGCTTATTCCATTTTTACTAATCGCTGTTTTAGGAATTGGTCTGACTTTCTTTTTATCAGTAAAGGGGCTTGATGACTCTCGCGAGATTGCGAGCGGTGGAGAAAGCAAGTCTGCTGAAAAAGATGATGCAAACGCTTCACCGGAAGATATTTACAAGGCGAATTGTATCGCGTGTCACGGGGAAAATTATGAAGGGGTTTCGGGTCCGAGTTTAAAAGGTGTAGGGGATAAGAAGGATGTCGCTGAAATCAAAACAAAGATTGAAAAAGGCGGTAATGGAATGCCTTCCGGTCTTGTTCCGGCTGATAAGCTTGATGACATGGCAGAATGGGTGTCTAAAATTAAATAAAGGATGTATCTTTCTCCTTATACGTTCTCAGGCCGCCGAGATGTTCTCGACAGCCTTTTATTTTTGTCCGTCATCCCGACTTGATGTTGTTCCTGCAAAGAAATAAACTGAAAATCATTCGCTCAGCTTGGATTCCGGGCTGATTTTTTATATGATAGAAAAGGAAAAAATGATTGAGAAAAGTTGTGATGACTAGTGAACGAATTAAAATTATCAAAACGATTACAAACAGTAGCGGAGTACATACCGGATGGAGCCGTAGTAGCGGATATTGGTTCTGACCATGCTTACCTTCCCTGTTATGCGGTGCTGAATCATAAAGCCAGCAAAGCTATTGCTGGAGAAATAACAGACGGTCCATTCTTGTCTGCCAAACGGCAGGTCGAAAAATCGGGTTTAAGCGCACACATAACGGTAAGGCAAGGAGACGGCCTGGAAGTGCTTCAGAAAGGTGAGGCTGACGCCATAACAATTGCCGGAATGGGCGGGTCACTGATCGCTCATATTTTAGAAGCAGGCAAAGAAAAACTGACAGGTAAAGAACGGCTTATTTTACAGCCGAATATTCATGCCGTTCATATTAGAGAGTGGCTGTATAAAGAAGGATACGCACTTATTGATGAAGTGATTCTTGAGGAAGACGGAAAGTGCTATGAGGTACTTGTCGCCGAATCCGGAAACAGAGATGCAGCTTATGCAGGAATTTCTTTGCCGGCCGGAATGCTCGTAGGCCCATTTTTGGCAAAAGAAAAGAATGCTGTATTTTTGAAAAAATGGACACAAGAGCTTCAGCATACTCAAAACATATATGAACAGATCAGCCGTGCTGCAACATCTGAAGATAACAAACAGAAATTGAAGGAACTAACCGATCGAATGAAGCTATTAAAGGAGGTTATCGATCATGGCTAAAACGGTAAACGGACAGCAAGTCATCCAGCTGTTTGAACAATTTTCTCCGAAAGCCTATGCAGTTGAGGGCGATAAAATCGGTCTGCAAATCGGCAGTTTAAATAAACCGGTTAAAAATGTGATGGTTACGCTGGATGTATTGGAAAGCGTTGTCGATGAAGCGATTGAAAAAGATGTTGATTTAATCATTGCGCACCATCCTCCTATTTTCCGGCCGCTAAAGCATATTTCAACTGATCAGCCCGGCGGAAGGCTGATTGAAAAGTGTTTGAAGCATGATATTGCTGTCTATGCGGCTCATACTAACTTAGATGTTGCTGATGGCGGCGTAAATGATCTGCTTGCTGAGGCCTTGGAGCTGAGTGAAACTGAAGTATTGGCCCCTACTTATACCGATCCTCTTAAAAAGCTGGTCGTATACGTGCCGAAAGAATATGAGGAGCAGGTCAGAGGAGCGCTGGGAAATGCGGGGGCAGGCCATATCGGTGAGTACAGCCATTGTGCGTTTTCGTCTGAGGGCATTGGCAGCTTTAAGCCACTGGACGGCGCACAGCCTTTTATCGGAGAGGTAGGAGAGCTTGAGCTCGTTCATGAAGTCAGACTGGAGACTGTGTTTCCTAAAAGCATAGAAAAAGCCGTTATAAACGCAATGATAAAAAGCCATCCATATGAAGAAGTGGCTTATGATGTTTATCCTGTCGAACAGTCACCAGCTGAAAAAGGGCTAGGCCGTGTCGGAACACTTAAAAATGAAATGACGCTTCAGGAATTCGCTTTGTTTGTGAAAGACAAGCTTCAAGTGAACGGCGTCAGAATGGTGGGACAGGCTGACAGCATGGTGAAGAAAGTAGCTGTTCTCGGAGGAGACGGGAACAAGTATATCCACCAGGCAAAACGAAAAGGCGCAGATGTTTACGTTACAGGTGATCTATATTTCCATGTTGCCCATGATGCGATGATGCTTGGTCTGAATGTCATTGATCCAGGCCATTACGCTGAAAAAATCATGAAAGAAGGCGTCACAAAAAAACTGACGTCAATGTGTAAGGATAAAAAAGTAGACGTCAATATCTTTATTTCTGAAACGGATACAAATCCATTTACTTTTCTATAAAAAAAACTGAGGCTGTGAGGGCCTCAGTTTTTTGCTTTCACTTTCGGAAGGATTTTTTTGAGCGGAACATTGTGTTCAATTGTCCAAGTTGATGGGTCTTCATGATCGAACTGTTCTAAAAAGCGAATCACTTCTTTGGTGATCGGTGTCGGTGTTGAAGCTCCGGCAGTAACGGCAACGGTATTTACGCCTTTAAGCCATTCCAATTTTAATTCGCTTAGATCGCCGATTCGGTACGCTTTTGTTCCGGCTATTTCCTCTGACACTTGAGCGAGCCGGTTTGAATTGTTGCTTTTCGGGTCGCCGACAACGATCGTTAAGTCCGCTTTTTTCGCCTGTTCCGATACAGCTTCCTGCCGTACCTGAGTAGCCAGGCAAATCTCTTGGTGATATTCAACGTGAGGATATTTTTCCTTCACAAGCTCCATAATATCGTGAACATCCCATTGAGACATTGTCGTTTGGTTTGTTACGATCAATTTTTCAGCTTGGGTATCGAGATTTTTGACATCTTCCGGCGTTTCAACCAAGTGAACGATATCAGGCGCAACGCCAACCGCTCCTTCCGGCTCCGGATGGCCTTTTTTGCCGATATAGATTACGTGGTATCCTTTTTCTTTCATTTCTAAGATTAAATTGTGGGTTTTCGTTACATCCGGACATGTAGCATCTATTGCGACTAATCCTTTTTCTTCGGCGATTCGTCTAACCTCGGGAGAAACGCCGTGCGCTGTGAAAATGACAGTTCCTTTGTCAACCTGCTTCAGGATGTCCAGTCGATTAGCGCCGTCCAATGTATAAATGCCATCTTCCTCAAACGCATCAGTGACGTGTTTATTATGAACAATCATCCCGAGTATATAAATGGGTCTTGGCAAGCTTTTATCCAGTGCCGCGTTTTTAGCGATTACCATAGCGTCAACAACACCATAGCAATAGCCGCGCGGCGAAATTTTAATTACGTCCATTTTCGGTTGTCCTCCAATACAGAAGTGAGTAAAGGCAATATAAAAAGCCGTAATCAAACGGCTCTAATCTTGCATTCTTCTGATCTCCATTATAGCCAAACTCACTCCAGATATCAAAGAATGTTAAATATATAATCTCGGCTTTGAACTGCCTGATGTTTTTTTCGAGGAAGGAGAGGGCGTTTCCTTTTTCTGTGAGACAGATGTTTTTGATTTTTGTTCCTTTAAGTCCGGTGCTGCTGTTTTTTTTGCAGATGATGGTCTGCTTGCTATTGATTTTTCCTTTTCACCAGATTCGTTTGCCGCAGCTTTCTTTTCTGTTTCTGTATTATCTTCTGTTTCTGTATTATCTTCCGATTCTGTCTTCGTTTCTTCTTCAGTGCCCTCTGTATCATCGTTTTTGCTTAATTGACTGTAAAGCTTTATCATTGCCGGCAGATTGCGGACTAAGGGTCCGTACTGCTGGATCATTGGGGTGACTTGCTGCGCCATGCCGAGCACTTTTTGCACATTGTTGAGCATACTGGATAACGATGCCGGATTGGCGAGATTTTGAATGCCTTGCAGACCTGCTCCTCCGCCTGCGGCTGCTCCGGGGGCCCCTGTGCCTCCTGCGCCGGGCAAAAATTTGGACAGCATCCCTTTTAAGCCTGTGCCCGCCCCATTTCTTGCTCCAGCGTTTGGCTGAGGAAGAAATTGCTGCCCTGATTGCTGGAAACCTTGCTGCGGCGGACCAAATGAAGGTCTTCGCATTTCAGGCGCTGTTCTTCCCATCATGCGCTGGTTTTGCATAGGGCGGGGCGGACCGGGCTGCGGATAGTTTCTCATTGGCTGCTGCTGTGAAAACATACTTGTACCTCCTTTCAGCTCTCTCTGCTATTACAATATGCATGGGTTTCGGTATTTGCTTTCCTTATCTGAATAAACAAACGCCTTCCAAACGTGGTGTTTTTAACGTAAATCGGGTATAATGTGATGATGGACACATAATGTGCCGCTTTAAGGAGCTGGGAAAAATGAAAGAAACTAAATTTGATGTGTATGAATTGAAACCGTTTATTATAGATGCAGTACATCGCCTTGGTTTTTATGAACCGACTGATATTCAAAAAAGGCTGATTCCTGCTGTATTAAAAAAAGAAAGCGTCATCGGACAGTCTCAGACGGGAACCGGAAAGACTCACGCTTACTTACTTCCTTTGTTAAATAAAATTGATCCTGCTAAGGATGTCGTTCAGGTGGTCATCACGGCTCCGACGCGCGAGCTTGCCAACCAAATTTATCAGGAAGCGCTGAAAATCACGCAGGGTGCAGAAGGCGATTCGATCCGTTCGAAATGTTTTATCGGAGGAACAGATAAGCAGAAAGCCATTGATAAACTGAAAACGCAGCCGCATCTAGTCGTCGGAACGCCGGGACGGATTGCGGATTTAATCAAAGAACAGGCATTAAGTGTTCATAAAGCTGAGTCTCTTGTTATTGATGAAGCGGATTTAATGCTGGATATGGGGTTCCTTGCAGACGTTGATTACATTGGTTCACGCATGCCGGAGAATCTGCAGATGCTTGTGTTCTCTGCAACTATTCCGGAAAAGCTGAAACCGTTTTTGAAAAAATATATGGAAAATCCGAAATATGCCCATGTGGAGCCGAAACAGGTCACTGCTGCAAAAATTGAGCATATTCTTATTCCTTCAAAGCACCGTGATAAGGACAAGCTCCTTTTCGATATCATGTCTAATCTGAACCCATACTTAGGCATTGTGTTTGCCAATACGAAAAACACTGCCGACCATATTGCCAAATATTTGATGGGCAAAGGTATGAAAATCGGACTTCTGCACGGCGGCTTAACGCCTCGTGAGCGGAAAAAAGTCATGAAGCAGATTAATGATTTAGAATTCACTTATGTAATTGCAACTGACCTCGCCGCAAGAGGTATTGATATTAAAGGTGTCAGCCATGTCATCAACTATGAGCTGCCGGATGATCTTGATTTCTATGTTCACCGTGTGGGCAGAACAGCGCGCGCGGGTTCTTCAGGACAGGCCATGACAATTTATGAGCTTTCTGATGAGGATGCATTGGTGAAGCTTGAGAAAATGGGTATTGAGTTTGATTACCTGGAGATTGAAAAAGGCGAATGGAAAAAAGGCGATGACCGCCAGCGCCGCCAAAAGCGTAAAAAGACGCCGAACGAAGCAGATGAAATCGCCCATCGTCTCGTGAAAAAGCCGAAGAAGGTTAAGCCGGGATATAAAAAGAAAATGAGCTACGAGATGGAGAAAATTAAGAAAAAACAGCGAAGAAATCAATCTAAAAAAAGAAAGTAGGGGAACCGGTTGTTGAGAATAGGTTCACACGTCTCTATGAGCGGAAAACATATGCTTCTGGCTGCGAGTCAGGAAGCAGTCTCTTACGGGGCGAACACGTTTATGATTTATACAGGTGCGCCGCAAAATACGCGCCGAAAAAAAATTGAAGACTTAAATATAGAAGCCGGCCGCGCTCACATGCAGGAAAACGGGATCGACGAGATTATCGTACACGCACCTTATATTATTAATATTGGCAATACGACCAATCCGGCTACTTTTGAGCTTGGTGTTGATTTTCTCCGTTCTGAAATTGAGCGGACAGCTGCTATCGGCGCGAAGCAAATCGTCCTTCACCCGGGTGCTCATGTTGGCGCGGGAGCCGAAGAAGGCATTAAAAAAATTATTGAAGGTTTAAATGAAGTCATTGATCCGAATCAAAATGTGCAGATTGCATTAGAAACAATGGCAGGCAAAGGATCTGAATGCGGCAGAAGCTTTGAAGAGCTTGCGCAAATTATTGATGGCGTGACACACAATGAGCATTTGTCTGTATGCTTTGACACATGCCATACACATGATGCCGGCTACAATATTGTCGAAGATTTTGACGGAGTGCTGAATGAGTTCGATAAAATTGTCGGTATTGACAGAATCAAAGTGCTCCATATCAATGACAGCAAAAATATCAAAGGCGCGAGAAAAGACCGTCATGAAAATATTGGCTTCGGGGAAATCGGGTTTGACGCATTGCAATATGTCGTTCATCATGAGCAGTTAAAAGACATTCCGAAAATCCTTGAAACGCCGTATGTCGGTGAAGATAAAAAGAACAAAAAACCGCCGTACCGTTTTGAGATTCAAATGCTGAAAGAAAAGCAATTTGACAACACATTACTCGAAAAGATTTTACAGCAATAAAAAAAGGGGGGGGATTGAATTCCCCCCTTTTTTCAGCTTGTGAACTGTTTGAAAAGTTCATGAACGGTTTGAGCTGTTTCTTTTGAAGTAATGGATTCTACTTGTTTCAGCAGCCGCGTACGTTCCTGCTCATTAAAAATATTCACGTTTTTCCCGTATAACAGGTTTGCTACTTCAACTGCCTGCGGTTTTGACAGACTGATTCCGTATTGCTTAGAGTACTTCAATAAATCTTCAGCAGTGGCTTGATTGAGCCTCTGCAAAATAATTCTTTGAAATAATATCATCGAACATTCCACCTCTCAGACATAATGTATGGGCAAATCAGTAAAATGTGTCAGCATTTCATGGTAAAATAGAGTCATAGTCTATTTAAAATAGTTATTGCAGGAAAGGAGATTTTATGACCCCAACAAAACAACACAAAAGAGAATCATTTACCCATTTTATATTCAGGGTCATCATGATTCTGATTGGAGCTGCGTCTGCGGCGGTAAGTATTGAATTATTTTTAGTCCCCAATGATTTTATTGATGGAGGCATTATCGGTGTATCACTTATTTTAGACCACCTCTTTATGTCAAACCCCTTTCTGAATTTCGCTGTATTCGTTGTCATCTTAAACATTCCTTTTATGATCTTCGGATATAAATATATCGGTAAGACCTTCCTCGTTTCTACTGTTATCGGGATTGTCGGCCTTGCCTTAATCGAATCCTCGCTTCACCACGTAGAAGCCATTACGACACAGCCTATTCTGGCTACAGTATTCGGAGGTCTTTTGCTCGGCTTTGGTGTCGGGCTGGTGATTCGAAACGGTGGTTCAATGGACGGCACAGAAATTCTCGGTATCCTTCTAACGAAAAAACTGCCGTTTTCAGTTGGTGAGTTTGTGATGCTCATCAATGTATTTATCTTTATTTGGGCCGGTTTTGTGTTCGGTCCTGAGCAAGCTATGTATTCTTTCATGACTTACTACATTGCCATGAAAACCATTGATGCGGTCATCCAAGGGCTGGATGAAACAAAAGCTGTGATTATTGTCTCGGACCAGTATGATGAGATTTCCGACGCAATATTACACCGTCTCGGACGCGGAACAACGAAGCTGAAGGGAAAAGGCGGCTATACAGACGAGGAAAAAGATGTGATTTATGCAGTTGTCACAAGGCTGGAAGTGACCAAGCTCAAATCCATTGTGTTTGAAGTCGACGATAATGCATTTATTACAATTATGAATACTCATGAAACAAGAGGCGGTAAATTCAAAACCGCAATCCACTAGGCTTTCATTTACTTTTATTCATTTTATGGGTATAATTTTATCAGTAGTAAAGAAAATGGCTTGCTGGTCAGACAGCTGCCATTTTCTTTTTGATATATAAGATACGTTCGTTCTTAAGCAAAGCGAAAAGGGGGCCCTTCATGAACGTACAAGAAGCGCTGAACTTACTGAAAGAAAACGGATATAAATATACAAGCAAACGGGAAGATATGCTTCAGCTTTTTGCTGATTCGGACAGGTATCTGACCGCTAAAAATGTACTGTCTGCACTAAATGATGATTATCCCGGTTTAAGCTTTGATACGATTTACAGAAACCTTTCTTTATATGAAGAGCTAGGTATTTTGGAAACGACTGAGCTCTCCGGTGAAAAGCTGTTCCGATTTAAATGCTCATTTACTCATCATCACCATCACTTTATTTGCCTGGCTTGCGGCAAAACAAAGGAAATTGAGTCTTGTCCGATGGATAAGCTCTATGATGACCTAGATGGCTATCAGATCAGCGGGCATAAATTTGAGATTTACGGGACATGTCCAAGCTGTGAACAGGAAAAGCAAGATCAACCTTCTGCGTAAGAGTTAAGGATAGAGAAAAAGGAGCCTGATCAGGCTCCTTTTTTAATTTTTCACACGTATGAAATAATGTTTATTTTCATTTATCCATTGAACCGCTTCGAGCCAGTTGTTAACTCTAATGATGTTTGAATCGATCGGAAGCTGGTTATAAGGAGAATTGAATAAAATCACCGGTATTCCGGCTTCTTTTGCAATCATCATTGCGTTTCCGTGATGATCCTCAAAAAACAAGTCGATGTCATGTTTTTTGACCGCTTCGACTTTATGATGCCCGCCCACGAGCTCTATGTGGTCATAATGGATGTTTTGTCTGTCAAACCATTCGAACGTAACATCGCTTAAATGAGTCCTTCTCGCCGTAATATAAATCAGCCGGTGCTCCTCTTTGAGGAGGTCAAGGGACTGTTTTGCATGCTGCGCAAGAAGTGCTTCTTTATATATGATTGCTTCATTTTGATTCATCCAATCCCAAAATTCTTCCTGTGTAATATGTAACAGTTTTGTTAAATCATAATCCGTCATATCGTTTAATGAAATGGAAAGATTAAACGAGCGGTTTAAATAAGGGACGAATGTATCCTGAGCCGTGATTGTGCCGTCAATATCTATTCCTAACCGTAACATGCCCACACTCCTTCAGTTTCATCCTTTCAAGTGTAACATAAACAATTAACATTACCAGAAAAGTTTAGCAAACATGAATCAGCAAAAATGGATCAAACTATAAAAGCTCCTTTAATAAAACAGAAGGGGGAATTGAAGGTGGCAAACGATTACGAAAAACGTGATAACAACAGTTACTATGTAGATCATGGTTCTGAAGGAACAAATATTACCCGCGACAATGATGGTTTTTTTGAGGAAACGGCTGCTGAAATTGCAGAGCCTTTCCGTGCTTCTGACCGCAGCGGTGACCAAGAGAATGACCGCAGCGGCGGAAATGTCAATGAAGGACGGGGGATAGGGTATATCGCTTTAGCCTTGTCCATTATTTCATTGTTTGTTCTTCCTGTTTTGTTGGGAGCTGCCGGTATTATTGTCGGCTATATCGCAAGAAGAAGAGGAGCCCAAAGCCTGGGTGCATGGGCTATGGGGATTGGTGTTGTTTCATTAGTGCTTGGAATATTTATTATTCCATTTTTCTAATACAAAAAAGCTTGACGGGTTTCCGTCAAGCTTTTTGTGTTTCTTCATCTAATTTCGCTTTTTCAGCCTCAAGTTTTGCGTAGTGCTCTTCAGCAAGTATGTCGATTTCTTTTTTCAGTTCTTCAACCATTGTTTCTTCTGGAACCTTACGGACAATTTTACCTTTTCGGAACAGAAGGCCTTCACCGCGTGCTCCAGCGATGCCGATATCAGCTTCTCTTGCTTCACCCGGGCCGTTTACCGCACATCCGAGAACGGCGACTTTAATCGGCGCTTTCACTTTAGAAATATATTCTTCCACTTCGTTGGCGATACTGATCAAATCAATCTCGATACGGCCGCAAGTCGGGCATGAGATGAGGGTTGCAGCATTAGAGGCCAAACCAAAGGATTTCAATAGCTCTCTCGCTACTTTAACCTCTTCAACCGGGTCTGCGCTTAATGAGATACGCAGGGTGTTACCGATGCCCTTGCTTAAAATCGCGCCAAGTCCTGCTGCGCTTTTTACTGTACCGGCAAACAGCGTTCCTGACTCGGTGATTCCGAGGTGAAGCGGGTAATCAAATGCTTTTGACGCTTTTTCGTAAGCCTCGATGGCAAGGTTTACGTCAGAAGCCTTCATGCTGACGATAATATCGTGAAAATCTAGATCTTCAAGAATCTTAATGTGATGAAGAGCGCTTTCTACCATGCCGTCTGCTGTCGGATATCCGTATTTTTCTAAAATCCGTTTTTCCAATGAACCTGCGTTTACACCAATTCGGATTGGAATCCCTTTTTCTTTTGCCGCTTTAACGACCGCTTCGACTTTTTCACGGCGGCCGATGTTGCCTGGGTTGATTCGTATTTTATCTGCGCCGCCTTCAATGGCTTTTAACGCAAGCTTATAATCAAAATGAATGTCAACGACGAGCGGAATGGAGATGCGTTTCTTAATATCCGCAATGGCGTTTGCCGCCCGTTCATCCGGACAAGCCACCCGCACGATTTGGCATCCGGCTTCAGCCAGCCGGTTAATTTCCGCAACCGTTGCTTCTACATCATGTGTTTTGGTTGTTGTCATGCTTTGGATAACGACTTCATTGTTACCGCCTATTGTTAAAGGTCCCACTTTAACGGGACGCGTTTTTGTACGATGGGTGATTTCACTCACTTGTCAATCGCTCCTTAATTGTAGTTGCCGCTTCTAGATAGAATAAACCTAGTATGGTGTATGTCAATGTATTTTACAAATTATATTGTAACAGTGTATTCGCCGAACTGACAAGAAATTAACGTTAATTATGGGTAGACCGGGAATTTGTATGCTGTTCCTGCTTGAATCGTATTGGCTTTTACACTTGGATTAAGCGTTTCAAAATCCTTTACAATATCGTCAGGGGAACTTGCAGACCCGACAATTGACATGACCGTGTCACCCGGTTTTACCGTCACCGTTTTATACGCTGTTTCCTGTACAGCTGTTTTTGCCGATGCTTTATAGACAGGGAGGTTCTGAATGGGGATCGTTCCAATTTTAAGATCATAAAAAATAATAAAAAGGATAAAGAGAATGCTGAATACAAAAGTGAGACGTTTCATTGATTTTGCCTCCCGCATACAAAATTTTTATAACATTGTATGCTTGTCCATGTTGATTCATGACAAAAGAAAAGAGACTGCGAAGGCAGTCTCTGAATTAAGCAACAGCTTTTTTGGACGGGAGCTCTTTTAATACGAGAAACAGGATGACAAAGTTAACAAACCAGTTGACTAAAAATTCACTTGGCACCGTTGTTTCTAACGCACGCATAATCGTAAAAAATATTGTTGAAAGGGTAATGGAGTAAGCAGAAAGCTTCCATAGCTGCTGGTAGGACAGCTGCTTTTGCTGAGCGTTCTTTATGATTAGCCCGATAAGCGCCAAGAATGATACCTCAATAAATTTTCCCGCCGCTGTCACGAGAAAAATGAGTACCGAGAGAACAGTCACGATCATTGTTTTATTTTGGTTTAACCCTGCAGTGACATCTTTTTTGGTTAAATCTGACGGCATCATTGAGTAAGCCATCTCTTGGGCCTGTCCGTCAATGGCCAAAACAAACTTATCCTGAAGTATACCTATTGCGTTTTGCTTTGCTTCGATTTGTTCAGTGCCATATGCATCCGTCGGATCAAACACAATGACAAAGCCGTTTGCCTTTGATTCTGTAGCTTTTTTTTCATCCGTCTGAAGTTTGCCGTTTGAAATTGTGAAATCAGGGAAATCTTTGTTTAAAACGGATTTAAAGCCGTTCATAGATTGGACGGTCCCTGAGCTTACATAATAAGCAGTGGGGATCGCAAAAAGGACAGAAAGCAAAAATACATAAAGAATCGCTTTTCCGATTCCTTGAAATCTTGTTTTTGCAATATCCCGTGGAGAGTATGTACTTTTGATGAAAAGCTGAAATACATTCACTGTCTTCACTTCCTAGCTATACAATATATGTTGCTTATTGTATCGTTGCCTGCGTATGAATACAAGGAAGACCTGCATTGGCAGAAGTGTAAGATAAGAGATGTAAGCATAATGAGGAGGATGGATTCTATGGATATTTTGTATTGGCTGTTGATCGCGGCACTATTTATCATCGCTTTTATCGGGCTTGTGTATCCTGTTATTCCAAGTGTTGTATTTATCGTTGCCGGTTTTGTATTATATGGATTTTTGTTTTCTTTCAGTCCGTATTCCTATATGTTCTGGCTGGTTGAAGCTGTATTCGCCGCAGTATTATTCGCCGCAGATTACGTTTCCAATCTGCTTGGTGTAAAGAGGTTCGGCGGAAGCAAAGCTGCTATTTGGGGGAGTACGATCGGGTTGTTGATCGGTCCCTTTGTGATTCCGGTTGCGGGGATTATTTTAGGGCCGTTTATCGGAGCTGTTTGCGCAGAGCTTATCGTACATCAAAAAGATGTAAAATCAGCGTTTAAAATTGGGCTAGGCTCATTGATCGGCTTTTTAACGGGGGTCATTGCAAAGGGAATTATTCAGCTTTTAATGATCGGATATTTTTTATGGACTGTCCTGTAAGAATTGCTGTCAGGAGGTTTAAGGGGGCAATCTAACGGTTAAAGTGAAATATGTCTGCTGAAATAGCCAAATTGTGAGCTTTTTCATTGATTACACGGCGTTCTTTTGTTACATTGAATGAAGAAAGGCTCGCTGTGAAGCGGCATTTCAGTACATATATATTAAGGAGGAATTATCATGGCTTACGAACTTCCAGAATTACCTTATGCGTACGATGCTTTAGAACCGCATATCGACAAGGAAACTATGAATATTCACCATACGAAGCACCATAACACATACGTTACAAATTTAAACAAAGCGGTTGAAGGAAACACTGCTCTTGCAAACAAATCAGTTGAAGAGCTTGTTGCAGATCTAGATTCTGTTCCTGAAAACATCCGCACAGCAGTCCGCAACAATGGCGGCGGACACGCGAACCACAAATTATTCTGGACACTTTTATCTCCAAACGGCGGTGGCGAGCCAACTGGCGAGCTTGCTGAAGAGATCAACAGTGTATTTGGAAGCTTGGACAAATTCAAAGAACAATTCGCTGCAGCAGCAGCTGGACGTTTCGGTTCAGGCTGGGCATGGCTTGTTGTAAACAACGGCAAACTTGAAATCACAAGCACGCCAAACCAAGATTCTCCGCTTTCTGAAGGCAAAACGCCTATCCTAGGTCTTGATGTTTGGGAGCATGCTTACTACCTTAACTATCAAAACCGCCGTCCTGATTACATTTCAGCTTTCTGGAATGTGGTAAACTGGGACGAAGTTGCTCGTCTTTACAGCGCAGCAAAATAATAACGCAAAACAAGGCCCTCATAAAAGGGCCTTGTTTTTTTATGTCTTCTCTTTACATATCTCGGTTTCAGTGAGACAGACTAAGGGGTAGTAAAGGGGAGTCAGTAATGAGCAAACTAAAAAAGGTAATTGGAGATGTAAATGTAAATAAAGGATTACTTCTTCTGCTGACCGTTGGCGGTCTTTACTCGTTAGGAATTGCGCTTTCCAATACATTTGTGAATGTGTATCTCTGGAAGCAGTCAGGAAAATTTATTGATTTGGCGATATACAACTTATCGATTGTGACGATGCAGCCGATAACATTTTATTTAGCTGGCCGTTTAGCCAAAAAAATAGACCGGGTTTTCATTCTTAGATTTGGAGTGATTTTTTTAGCAGCATTTTATTTAAGTGTGCTGCTGGCTGGAGAAACTGCTGCATCACGTCTTGTTCTCATCGGAGCGGTGCTCGGAGTAGGCTATGGATTTTACTGGCTCGCGTTTAATGTGCTCACCTTTGAAATAACAGAGCCTGATACGCGGGATTTTTTCAACGGCTTTATGGGCATCCTGTCCTCATCTGCAGGAATGATTGGTCCGATTGTTGCAGGATTTGTCATCTCAAGGCTTGAAAATAATACGGGTTACACTGTCATTTTCAGTCTCTCCCTCAGTTTATTTGCACTGGCTGTCGTGATGAGCTTCTTCCTAAAACGGAGAGAATCAAAGGGCCAATTTATGCTGAGTAAGGTATTTGGAGAACGCCACACTAATATGAACTGGCGGCGAATTACAAATGCGCATTTTTTTCAGGGCTTGAGAGAAGGGATTTTCGTCTTTTTAATCAGTGTTTTTGTGTTTATTGAAACAAACAGCGAACTGGCCCTCGGAACCTTTGGTCTCGTCAACTCTGCTGTTTCCTTTTTTGCCTATTATTTTGCTTCAAGGCTGATCAAGAAGAAGGCCCGTAAAAAATCAATTTTGCTGGGCGGCCTTATTCTCTATGGCGCGCTGTTTTTGATACTCTTTCATATGAGCTTTACGACATTATTGACGTACGGCGTGTTTATTGCGATCGGCTATCCTCTTTTGCTCGTGCCTTATGTATCGCTTACATATGATGTCATAGGACGGGCCAGACATGCCAGAAAAGCGAGAATTGAATATATCGTGCTGAGAGAAATGTTTTTAAACGCCGGCAGAATTGTTTCGATTTTATGCTTTCTCCTTATCGTGGCCCTTTTTAAAGAAGATATGGGTATACCGTTGTCGCTTGCCATCTTGGGCATCGGGCATCCGCTCATTTATTACTTTGTCAAGGATATTCGTTTTAAAGAGAAAGAAGAGGAAAATGAAACTATGGAAGAAGACGGCCACAAACGGGTGACTGAACCGAACCTTTTAAAAGGCGAAAGATAATTTTTTGGCAATAAGGGGTTATCTGTAGAAAAAAGTCGAAAAAACCTTTAAAATGAAAAATGGCACTCTTACGTGAGTGTCTTTTCTTTCTGTAAATAGAAAAAGGTGATGTTATGAGGAGAAATAAACAAAAAAAGCAAAATCATAAAGAGAAAAAGAAGTCGCTTCCGATCCGGCTGAATATTTTATTTTTGGCCGCTTTTGTTATATTCACCTGGATTATTGTGGAGCTTGGCATTAAGCAGATCGTTCAAGGCGATGATTACAAAAATCAAGCCAATCAGCAGGAACAAAGTGAAGTCAGCTCGGCGGTGCCGCGCGGGAAAATTTATGATCGGAATTTTAATGCCATTGTAACAAATAAGGCTTTAAATGCGATTACATACACCAGATCTAAATCTACAACGCAAGAACAGCGTTTGAAAATCGCAAAAAAGCTGGCAGATATGATTAAAGTCGATACAAAAAAAGTAACAGAACGGGATAAAAAAGATTATTGGATTTTGACTAGACCAAAAGAAGCGAAAAAGCTGATTACTTCTAAGGAAAGACAGCAAGTGGAAAATAAAAAATTATCAGATGATGATTTATACCAGCTCCAGCTAAAACGGATTACCGATAAGCAGCTGAATGAATTGACTGATAAAGACATGCAGATTCTCGCCATTAAAAGACAGATGGACTCCGGATATGCATTAACACCGCAATACATCAAAAATGAAGATGTATCAGCGAAAGAAATGGCAGTTGTAAGTGAACATTTAGATGAACTCCCGGGTGTTGATGTCACGTCAGACTGGGAACGTGAATATCCGTATAAAAATCTTCTCCGCTCAGTGCTCGGAAGTGTATCAAGCTCTGATGAAGGATTGCCATCCAACTTGCTCGACCATTATCTGTCGCTTGGCTACAGCCGAAATGACAGGGTCGGAAAAAGCTACTTAGAATATCAATACGAAAGCCTTTTGCAAGGCCAAAAAGCTAAGGTGGAAAATATCACAGATTCAAATGGCAATGTAACGGGAACAAAGACCGTTTCTGAAGGGAAAGCCGGTAAAGATCTCGTGCTTACGATTGACATTGACTTGCAAAAATCAGTTGAAAAAATCATTGAGAAAAACCTCAAGTCTGCTAAAGCAAGACCAAGTACTGAATTGTTAGACCGGGCATTTGTCGTCATGATGGACCCGAGAAACGGCGAAGTGCTGACGATGGCGGGTAAGCAGATTAAAACAGAAAACGGGAAATATAAAATTGATGATTACGCACTAGGGAATATGACGTCATCTTATGCTATGGGATCAGCTGTCAAAGGCGCAACTGTACTGACAGGTCTTCAAACTGGTGCCATCAATCTGAATACAGTTTTTCAGGATGAACCATTATATATTGGCCAGGATAAAAACGGCAAAAAATCGTGGACTACTTTGGGACCTGTTAATATTCAAAGAGCCTTAGAGCAGTCTTCAAACGTATTCATGTTTAAAACTGCAATCGCACTTGGAAAAGGTGAATATAAACCGCATCAAGCTTTACCGATTGATACGACGGCTTTTGATACGTTCCGGAATTATTTCAGTCAATTTGGACTTGGTGTAAAAACTGGGATTGACCTTCCAAATGAAATGACAGGCTATAAAGGAACAAGCAGATTGACGGGATTCTTGCTTGACTATGCTATCGGCCAATATGATACGTATACACCGCTCGAACTAGCACAATATGTATCAACAATCGCAAATGGTGGCTACCGCTTGAAACCTCAGCTTGTAAAAGAAGTAAGGGAACCTGATGCAGAAAAAGGAATCGGGGCGGTCGTACAATCTGTTCAGCCTGAAGTGCTGAATAAAGTGGACATGAAAAGCGATTATATTAAAGAGGTTCAAGCCGGGTTTAGACGAGTCGCGACTAAAGGAACTGCGGCAAGTCAATTTGCTTCAGCATCTTATAAACCTGCTGCTAAAACAGGAACAGCACAATCGTTCTATGACGGACCAAATAAATCAAAAACAGGTGAAAGTACTTATAATACAACACTTGTTGCTTATGCGCCTGCTGATAACCCTGAGGTTGCCATCTCTGTTGTAGTTCCTTGGGCTTATGTAGATTACAGCGCTAAATATACCATTACGAACGAAATCGGCAGAGAAGTATTGGATAAATATTTTGAGCTGAAATCGAAGCAGGACAAAGAAGATACTCAGCAAAAAAATAAAGACAAAATTGAAGAAAAAGCAGAAAACACAACGTCTTCTGATAACTAAACAGAAACGCCCACATCATGTGGGCGTTTTTTTATACAAAAAAATGCACGGATTTACAAAACCTTAACATTCGATTTAAACCTATTTTACATAGAACCTTTACTCTATACGTGTAGGACAAATTACACATTATACGCAGGGGGAATTCAGGAAATGAAAAAAAACAAATTGGTGCTTATGCTTCTGATGGCTGCTTTTATGATGATTGCAGCTGCATGCGGAAACGCAGGAGAAAGTGAAAAAACAAATAGCGGCTCTGCAAAAGGAGAAGAAAAGGCATCAGGTTCTTTAACCATTTCTGGTTCATCGGCCATGCAGCCATTAGTACTTGCAGCTGCAGAAAAATTTATGGAAGAAAACCCTGATGCTGATATACAGGTACAAGCAGGGGGGTCTGGAACAGGGCTTTCTCAAGTATCTGAAGGAGCTGTTCAAATCGGAAATTCAGATGTTTTCGCTGAAGAAAAAGAAGGTATCGACGCAAAAGCGCTTGTAGACCATCAAGTTGCAGTAGTCGGTATGGCAGCGGCTGTAAACCCTGACACAGGTGTAAAAGATATCTCAAAAGATGAATTGAAAAAAATCTTCACTGGCAAAATCAAAAACTGGAAAGAGCTTGGCGGAAAGGACCAAAAAATTACGCTTGTAAACCGTCCTGATTCTTCAGGTACACGTGCGACATTTGTAAAATATGCGCTTGACGGAGAAGAACCGGCAGAAGGCATTACTGAGGATTCTTCCAACACTGTGAAAAAAATCATTGCTGATACTCCGGGAGCAATTGGATATCTTGCATTCTCATATTTAACAGATGACAAAGTAACAGCTTTATCTATTGACGGTGTGAAGCCCGAAGCGAAAAACGTTACAACTGGAGAATATCCAATCTGGGCTTATCAGCATTCTTATACAAAAGGCGAAGCGAAAGATCTAGCGAAAGAATTTCTTGATTATCTAAAGAGTGAAGACATTCAAAAAAGCATTGTAACTGACCAAGGGTACATTCCGGTGACTGATATGAAAGTGACTCGCGATGCCAAAGGGAAGCAAAGCTGATCTAAATAAAAAGAGGAGTGCGGAGACTTCCGTTTCTCCTCTTAACACATTCATAGGAGTGTAAAACAATGATAAACAATAGAGAAAATATGTCTGTGAGCGAACGTTTAATCAGCTCAAGGCAAAATAGGCAATTGGATGAAGTTCGGGGAAGAATGATCGTGACAGCCTGCGCGCTTATAATGATAGCGGCATCTGTGGCGATCACCATTTTCCTCGGCATTAAGGGGCTGCAATCTTTTCTTGTAAATGGTGTAAGCCCAATTGAATTCTTAACGAGTCTGAATTGGAACCCTACAGATTCTGATCCGAAATACGGAGTGCTGCCTTTTATCTTTGGCTCATTTGCAGTAACGATTCTCTCCGCTCTCATTGCTGCGCCGCTCGGCATAGCAGGTGCGATCTTTATGACAGAAATTGCGCCGAATTGGGGGAAGAAAGTGCTGCAGCCGGTGATCGAATTATTGGTCGGCATCCCATCTGTTGTTTATGGATTCATAGGTCTTACAGTATTGGTGCCTTTTATTGCTCAGTTCAAAACGAGCGGAACAGGACACAGTTTATTGGCGGGAACGATTGTGCTTTCTATTATGATTCTGCCGACGATTACATCTATCTCAGCCGATGCGATGGCATCACTTCCGAAAAGCTTAAGAGAAGGTTCTTACGCTCTCGGTGCGACAAGATGGCAGACCATTAGAAAAGTGCTCATCCCTGCAGCTTTTCCGACATTAATGACTGCCGTTGTCCTAGGTATGGCCCGTGCGTTTGGTGAGGCTCTTGCTGTCCAAATGGTCATTGGAAATACAAGAGTATTGCCTGAAAGTCTGTTTGACACCGCAGGAACATTGACAACCATTATTACGCTGAATATGGGCCATACCACATACGGAAGCGTTGAAAATAATACGCTGTGGTCAATGGGACTTGTGTTGCTGGTGATGTCATTCTTGTTCATCCTGCTTATTCGCTACTTGTCATCTAGGAGGAAAGTGTAATGAACCGCAAATTAACAGATAAACTGGCGACTGGAATGTTCGGTTTATGCGCAGCCATTATCGCCGCGATTCTAGTCGGTCTGTTTTCCTATATTATTATTAACGGTGTTTCTCAGCTCAGCTTTGATTTTATTACGACAAAATCAAGTGCCATTGCCGCAGGAGGCGGGATACGAGACCAGCTGTTTAACTCCTTTTATATTCTGTTTATCACGATGCTGATTACCATCCCGCTCGGAGTGGGCGGCGGAGTGTTCATGGCGGAATACGCGCCTAACAACAAAGTGACAGATTTTATCAGAACGTGTATTGAGGTCCTTTCATCTCTTCCATCAATTGTCATTGGAATGTTCGGCTTACTGATGTTTGTTAACCTGACAGGCTGGGGATATACGATCATAGGCGGGGCGCTGGCATTAACGGTCTTTAATCTTCCTGTTATGGTGCGTGTGACAGAAGACGCGGTCCGTTCAGTCCCTAAAGATTTGAAGGAAGCATCGCTCGCTTTAGGTGTTTCTCGATGGCATACCGTAAAAACCGTTTTAATACCAAGTGCGATCCCTTCCATCATCACAGGTGCCATTTTAGCGTCAGGAAGGGTGTTCGGGGAAGCGGCGGCTTTATTATTTACAGCAGGGCTTACAACGCCGCGCCTCAATTTTGCAGAGTGGAATCCGTTTTCTGAAACATCGCCGCTTAATATTTTCAGACCCGCTGAAACACTTGCGGTCCACATTTGGAACGTAAATACGCAAGGGATGATTCCGGATGCTGAAGCGATTGCCAACGGCGGTTCTGCAGTGCTGGTGATTTCAGTCCTAGTCTTCAATCTCGCGGCGAGATGGCTTGGAACAATAATCTATAAAAAGCTTACGGCAAATTAGACCGGAAAGAGGCGAAAACAATGTCTGAACAAATGCTAAAAGAAAAGCCTGAGAGCGCGGTTATAATTCCTCAGCAGCACCATGTGCTCGAGATGAAGGATCTGTCTATTTTCTACGGAAACAAACAGGCCGTTCGTCACGTGAATATGGAGATTGAAAAAAATGCGGTGACCGCTTTGATCGGGCCGTCAGGATGCGGCAAATCTACTTTTCTTAGAAATATTAACCGCATGAATGACTTAATTCCTTCTGCAAGAAGCGAAGGTGAAATTTTGTATGAAGGATTAAATATACTGGGAAGCAATATTAACGTTGTCAGCTTAAGAAGAGAAATCGGCATGGTCTTCCAAAAGCCGAATCCATTTCCAAAATCGATCTACCATAATATCACGCATGCATTAAAATATGCGGGAGAGCGGAACAAATCAGTGCTCGACGACATCGTGGAAGAAAGCTTAACAAAAGCGGCGCTCTGGGATGAAGTAAAGGACCGTTTGCATTCATCCGCACTTTCGTTATCAGGCGGTCAGCAGCAGCGTTTATGTATTGCCAGAACGCTCGCGATGAAGCCGGCCGTTCTGCTTCTTGATGAACCTGCTTCAGCGCTAGATCCGATTTCAAATGCGAAAATAGAAGAATTGATTACGGAATTGAAAAGCGAATACTCAATTATTATTGTCACTCACAATATGCAGCAGGCTCTGCGGGTGTCTGACCGGACGGCTTTCTTTTTAAACGGCGAGATCGTTGAATACGGACAGACCGAACAAATTTTCACAAGTCCGAAGCAGCAAAAAACAGAGGATTACATTAACGGGAAATTCGGATAGGAGGCTGGCAATGAGTATTGCTACCGAAGCTGTAAAGAAACAGGAAGTATATCAAGTCAACGGAATGAATTTATGGTATGGGGAAAACCATGCTTTGAAAAATATCAATTTGAGCATTAATCAAAACGAAGTCACGGCGATTATCGGGCCGTCAGGATGCGGCAAATCGACATTTATTAAAACATTGAATTTAATGATTCAAATGACGCCGAATGTAAAGCTTGCGGGTGAGCTGAACTATAATGGCAGCAACATTTTAAAGGATAAAGTCGATATCGTAGATCTACGCAAAAATATCGGCATGGTATTTCAGAAAGGAAACCCGTTTCCGCAATCAATTTTTGATAATGTTGCTTACGGACCGAGAGTTCACGGCATCAAAAATAAAAAGAAGCTGCAAGACATTGTAGAAAAGTCATTAAAAGACGTGGCGCTGTGGGATGAGGTGAAGGATCGTTTGCATTCATCTGCACTCTCATTATCAGGCGGCCAGCAGCAGCGTCTCTGTATCGCCAGAGCTCTTGCGACAAATCCTGATATTTTGCTGATGGATGAGCCGACATCTGCGCTAGATCCAATTTCGACTAGAAAAATTGAAGAGCTCATTCTTCAGCTGAAAAATAAATACACCATCGTTATCGTGACGCACAACATGCAGCAGGCAGCGAGGGTTTCTGATCAAACTGCATTTTTCTACATGGGTGAGCTTGTTGAATGCGACAATACAAATAAAATGTTCTCTCAGCCGAGAGATCAAAGAACACTCGATTATATTACAGGGAAATTCGGATAAAAAAAACAGGCTGTTACATAGCCTGTTTTTTTTATCGTGTTAATGTTTTAACGATCTTTTTGAAGCTCATATCTGATTTAACTTTAAATTCTCCGGCACGAATCTCCTTGTGATACCCAGCGTCGATCACGTAGTCATTAAAGTCCTTAGCTGAAGAAATAATGCCTTCTTTTTCAAGAATAGCTGATACATCTGCGGTGCTCATGCCGTCTTTAATGATGAGCTTGTACGTTTTTACTTTGTTTTTCGAGTCTGAGCTGCTGTCATCGCTCAGAGATTTCTCTTTTGAGTCGAGAAGCTTTTGATATTCATCACGGTTAACAGAAACCATTTTTTTAGAATCGAGATAATTGTTCACGTCCTGCTCGGTTACTGTTTTTTGTTCTTTTACAGCAGCGGCTTGATCTTCATCTGTCAGATAAAAAACACTTGCGAGAACGGCTGTCGCTAATATGATACCGCCGGCAAATGCCTGAATGCCTCGTTTTGTCATACGAGCACCTTCTCATTATCTTTTATAATCGTATTCACGTCTTCTACTGATACATGCTCAGCTTTAGCAATTGCTTCAGCTGACATGCCGTTATTATATTTAGAAAGTATTTGTTTGGCGATCTTTTGATTGATGCCGCTGTTCTTTGCTTTATGGATCACAAGGTTTGTTTCAAGTAATTCTTCCTCAAGCACTGTCATTTTCTTTTTGAGCTTATAAATTTCCTGCATAGCAGAAAGCTGCAATGTTTCAAGCTCCTGCTCGACATCTTTCATCGGATCTCGTTGAGAATATGAGAATGCAATTAGCGCTATACTGACGATAAACAACGCAATAATAGCAATTTCCACGTTTCATCACCTTCTATTCTTTTTTTATCCTTCTTTTTTATACCATAAAACAAGTGGATTCTAAAGGAATTCGCGAAAAAAACGAGTTTTTGTCGAGAAATCTTTCTTTTCTTCCTTTATGGGTAATGGTTTAATAGGATCACCGAGCCAATGGAAGGAAAGGAGAATGTGAGAAGCCTATGGACAAACACTCATTTCCCCATAACATTCGAAGCGGGATTCCTTTTTTTAGGGACATATTCGACATGAACATCCAAAACTCTCACACATTGACAGTCCGATGGAATCTTTCAGTTGAGACGATGAAACTGGCGGAAACCGTGCTTTTCGAAAAAGCGCCGGACATGATAAAAGAAATCCGTATTTTCGTGAAAAGAAACGGTATAGAAGCTGTCAGGACGAAACGCATAAAACGGGGCAAAGGGAAATGGATCATTGTTCAGGTGCCTGGTCATGCTTTATATCGCGCAGAATGCAGAATACTGAATTCAATGAATGTTTCTCTCAAACTAGCTGAAACAGAGGACATCTTTCTTGCAGAAAACGGTGTCAGCGACATAAACAGTTTCCGCAATGCAGAAATACATACCAGGTGGGAGGAGCAATTTTCTGCTTATACCTGCTATCGCACTGAGGGAAAAGGGAAATGAACATCCTTATGCTTTCATTCGAGCCGTCTTATTTCTTATTTAAATCCGCATATCAAAATAACGGTATGCGTTCCAAGCGGTAAGCTATGTTCCAATGCGAATGTTGAAGACTTTATAGCTGATGTCAATGTCAGAATGGTTCAACAAGTGTTGTCATGCAATGATCGCTTTGATCTGATTCATGCCCATGATGACATGACGGCTCCTGCCGCTCATTATTTGAAAAAGCAGCTTGGCATTCCGCTTGCTGCAACGATCCACGGGCTTGAAAGCAGAAGGAAGCGTGCATGCAAAGAAACGCCTCATCCGTACAGGCTGCTGACGGAGAGGCTCCTCCTTGAAATTTCCGACGAACTGATTGTGTTAAGCAGTTTTATGAAGAGATCGATGAATAAGGCGTATCCGTTTCGTGAAAAAATAACCGTCATCCCAAGCCCTCTGTCTCTGCAGGCAAAAAGCGGCCTAGCTGAAAGGATCATTCATAAAAGATACTTGTTTTCGTTTGGAAGGTTTGTTCCGGAAAAAGGGTTTTCACAGCTGTTGAAGGTATTTTCTATTCTGAACAAATGCCGGCCTGACCTTCAGTTGGTGCTAGCTGGACAAGGGCCGTTTCTGGCTGCCTATAAGAAACTGGCTGAGCAATTGAGCATAAAGGAAAGTGTAATGTTTTATCCTTTTTTAAATAGAAGAGAGATCGTGACGTTACTGTCTCAATGTGAAATGGCTGTTTTCCCAAGCTTTTATGAACCCTTTGGGCTCGCTGCACAAGAAAGCATGGAACAAGGCGTGCTGACAGCTGTTTCACAGTCGGGCGGTTTTTGTGACTTTGCCGTTCATGACAAAACTGCAATTGCTGCTGATTTTTCGCAAGAACGGGAGGCAGCCGATAGGCTTCACAACATATTAATAGATGAAGAAAAGGCCCGCCGGATAAAAGAAGCGGGCAGAGAACAGGTGATGAAACTGCATCATCCACGGATCATCACAGCATCATATTTGCAGCTTTATCAGCGTCTATCCAATAATTCATCATTTCATTGAAAAACATCCTAGCATTCCGTGCATTATAGTGGTATTATATATAAGTCTGAATAAGTAAATGATATTTAGTTTGGAGGGAAAACAATGCGCGTTAATATTACTTTGGCTTGCACAGAATGTGGTGAGCGTAACTATATTTCTAAAAAGAACAAACGCAACAATCCAGACCGCGTTGAATTTAAAAAATATTGCCCACGTGATAAAAAATCTACGTTACACCGTGAAACAAAATAACAGCATAGCTGTTTGAGGTGTAAGAAAAAAGCCAGAGCTTTGAAAAAGGTTCTGGCTTTTTTCTATTCCGAGGGGGATGGAAATGAAAGCACAATTAAGAAAAAAAACAATAGAAACGTTATCAGCGATATCGAGTGAAGAACTGTCTAAGAAAACTGCGCGTATCAACAAGCATTTATTTTCACTCCAAGAGTGGCAAAATGCCAGCACCATAGCCGTCACCATTTCAAGAGGGCTGGAGGTACCGACACGGCCGATCATCGAAAAAGCCTGGGGCGAAGGGAAAGAAGTTTGTATTCCCAAGTGTGATCCCGACACGAAAAGAATGCAGTTCCGCACATTCCAAGCGGATGATCAGCTGGAAACGGTTTACGCCGGACTTCAGGAGCCGATGATTGAGAAAACGAATGAAGTGATCCAATCACAGATTGATTTGATGATCGTGCCTGGCGTATGTTTCGATGCCAACGGCTATAGGATTGGCTTTGGCGGCGGTTATTATGATCGTTATTTAAGTGATTATAAAGGGAACACAGTTTCTTTGCTTTTAGAATGCCAGCTGTATGATCACGTGCCGCATCTGTCACATGATATCCCGGTTCAAATGCTGGTTACTGAGGAACGAATCATTTCTTGCTTTTCATAGCTTTCTCGTCCCTCCGTCAAGAATAAATAAGAAAGAATAACAAACCCTAATGGCAGGAGGGATATAATGAAAAAATTTATGATCTATGCCATTTGTGCTGTTTCTGCCGTGATGTTTTACCAAAACCGTTACCGTCTCATGAATACCGTGCTCAGCCAGCCCGGGATCAGACGGTCCTTTATTCATCTTTTTTTAAGAATCCCGTTTATCCGCAATAAGTTTATACAGCAAGCTTTTTAAAAATCCCGTTTTCACGGGATTTTTTGCTTTTAGTAGGCGTCAAGAGCACCAGCTGTTATAATGAAAAAAAACCATTGGAGCGGTAAACATGTATTTGTTGGAGTATACATATTGGAAGGTCGCGGCGCATTTAGTAAGAAGAGGGTATGGCGTCATACAATCCGGTGAATCTGATGAAATATGGCTGGAAGCACCGGACAAATCCTCTCATGATCTGATTCGCCTCTTAAAACAGAATATTGATTTTCGCCAAGAAATTGCAAGGGACATAGAAGTGCAGGCGGAGCGAGTAGAGCATGTCAGAAAGTCTATCGGCCAGCGGCATTTGAAGCTGCTGAATGTGCTGATTTCAGCGGAAGCCCCTGTCGATGACTGGGAGGAAATCGCTGAAAAGCCTTTTGAAAAGGGACAGGTATCCGTTGAAACTGCACTTGTGACTGGCACTTCGCTTCATGAAGATCTGCAGGCAGTTTTTCCCTCACTTGATGCTGTTGAATGGACGGAAGACCGAGACTCATTGGAACACGCGCAAATGGCGAAAGAACGCTTTTTTTCACTAGTGCAGAAACAAGAGGAACAGCGAAAAAAAGAAGCGGCGTTTTTCCAGAACGGAAAACCGATCTTTACATATTTGTTCATCGCGTTGCAGCTCGTGATGTTTTTCCTGCTCGAAATAAACGGAGGCAGCACCAATACGGAGACGCTTGTTGCTTTCGGTGCTAAGGAAAACGGCCTGATTGCAGCCGGAGAATGGTGGCGCCTGCTGACGCCGATTGTGCTTCACATCGGCCTTGCGCATTTAGCCTTTAACACGCTGGCTTTATGGTCGGTTGGAACCGCTGTTGAGCGCATGTATGGATCAGGCAGATTTTTGCTGATTTATTTGGCGGCGGGTATCACGGGATCGATCGCCAGCTTCGTGTTCAGTCCGTATCCGTCAGCCGGTGCTTCAGGCGCCATATTCGGATGCTTAGGCGCATTGCTGTATGTAGCTGTGTCAAACCGAAAAATGTTTCTAAAAACGATAGGCACAAATATTATTGTTATTATCCTGATAAATCTGGGTTTTGGCTTTGCGGTCTCAAATATTGATAATTCGGGGCATATTGGCGGCTTGGCCGGCGGTTTTCTTGCTGCGGCAGCACTTGGTTTGCCAAAAGCAAAAGACTGGGGCAAAAAACTGGTGTCAGCGATTCTGCTGGCTGCCCTGGCCGGCGGGTTTCTCTATTACGGATTGCATTCACCGTCCCATCAGGAGACAGCGCTGATCCGGCAGGCAAATGAGCTTTACCAGGAAGGAAAATATAAAGAAGTAACCGAATTGCTGAACGGTGAAGCAGAGCAGAAAGACGCTTCAGCTGATCTTCTGAAAGTCCTGGCAGTTTCTGATATTCAAATCGGCGAATATGATCAGGCGATTTCTCTTTTGGAAAGAGCAGTGCAAAAAGAGCCTAAAGACCATGCGTCCTATTACAATTTGGCATTGCTGTATGCGGAAAAAAATGAACTTGGTCAAGCTGATCAGGCAATCAGGACCGCTGTAAAGCTGAAGCCGAAGGAGAAGCGTTACATAGAACTGCAGCAGCAAATTGAAAATAATAAAGAATAAATGACTGGATGAGAAAACGTTGAATTTGCCAAGGAATGAATCCCGGGTATTTTTGTCAGCGTTTTCTTCTTGACTGGCCGGTTCTTTATGACTACGCTATTTATAGTTAAGATCAAGAATGGTGAGGAATATGAATACATTTTATGATGTACAGCAGCTGTTAAAAACATTTGGACACATTGTTTACTTTGGTGACAGAGAGCTTGAAATTGAGTTTATGCTTGATGAATTAAAGGAACTATATATAAATCATATGATTGAGAAGGAGCAGTGGGCTAAAGCGGCAGCTGTCCTTCATAAAGAGCTGGAACAAACAAAAAAACGAAAGAGATTTACGTAAAGGTTAAGGTGATAAAAATGGACGAGATATGGTTTGCGGGAATCGATCTTGGAGGAACGACGATAAAACTCGCATTTATTAATCAATATGGAGAGATTCAGCATAAATGGGAAGTGCCGACCGATAAGTCCGGTGACACCATTACCGTGACAATAGCAAAAGCGATTGACAGCAAGCTGGATGAGCTTCATAAACCGAAGCACATCGTCAAATATATAGGAATGGGCGCACCGGGGCCAGTAGATATGGCAACTGGGGTCGTTTATGAAACGGTAAATCTGGGCTGGAAAAACTATGCTTTAAAAAATCATCTGGAAACGGAAACAGGCATCCCAGCGGTTATAGAAAATGATGCGAATATTGCCGCGCTCGGAGAAATGTGGAAGGGTGCGGGTGATGGCGCAAAAGACGTCATTCTCGTTACTCTAGGCACAGGAGTTGGCGGCGGTATTATTGTGAATGGGGAGATTGTGCACGGGATAAATGGCGCTGGTGGAGAAATCGGCCATATTTGCAGCATCCCTGAAGGCGGGGCGCCGTGCAACTGCGGTAAAACAGGCTGTATTGAAACCATCGCGTCAGCAACTGGCATTGTTAGAATTGCAAAAGAGAAAATTGCAAAAGCTAAAAAGCCGACTCAATTAAAAGCATCTGATCATTTAACGGCACGAGATGTATTTGAAGCAGCAAATGAAAATGATGAATTAGCTCTTGAAGTTGTCGATTATGTAGCTAAGCATCTCGGCCTGGTGCTTGGCAATCTGGCCAGCTCGCTTAATCCGTCAAAAATTGTTCTCGGCGGCGGCGTTTCAAGAGCCGGAGAATTGCTGAGATCCAAAGTCGAGAAAACATTCCGTATATGTGCCTTTCCGCGCGCTGCGGAAGCGGCTGATATATCTATTGCGGCGCTTGGAAATGATGCGGGCGTTATCGGAGGGGCTTGGATTGCTAAGAATGAATGGCTGAAACACCAAAATTGTTAAATTTGTGAAAATGAAATTGATTTTTTGTTATGTTCAGGTTAAGATTTAATTTGATGTGTTAATGAGAATGTTGTGAATAGACTGATTTTTTTGAGCGTGCTTGCATAGGAGGTTGAAATGCGAAAAACGTTTTTTTCGATGATTTCATTTATGCTGATTGCCATTTTAATGATGTGGCTGAAAACGTATGTTGTTTACAAAACCAGTTTTCATATTAAAATTGACAATCTTACGCAGGAATTTATTCTGTTTATCAACCCATTGAGCTTTTTGCTGCTTATTTTTGGCTTCAGCCTGTTTTTAAAGGGAAGAAACAGAAATCGTTACATTATTGCCATGAGTTGTATGGTCACATTTGTTTTGCTGGCGAATATGGTTTTTTATCGTTTTTACAATGATTTCCTAACGATTCCGGTTCTTTTTCAAACAAGCAATATGGGCGATCTGGGAAGCAGCATCGGAACGCTTCTTGAGCCGACAGACCTCCTATTGGCTGTAGATATCGTGATTTTAATATGGCTTTATATGCGTCAAAAAGCCTTTCAATCAGACATCCCCTCCACGAAAAATGAACGGGCGGCATATTTTTTGTTTGTGGCTTCCGTTTATTTCTTCAACTTAGGTCTGTCTGAGGCAGAACGGCCGCAGTTATTGACACGCTCATTTGACAGAGAAATGCTCGTTAAAAATATCAGCCTTTTTAATTTTCATATTTATGACGGAGTACTTCAGTCGAAGCAATCCGCACAAAGAGCGCTGGCTGACAGCAACAGCCTGACGGAAATTGAAAACTATGTCACAGCCAATGCGAAAGATGCCAATAAGAACTTATTTGGCGCCGCAAAAGGCAGAAACGTCATACTCGTATCTCTGGAGTCGACACAAAGCTTTGTGATCAATGAAAAGGTGAACGGAAAAGAAATCACCCCGTTTTTGAATGATTTTATAAAAGAAAGCTATAACTTTAGTAATGTTTACCACCAAACCGGGCAGGGGAAAACCTCTGATTCTGAATTTATCGTTGACAATTCACTTTATCCGCTTGGACGAGGCGCTGTGTTCTTTACAAATGCGGGCAATCAATACATGGCCGCCCCGGAGATACTCAAAAATAACGGATATTATTCAGCGGTGCTCCATGCTAATAATAAAAGCTTTTGGAATCGCGACTTAATGTACGATTCATTTGGGTATGATTCATTTTTTGATATTGAATCGTATGATGTCAATGACGATAATTCAGTCGGCTGGGGGCTAAAGGATAAAGAATTTTTTGAACAGTCTTCAGAGCTGATGAAAAACCTGCCTCAGCCGTTTTACTCCAGGCTGATCACACTCACGAACCACTTTCCGTTTGACCTTGATGAAGAGGACAAATTGATTGAGGAATATGATTCAAGCAGCCAAACGTTAAACAAGTATTTCCCAACTGTTCGCTATCAGGATGAGGCGCTGAAACGATTTATCGAAAAGCTGAAGGAAGACGGGTTATATGATAACTCCATTATTGTTTTATACGGTGACCATTACGGGATATCGGAAAACCATAATGAAGCGATGGGGCAGTTTTTAGGGAAAGAAATTACACCATTTGAAGAAGTGCAGCTCCAAAAAGTGCCGTTTGTCGTTCATATTCCTGGAATTACAGACAAGAAGCCGAAAACGATTGATAAGGTAGGCGGACAAATCGATATCCGGCCGACGCTGATGAATCTGTTAGGTATTGATACAAAGAACTTCATTCAATTCGGCAACGATCTGCTTTCTGACGACAAATTGGACTTTACAGTGCTGCGGGACGGAAGCTTTATCACAGACCAGATCGTGTATACTGACGGTCTATGTTATGACAAAGCGACTGGAAAGCCTTTGAAAGAGGCAAAACAATGTGAAACATTTGCAGATAAAGCGAAGCAGGAGCTTTCACTTTCCGATGAAATCATTTACGGAGATTTGTTACGATTTTATGATCAGGAAAGATTGGACAATTCGTCAAAACGAAAAGAAAAACAAATTCTTGATCAGGCCTCATGATCACAAAGTCTCCCGTATCAAAAAATGCGGGAGGCTTTCTTTTTTAAAAAACGCCGTCATATAGTAACAAAAAGGGGGATGATGATGGCGTTTATTACGATAAAACCTGAGATCAAATACAATTACACTTTATTGGCAAGAGAACTGAAGATAGATGAGACATTGCTTAGAAGTGCCAATCAAACAGCACAGAAACATCAATTGTACTGTCCGGGTTATAAGATTGAAGAAAGCACTGATAAGGAGCTTCAATCCATTCAGGAAGTAAAGCGCTTTTTACACCCGCTGCAGCTGCAGCCTGCTGATGACTGGCTGGAGCAAGAAAAAATCTATGACTTTCTTGCTGCCGAAGAGGAAATTAAAAAAATAATCAATGTGTTTCCGTTTGTTTCATGCCGGGAAATCGGACGTTCCGTTTTAGGCAGGCCGATCTGGGAGCTGGCAGTTGGGGGAGAGCATACCTCCAAAAAAGTTCACATGAATGCATCGTTTCATGCAAATGAGTGGATTACCACGTCTGTACTGCTGAAGTGGCTGAAGGAATATTGCCTTTCTTTATGTCATAATACGAATTTCTTTGGTTTTACTCCTTTGGAGCTGTTCAGCCGAACCTCTCTGTCTCTTGTTCCTCTTGTGAATCCGGATGGCGTTGATCTTGTCTTACACGGATCAGCGGGCATGGGAGACAGGAGAGATGAACTTGATAGACTAAACTGCCATCGTCCGAATTTTAATGAATGGAAAGCAAATATTAACGGAGTTGATTTAAATAAACAATTCCCGTCTTTATGGGAAATTGAAAAGTACCGCAAACCAAAAACGCCCAGCTACCGAGATTTTCCCGGAACTTCTCCGCTCACGGAGCCGGAATCCATTGCGATGCAGCAGCTGATAACAGCGGATCCGCCTGACAGGCTGGTGGCCCTTCACACTCAAGGAGAAGAAATCTATTGGGGATATAAAGGCCTTGAGCCCGAAGAATCGGCTGCAGTAATAAAGGATTTTGAGACGATAAGCGGAAACATTTATAAAGGAGTCAAGGATATTGACAGCTATGCGGGATTCCGCGACTGGTTTATTCATCACTATTTTAAGGAAGGTTATACGGTGGAGCTTGGAAAAGGTCAAAATCCCTTGCCGTTTGAGCAGTTTTCACATATTTACAAGGCGACAAGCGGGATCTTATGGAGGTCGTTATTTTTTCCTGAATAACTGAAACTTTTTCTTTTTCGTGCCGTATCAAATATGGGACAATAAATATGATCGGAGGGGGAGGCTGATGAGATCAGTTTGTTTGATTCTGCTGTCAGCATTGCTAGTTTGTTTATCGGCATGCGAACCATCTCATCAGCAGCAAAAACAGGCAGCGACGGCAAAAAGTGAGGAAAAAGAGATTGTTCCGCTGCCAGCAGGAAAAGCGGACGGAGCGGAAGGCTGGCTCAATAACAACACCATTCTGTATACAGCCTCAGATCCGACAAAAACAGAGCTTCTTGCATATCAAATCTTTAATGGCAAAACGAAAAAGCTCTATCAGACGGATGGTCAAATCGTTGATGTTCAAATCAATCCCAAGAAACAGATGATTCTGCTGCAGATCACGCATAGCCAACAGACAGCAGTAGTTTTGCTGAATCAAAAAGGGGAGAAGCTGTACCAGAAAGAATACGAAACGTACGAGCTGGAGGCAGCATGGAATCAGTATGATCCGTATCAAATGATGGTCACGGTATTCACTGAAAACTGGGACTTCAATACATATCACGTGGATGCCAAAAAAGACAAGTCTGCTTTAAGTCGAATACAGGTACCGTTTGTCCATTGGACCTCAAAAGACACATTTGACTATCTAAAAGAGGGAAGAAACGATAAAGAAGGCCCTTTGTATACGTATGATATTGCTTCTGAAGAGGAGAAAAAGCTGGAGGAGGATGTCCTTTACTTTGATTCTTTTCATAATATGAACTTTACCGTCAAAGCAGATTCCGGAGAGAACGGCTTGTATAAATTTACATCACCGCAATTGAATGGTGAAGCAGTTACAGCAGAATGGCCGCTCCAAACCAAATATACAAGTCTGGCTCCGATGGAGTATGATTTTGATGAGGCTGGCGGTCTGTTTTACACGTTTAAAGAAAGCGGGGACGCATATAAGCTGTCAGCGATCGATATGAAATCGGGAAAGGCGCAGGATCTTCTTACCTTGCCTGAAATGAAGCCGATCCAAGTATCCCCGAATGGAAAATATGCGTTGTACGGTTTTCATTTTGAGCGCATAATTTCATTAATATCACATGAAATGAAGCCAATCATCATTGATAAAAAGGAGATGGAATAATTAATGGCTATCGCAGATGTAACCATTATCCCAATCGGAACAGAAACACCTAGTGTGAGCGCCTACGTGGCGGATGTGCAGAAAATTTTAGAGGGCTACAAGGCAGAAGGGAAAATCAAATATCAGCTGACACCAATGAACACACTGATTGAAGGCGAACTCAGCGACCTTTTTACTGTGATTCAGGCGATTCACGAAGCGCCGTTCCAAAAAGGGCTTCACAGAGTGGCGACCAACATTCGCATCGATGACAGACGGGACAAAAAAACGACGCTTGAAAGTAAAATAGAAAGCGTGAATAAACATTTACAGCAATAAAAAATAAACCTGTATCCCATTGGATACAGGTTTTAATGTGCAGTAGGATAACCGCTGTTTATCACCGTCATCACTGTAAACCAGCCAAACACACACAAGGTGGCTCCGGCTAATAAAAATCCAAGTATGTTTTTGTTTTTCACAGAACGCAAGACTCCCCATAAAGCGAAAAGAGCGACAAGGCCGAAAATCACGACAAGTAACATTACGCAGCCCCCTTTACATTGAAAAACCTGCAATTCTTTCCATTTTTATTCTACCCGTTTTCAGTGTGTTTGTCGATAGCGTTTTCATAGCGATTGTTTGAATCTTTTTTCAAAAACCCTCATAATAGGAGCATAAAAAGGAAAGAGGTGAGAAAAGTGAAATGGAGAAGAATGCCTGTAGGACCGATTCAAGCGAATGCATATTTTTTAATCAGTGATGATCAATGCCTGATTTTTGATCCGGGCGGCGAAGGAGATAAAATCAACCAATACATAAAAGAAAAAGGATTAACGCCTTTAGCCATTTTACTGACACACGCCCATTTTGACCATATTGGGGCGCTGGATGACGTGAGAGACAGATGGGATATTCCTGTCTATCTGCATCAAAATGAAAAGAATTGGCTTACAGATGCCTCATTAAACGGCTCAGGAATGCTGAGAGGGATAGAAGTGACAGCTAAGCCGGCAGATCATTTGATTGAAGGGGACGGTGAGCTGAATATTGGGCCTTTCCATCTGGAGACGCTATTTACACCGGGACATTCCCCGGGAAGCGTTTCATATTACGTGAAGGATGCCGACCTGGTGATTTCCGGTGATGTCCTGTTTCAAGGCGGGATAGGCCGTACAGATTTACATGGAGGCGACCAAGAAACGCTGCTGACGTCTATCCATGAAAAATTGCTTACGCTGCCGGAGCACACATTGGTGTTAAGCGGACATGGCCCTGAAACTGACGTGCAGACTGAGCAGGATCAAAATCCGTTTTTAAATGGTTTTTCATTATAGAAAAAGAGACAAACCGATGAGGTTTGTCTCTTTTTGCCTTTAATGTCCTCCGCCGCCTGGTACCATAATAAAAATGGAATAGTATGTGAAGCCGGCAAAGAAGATGGTTAAATAAGCGCCAAAGATATAAATGTACATCCGTTCTGTT
Source organism: Bacillus sp. 7705b (assembly GCF_002289525.1). Lineage (NCBI taxonomy): Bacteria > Bacillati > Bacillota > Bacilli > Caryophanales > Bacillaceae > Bacillus > Bacillus sp. 7705b. The sequence continues at coordinate 235,316 of NZ_NSDH01000015.1, read as the reverse complement.
AAATTCAAATACGATAGAAACACAAATAAGATCGTCTGTCCAAAAAATAAAAGGGAAGCATCTTTCATATCACCTAAATAAAACATGACTGCAAATATTCCCGTCCAAAATCCTAACACCCGGAACATGCGATTCATTTTTTATCCCCTCCCGAGAGTCCCTCTGACTGTTATTATAATAGATTACGGACAAAAATGTAAACATTTTCATTATTAATATGAAAAATGGTATTTAACCCTTTGATTGCGTTTTCTATTATATGTGCGGTTTTTTAGAAATAAACCGAAAAAAAGTTCGATAAATGGTTTAAAGAAAAATTGTTACGGGTAGTTATTCTACAAAGAGATCGTTAACTGGAGGAGGAAAAAACATAATGGAACAATTAACTTTTTACTCATACCCAAGCTGCACGTCATGCCGAAAAACAAAACATTGGCTCAAAGCGCACCAGATTGAATTTAACGAACGGCACTTATTCAGAGAAACTCCAACGATGGATGAATTAAAGTATATTTTATCTTTAACGACAGAAGGAATTGACGAAATTTTAGCAACAAGAAGCCAAACCTTCAAAAATTTAAATTTAAACATTGAAGATATGACTGTAAACGAAGTGCTGGAACTTTTAATTGAGAAACCGAAGCTTTTGCGCCGTCCGATTCTCGTGGACAACAGGAAGCTTGTTATCGGATACAATCCGGGAGAACTGTTAAAGTTATCGAAAAAGAAAACGGTTCATCAATCTGCATGATGAAAAACCGAAGATCCGCTGATTTGCTTGAATCAGCTTATCTTCGGTTTTTCACGGTTCAGAAACTGGGCTAGCTGGATTCGAACCAACGATCACGGAGTCAAAGTCCATTGCCTTACCGCTTGGCTATAGCCCATTGAATATAAAAATAGTATGTGTAACGTGAGACAAGTTATACATATCAATCATACACTTTTTGAAAGATAAACTTCACAGGAGGTAACCGATTGAAATGAAAGCTCTAGAACAGTATTTAACAGAGCACAAAGAAGACATTACACTCCAATGGCTGGAAACATGCACGTTAAAAGGAAGTTTGCTGTATTCTGCAAAAGATCAGCAAAAATTAGAACGAAAATTAAAAGAGCAGCATGAATCATTGGTAGCCATTGTAGCAAAATCCATTAGAAAAGAAGAGGTGAAGGATCAGCTTAACCAATGGTCACTTCAATGTGCCAGAGACCGTGCTGTTCATGAAGTGACCGTGACGGAAAGTGTCAGTCAGTTTAACGCTTTCAGGCACATCATGTGGCAATGGATTCAAGACTTCAGCGAAGCCGCTTCTTCCCAAGAAATCGGCATTCAGGAGATATTTGAGTGGAGCAAGATTTTGAATCAAACGATTGATGAGATTATCGAGGTATTTACAGAAGAATATCATCAGGTCACGGTGATCCAATTAAATGCGCAAAAAGAAATGATCAATGAATTGAGCGCACCGATTATGCCGATTTCTAAAGAGATTGGGATTCTTCCCCTTGTTGGTGAAATTGACACGTACAGAGCGAGAACCATTTTGGAATCCGTTTTGGCCCAATGCTCGGCGTTAAAGCTTTCATATTTATTTTTAGATATATCCGGTGTTCCCATCGTCGATACGATGGTTGCCTATCAAATCTTTAAAGTGATTGACAGCACCAAACTGCTGGGCATTGAGACGATTATTTCAGGAATCAGGCCTGAAATCGCCCAGACTGTTGTGAAGCTCGGATTAGATTTTTCGAATGTGAAAACAGAGCAAAGTCTTGCTAAAGCTTTAGCCAACAAAGGATTTAAGATAGAAGAATCTTAAGATGTCCCTTAAGGGATGTATTTTTTTTGAAGTACGTTCAACAATGAAGAGAAGCAACAGCTGAACAGCCTGTGCTAGGGCTATTCAGCTTTTTTTACTTCGATAAACAAAATATGGTGACTGTCGATGTCTTTTACCTTGAATGAGTAGCCGTCATATTCAATGACACTTTCAGGCTCGGCGTCTATGTTTTGTGTGAGAAACCAGCCTCCGAGCGTATCGACTTCAGCATCTGATAAATCAGTTCCAAGCAGGTTATTCACGTCACTGATTAATAACTTCGCATTTAATAAATAATGATCTTTTCCCAGCTCTCGAACATGAGGCACTTCATCTGCATCGAATTCATCACGTATTTCTCCTACAATTTCTTCAATAATATCCTCGCCGGTGATCAATCCTGAAGTTCCGCCATACTCATCAATAAGAATCGCCATATGAGTGCGTTCCTTTTGCATTTTGATGAGTAATTTGTAAATCGGAATGGTCTCAATGACATGAATGACGGGCTGTATGAAGGGTTCAATTTTGTGCTTCTGAAAAGAAAAATCTTTCGTCAGCAATGAAAACAGCACTTCTTTCATATTGATCACGCCGATGACGTTATCTTTATCTTCTTTTACAACCGGGTAACGGGTATATTTGGTCTGCTTAACCGTTTCCCGCATGCTTGGAATCGAGTCATCCTCAATAGACAAACTGACCATTTCGTTTCGCGGGACCATGATCTCCTTTGCCATTCGTTTATCAAATGTAAATATATTATTCATATATTTTAATTCGCTTTTTCTGATTTCTCCGCTTTTATAGCTTTCGGTCAACAGTACTCTAAGCTCTTCCTCCGTATAAGCCAGTTCATGCTCTGATGCCGGCTTCAGCCCAAAAAGTCCTGTGATCATTCTGGCAGACTGGTTAAGGAGCCAAATGAACGGAAACATGATTTTATAAAACCAGATTAATGGTTTCGCGAGCATCAGCGTAATGCTTTCTGCTTTTTGAATCGCGAAGCTCTTCGGTGCCAGTTCCCCGATGACGACATTTAAATACGTGACCACTAAAAAGGCGATAATAAGGGAAAGAAGATGGGTAAGCGACTCGTTTAAACCTGCCTTATGAAAGAGCGGACGAAGCAGAGTCTGTACAGTCGGTTCACCCAGCCAGCCGAGTCCTAAAGCTGCGACCGTGATGCCCAGCTGGCAGGCTGATAAATATTCGTCAAGATGAGTGACCACATGTTTTGCCGCTTTAGCGCCTTTTTTGCCTTTTGCGACAAGCTGATCAATTCTGGATCGTCGGACTTTTACGATCGAAAATTCTACGGCGACAAAAAATCCCGTTAACAAAATTAAAAACGCGACTGCTAATAAATTGATAAATTCCAAAATAAACTGCCTTCTCCAAGGAAGGCATGCACCTCCCTTTCCGATGTCTTTCTACATTCCATACCACCGGCAAAAGCTCACAAAACATGTGATGAAGTGCCTAAATGGTTTAGGAATGCTTCTCCTTGGGCAATTAAAGAACAAAAGAATAAAAGTCTGGAGGATCGTAACATGAAAGTACATACAGGTGGGGATTGGTTTTGGTACCAAATGGGGCCTCAGGAAAGAGATAAGGCAAGAGATCTGATCCATTTTTCTCATTGGCCGCAATGTGAAAAGTGGTTTGAAAATAATCATCATATTAACTTTTTGCGCGTGGATACAACAGAAGCTGAGAATGAAGCGGTATTTGGCTCGATCGTATATGATCAGGGGCTTGGCGAGGAAAAAGACCATACCGTTTTTCATTTCTATATTACTAGGCAATATTTTTTCACAATTAACTTTGATTTTGCGATTTTGGAGGGGATTAAGGGAAAACAAGTTGTCCAGCAAATGGAGAGAGCGGATAGTACCATGGAGGGATTTTTGATCCTTCTCGGCGAGTTAATGAATGCGTATTTAATCGGTGTAGATGAATTTGAAGTAAAGCTGAGAAAACTCAGATGGCAAATCAAAGACGACAATAGCAAAAGCATTTTAAACCGTGTTCATCTCCTGCACCATGAGCTGATGGTCTGGAAAAACTTAATCCTAAGCGCTAAAAAAATTGAAATGGCATTGAAAGAAACCTTTTTGCTCCAAAATGATAGTAAAAAGGTTTATCAGCGGATACAACTCAAAATTGACAGGGGGTTTACATACATCAGCGAATTTGAAGGGGAGCTTAATAGTCTGTTGCATTCAGAGGAAGTCATTACCTCTCACAGGGGAAATGAAATATTCAAAGCGCTGACCATTTTCACGACGCTTTTTACGCCGGTTACAGCACTCGGTGCCCTCTGGGGGATGAACTTTTCCGTGATGCCTGAGCTGAATTGGAAATACGGTTATGTCTTTTCTCTCTTATTGATTATCACTTCTACAGTCTTAATCTACCTATATTTGAAGAAGAAAGGCTGGACGGGAGATATGCTGCAGGAACGGAAGGATAAAAAGAAATCTCGAAAACGGCGGATACTGTAGAATGTTTCATTTTTTGTGCAGCGGATAAAGAATAAATAGAACACGGTAAAGGAGGAATTGAAATGAAAATAAGAGATATCATGACTGCGAATGTAGAATGCTGTGAGCCAACCGCATCAGTCACTGAACTAGCCAAAAAGATGAAAGACTCCAATGTCGGTTCTATTCCAATTTGTGGAAGCGGCAGACTTCAAGGCATCGTTTCTGATCGGGACATTGTCACCAGAAGCTTAGCTGAAGATCAAATAGAAGCGAAAGCAAGTGATATCATGAGCACCGAAATCGTTTCCGGTCATCCTGATATGTCTGCTGATGAAGCGAGTCAGCTCATGGCAGAGCATCAAATCCGCCGTTTACCGATTCTTGAAAATGAACGTTTAACGGGTATTGTTGCGTTAGGCGACCTTTCCGTTAAGAAAGACACAGACCAGAAAGCCGGAAAAGCATTAAGTGAAATTTCTAAATCAGCATAACAAACAGTTTGGAAGAGGTAACTGCCTCTTCCTTTTTATTTTGTATACAATAAACTGATTCGCCAATTTTAGAAAGCATCAAACTCCGATTTATAAATCCCTCTTTGGGTGCCAGAGCCGGACTGCGTACATCTGTCCATCAATCTCTTTTCAAATCCTTATTAAAATTGAAAATGATGTGATACATATAGCTGAATTTCTATTTTTGGTAGGAGCGAAATGTTTTTTTAGGTTGTAAATACATCAGAAAAACACATTTTCTTTGTTTGATTACCATGTCTTCTTTTTCTACAATACGCTTTGAAAGGAGAGGGAATCAAATTGGATTCGATAGAAAAAATAAGCAAAACTTTAATTGAAGAGGCATATAGGACGAAGGCCTCTGACATTCACATTGTGCCGAGGGAACGGGACGCAATCATTCATTTTCGGGTTGACCATGCATTGCTGAAAAAGCGAAACATGAAAAAAGAAGAGTGTGTAAGACTCATTTCTCATTTTAAGTTTCTCTCAGCTATGGACATAGGGGAAAGAAGAAAGCCGCAAAATGGATCTCTTACTCTAAAATTAAAAGAGGGTGACGTTCACTTAAGGATGTCAACGCTCCCGACAATTAACGAAGAAAGCCTCGTCATCAGAGTGATGCCTCAGTATAATATCCCTTCGATTGACAAACTGTCTTTATTCCCAAAGACAGGAGCCACCTTGCTTTCATTTTTAAAACACTCCCACGGCATGCTGATTTTTACCGGACCAACAGGCTCTGGGAAAACAACAACATTATATTCTCTGATCCAATATGCAAAAAAACATTTTAATCGAAACATTGTCACACTTGAAGATCCAGTGGAAACGAGGGATGAAGATGTTCTTCAAGTGCAGGTGAATGAAAAAGCCGGTGTCACATATTCCACAGGGCTGAAGGCTATTTTGCGCCATGACCCCGATATGATCATCTTAGGTGAGATTAGAGACGCTGAAACAGCCCAAATTGCGGTGCGGGCAGCGATGACTGGTCATTTAGTGCTGACGAGCCTTCATACGAGAGATGCGAAGGGCGCGATTTACAGGCTGCTTGAATTTGGCATTAATATGAATGAAATCGAGCAAACGGTTATTGCGATAGCGGCTCAGCGTTTAGTTGATTTGGCTTGCCCGTTTTGTGAAGACGGATGTTCATCAGTGTATTGCCGCCTGTCACGAAATGTCAGGAGAGCAAGCGTATACGAGCTGCTTTATGGGAAAAACCTTCAGCAGTGTATCCAGGAAGCGAAAGGGGACAATGCAAATTACCAATATCAAACGCTGCGTCAAATTATAAGAAAAGGGATTGCGCTCGGCTATTTAACGACAAACAACTATGACCGGTGGGTTTATCATGAAACAGATTAGAAGAGTTTGGCCGTTAAAGGATCAAGCCTATTTACTGAAAAGGCTGGGTGAAATGACAGCGGGCGGATACAGTCTTTTAGACGGATTGCGCCTGATGCAGCTGCAAATGAATAAAAGGCAGCTGGCGGACTTGGCTAACGCAATAAGCCGGTTGAGAGAAGGGGAATCGTTTTACCATGTATTAAAAAGCTTGTCATTTCATAAGGAAGCCGTCGGTAGTTGTTATTTTGCTGAAACACATGGGGAATTGCCGGCTTCCATGATTCAGAGCGGAGAGCTGCTGGAACGAAAAGCAAGCCAGGCAGAACAGATAAAAAGGGTGTTGCGATATCCTCTTTTCCTCATCTTTACCGTTGTTGTCATGCTTTATATGCTGCAAAACATCATCATCCCTCAGTTTTCCGGTATTTATCAATCGATGAATGTAGAAACGTCACGCACAACAGACATCATTTTTGCGTTTTTTCAGCACCTTGATGCTGTGTCCATATTAATGGCCATTTTGGCTGCAGGAATAGGTCTTTATTATTGGTTTGTGTTCAAGAAAAAATCCCCTGACCATCAAATGCTCATTTGCGTAAGCATTCCTTTGTTTGGAAAGCTGGTCAGGCTGTTTAACAGCTACTTTTTTTCTTTACAGCTGAGCAGTCTGCTAGCATCAGGTCTTTCTATTTATGACAGTTTGAAAGCATTTAGGCATCAAACGTTTCTCCCTTTTTACCGCCATGAAGCTGAACAAATGATTGAACGGTTAAAAGCCGGTGAAACCATTGAAGCTGCTTTATACAAACGGCCTTTTTACGAAAATGATTTTTCAAAAGTGATATCTCATGGCCAGCTAAGCGGCCGCTTGGATCGGGAACTCTTCACATACAGCCAGTTTATATTGCAGCGGCTTGAGGACAAGTCACAAAAATGGACAGGCATTCTTCAGCCCATTATTTACGGATTTGTCGCAGGGATGATTTTAATTGTTTATCTATCGATGCTCCTGCCTATGTATCAGATGATGAATCAAATGTGAAAGGAAGAGGCGGATGAATGAGAAAGGGTTTACACTTGTGGAAATGCTGATCGTGCTCTTTATTATTTCTATTTTGCTATTGATCACCATACCGAATGTAACAAAACATAATCAAACCATTCAGAAAAAGGGCTGTGAAGGCCTGCAAAACATGATAAAGGCGCAGGTAACAGCATATGAACTCGATCATGACGGGAAGACACCAAGCCTCGGCGATTTACAGGCAGAAGGTTATGTGAAAAAAGATGCGGTTTGTCCAAATGGAAAGCAAATTATCATTACCGGCGGGGAGGTTAAGGTTGAACATTAAATTAAAAGGGGAAGCTGGATTCACCCTTTTAGAAAGCCTGCTTGTTTTAAGCCTCGCCTCTATTATGCTGATTGCGGTGTTTACCACGCTTCCTCCTATTTATGAAAATACAGCATTACGACAGACAGTATCCCAGCTGAAAAACGATATTTTACTTTCACAGCAGACCGCAATTTCCAATCATCAAAGAACAAAAATTCTTTTTCAAGAGAAAAAATATCAATTAATCATAGGTGACACTGTTATAGACCGTACTTATCATAACGGGCTTTCGGCAGAGTTACTGACATTAAAAGACCGCTTGGAATTTAACGAGAAAGGGCACCCGAATATAGGCGGGAAAATCCGTATAAAAGGGCGTGCCGCCTATGACATAACAGTTTATTTAGGGAGCGGAAGAGTGAATGTGGAGAGAAAATAAAGGCTTTTCTACAATTGAAACAATGGCTGCCCTCAGCATATGGCTCTTTATGCTTCTGACGATCGTGCCGTTGTGGAACAAGCTGATAGCTGATGAACATATAGCGGAGTCGAGAGAAATGGGTTATCAGCTTGTCAATGAAAGCATAGGCAAATATATGCTTACAGGAAAAGGAAATTCGTCGCAAACTGTTTCGATGAACAATAGCAAATACTCGATGACATGGGAGGAGGAGGGAGAGTATCAAAACGTATGCATCACATCAGACGCCTATAAAGACAAGCCATTTTGCCTCAGCATTTTGCGGACAGACTGGCTATACGCTTCTTAATGTATTATTTTCGCTCTCTGCTTATTTGCTCATATCAGGATCGTTAGCGATATTCTTTCATCTATTTTTGTCACGTCAACAGGAGAATGAGGGCTTCATGCAGCGGGAATGGGTCATTTCGGTAGAGCAGATCATGAATGAGTGCAAGCAGTCGCAGACAGTGCAGACAGATGAGCATGGCAGCGTCTTAATCTGCAGAAATCTGTCAGGGCAAGAGGTCCGTTTTGAAATCTACCATTCAATGATCAGAAAAAGAGTAGACGGAAAAGGACATGTTCCGATTCTTGATCATATTAAAACAATGAAAGCCGGGGTTAAAAACGGGATGCTTTGGCTGAAAGTCAAGAATGAGAATGATAAAGAGTATCAAACCGCTTTTCCGGTATATACGTCGTTAGGAGGTGGGTGAATGTACTACTCAAAAGGGTTTATCTATCCGGCCGTTCTTTTTACATTTGCCCTTGTGATGCTGATTGTGAATTTCACCGCTCCTCAATTTGTTTCACGCCATATGTTTGAGAAGGAAACAAAAGAGTATTACACAGGAGAAAATCTGCTGCAAAATGGCGCGCTTCTATCCATCAGGCATATACTTGAGCACAGACCAGGCCGAAAGGGTTCACAGCAGTTTCAATATGGACATGTATCTTATGACATTCGCAAAAAAACCATAAAAGAACAGCAAGAAATCACTCTTAAAGCTATCACAGGGTCGGGAACAGAAAAAAGCGCTCAGCTGCTGTTCGATCAAAATCAGAAAAAACTGCTGAGCTGGACAGAATAAACCAGCGGTATGTGTATAAAAAAAGTCGTGTGAGCCAACACTTCATAATAACTGAATGATGAGGTGATCACGTGAAAACGAATGATTATGTCAAATATATGACTCAGCAATTTGTGAAATATATAGACACTCCGAAAGATGAGCGAAAAGAACGAAAAGAGGTTCGAAAAGAAACAAAAACTCCTGCTTCTCAGCATTGGTTCGGTATTTTACCTTATGGTTTTAGGCTATGGCTGAAAAGAAAAAAATAAATTGTACCAATATAACTAATAAGGTCCTTCACATGGAGGACCTTATTGATATTCTTCTAAAATTGCAATTTTATTCACCTTTTGACTATGAGGATCGAAAGAAATTGTGACAAACACGCCGAATTCCTTTGAGCCTTCTCTCAGGGTTAAATGATATTGCTTCACAGCTTCGTCTTTTCTTTTGCGGTCCCAAACTTTTTGTTTAACCAGTACTTGTGCGAGCGGGTACCTTTTTTTTGCTTCTTTTACAGCAAGCTCTTCCCATTTTGACATGTGGCGGGCGGTTACAAGCGGCCCTTCTTCTGCTTGAGCGGCACTGGTGCCGAAACCGAGAAGAGACAGACAAATCACACATTGTTTGATCATAAGCCGTCACCCTTTCTTTGTTGTTTATTATTGCCAAATGTTAACCGGATATGCGTTTAATTTCTCACATAACAATCCCAAAAAATTCTAAAAACTTAAAAAGGTGAGCAATATTGAGTAAGGCTATGCAATATGATGAAAACATTCTTTTAAACGAACAAAATGGCGGATTTTGGTGTTTTTAAATCCTTCAATCGTTGATTATACTCAGTTTGTGTGGTTCTTAAAAGAGAACGATTTGTCACATCAAGTTACAGTGTTTTACAGGGGGTAAGGTATGTTTCGATTGTTCCGCAATCAGCATAAGGCTAAGACAAAATTAAGAGTGCTGCTTGTTTTTCAGCTTTCAGCCATATTCAGTCTGACAGCCGCCATATGCTTACAATTTACCGGAGATACAAGCGCTGCTTTTTATGATATTGAAAACTTTGATGTTTCGCTTCAAACGTGTGAGAACTTTCAGCATACAGATAAAAACTGTCATTACGATAAACGGTGGGACCAAAGTGATTTACACGTGGTGAATCAAACAGATACAAAAGGTACTGTCTGTTCCCCTGTTCGTCTATTTGCCGAGCTGGAAAACAGAGGCGAGAAACTTAAGAAATCGAAATGGAAGTGGGAGCTTCATAAACTGGCAAACACCCGCAAACCGCTAAAAGACGGGAACGTAATAGATAAAGGATACGTTCCCACCCAAATAGGCAAATCACTTTACAAAATTGAAACAAATAAAAAAGTGAAATCCGGCATTTATGTGTTTAAAGTATATAAACCGGCCGGCTATCCGGCGGACGGCAGCAAGTCTGAGTGGTCGGAACCAATGACAATAGCGAAGTGTGACGAAAAACCGACAGCACCGAAAAAGGAAAGTCAGCCGGCTGTGAAAAATCAGCACAATCAAGCAGACAGTGACAGAAAAGACAAAACAGATAAAGAAAAAACAGCTGACAAAGCCGTAACTGAAGACAAAGAAAATCAACCAGTTCAGAAGGAAAGCGGGGAAGAGGATGAAGAAAGCATTAAAGCTGATCAGTAATATCCTTTACGTAATCATCTTTACTCTGATTATTGTGTTAACGCTAGTTGTCATATCAACACGTTCATCCGGGGGAGAGCCGGCAGTGTTCGGATACACGCTGAAATCAGTACTGTCTGGCTCAATGGACCCTGAATTTAAAACAGGCTCATTAATTCTCGTTAAAGAAATCACAGATGTGAAAGAGCTCCAAAAGGGCGACGTGATCACATTTATGCAGGATGCAGACACAGCGGTGACCCATAGAATTATTGATATGAAAAAGCAAGGCGATCATTTGTTATTCCAAACAAAAGGGGATAATAACGCCGCAGCTGATTCTGCGCCTGTGTCGGATGAAAATGTCCGCGCGCAATATACAGGTTTTCAGCTTCCTTATGCCGGCTACATGCTTCATTTTGCCAGTCAGCCGATCGGCACTGCTATTTTACTGATTGTTCCCGGCGTTATGCTGCTGATCTACTCCTTTGTGACAATCAGCAGTGCGATCAGGGAGATTGAAAGAAAGACGAAAGCCTTGGAAACAGAGACAAAGGACAATACGATGTCCACTTAACATCAGTTGTAAACCTGGCAACAGGTTTCGATAATATAATCATTCAATAAAAGGGGAGTTTACCATGGGTATGAAAAAGAAATTGAGTTTAGGAGTTGCATCAGCAGCACTAGGGTTAGCTTTAGTAGGAGGAGGAACATGGGCAGCATTTAACGACATTAAATCAACGGATGCTACTTTTGCATCAGGTACGCTTGATTTAGCAGCGAAAGAAAATTCAGCCAGTGTCAACTTATCAAATCTAAAGCCGGGAGATAAATTGACGAAAGATTTCCAATTCGAAAATAACGGCTCACTTGCGATCAAAGAGGTATTAATGGCGCTGAATTATGGAGAATTTAAAGCAAACGGCGGAAGTAATACATCCCCAGAAGATTTTCTCAGCCAGTTTGAGGTTACATTATTGACAGTCGGCAAAGAGGGAGGCAATGGCTATCCGAAAAACATCATTTTAGATGATGCCAACCTCAAAGACTTATATTTAATGTCCTCTAAGAATGATGCTGCGGCGACTGAAAAAATTAAAAAACGAATTGATCCTAAATTCTTAAACGCAAGCGGAAAAGTCAATATAGCGACAATTGACGGTAAAACCGCTCCTGAATATGACGGCGTTCCAAAAACACCGACTGATTTTGACCAGGTTAAAATGGAAATTCAATTTAAAGACGATAAAACAAAAGATGAAAAGGGACAAATGGTTCAAAATAAATATCAAGGCAACTCATTACAGCTTCAATTCTCATTCGAAGCAACACAGTGGAATGGCTTGACAATCAAAAAGGAACATACTGATAAAGACGGTTACATTAAAGAAAATGAAAAAGCGCATAGCGAGGATAAACATTAATAGAAAATAGAAAAAAGAGGTGGCTCAGTACATGCGTACTGAGCCATTCTTATGTTCATTGACAAAAGAGGAGTAAGTGCCTCTGCTCAGGCACTACTCCTCTTTTTGGGATTTTCTCCATTTTTGATAATCTAAAAATTCACGAAATTGTTTTTTCGATACCCCAGAAGTCATCGCATCGCGAACCAATTTCTCCCATTCACTATCTAATTGACCATCGTATTCGGTTTCATGTTTTTCATCAAGCAAAGTATGAACCGAGACGTCCAGAACAGCGGAGACTTTTTCGAGAAATTGAATGGAGGGGTTCGTTTGTAGATTTCGTTCTATTGAGCTTAAATAAGACTTCGCTACCCCAGCTTTTTCTGCTAGTTCTGATAGTGAGTAGCCTTTTTCTTTACGGTATTGTTTAATACGCTGGCCAATCAATGTCATCACCTTCCTTGTGATATTATAGCACATTCAGAAAGGATTTATGGTATGACTTCTGGCTGCCGGACCAGGATGAGCAGACTTTTTGTTTAAAAGTAAATATTTGCGTATTTCCTCAGGGCTGATATTTGCTTCTCTGGCTTCCATCATTAATTTAACCCATTCTTGATCTAATTCGAAGTGCTCTTGTTTTGCATTTTTCATGCAGTTTCTCCTCCTAAAATACTTGTTTATGTATTTCAGCCAGTCCGGCCATGACCATTGTACGCCTTCTGTGGTCTCTGGAAGTCATTTGCCAATTGAATAGCCAGAATTTTTTTCCAATATACCTTTATTATAATAGCATTTTTCCAAAAAAAACGAGAACGATGTCGAATCTGAAAAAAGTTAGCTCGAAATATTATTTTGCAGAAAAAATAATCCGCCATTCTCGATCTGAACTGATATCTTTGGTTGATACAAGGCTTTTAACGCCTGTTTTTCAAGGTGGTACTCTTCTGGTTTTTCTTCTGTATGCTCATAAAACTGATCAAGCAATTTCATATCATTTTGCCACCTGTTTACCGCCTGCTCTGCCCAGTCTGACGGTTCTTGCATAGCGGCTTGAGTAATGTAGCTCTCCATCCGCTTAAGACCGCTTTCAGGTTTAATCATAGGCGATATGGTGAAACAATAGTCACATATTTGTGATGTCAATGAAAGCTGTACGAGCTTACTTTGAAAATCTTCAATCATGGTTCCAGAGACAAGGTGAAGACCTAGTGACAATAGCTTATCCTTTTTCATGTCGGACTGGTATGAAATCATGACATTTATACCAAGCCAAGGCTGAAGCGGAATTTTCGCTCCGGCTGATTCAATTTTCTCATACATTCTGGTAAATCTCCCATTTTGTTTAACTGCTTTAAATATTTGAAAAAGGCGTGGCGCCCCGAAATAAATAAATTCGCCATCTAGGTCTTTTGGAGCAGATTCCTTATCTGTAATGAACGTCATTTTCATCGGATTCGGGTCGCCGCCGGTCTTCTCGCGCCAGTGCCAGTAAAAAGGCCGATTCATGATCTGTTTGTCCATTTCAACTGTAAGCTGAACCGTCATGTAACCGGGTCCTTGGTCGATGATCGGACAGCTGTTTGCCTGGAAAAAACGAAGCAGAAATTGGTGAACCTCTTGCTGTCTCACTTGTAAAACCTCCTTGCGGCTAAGAACCTCTTTTTTCAGCGGGCTGCTGTTTTTTATAAGACAAAAATGAGGTTAAGTTGTCCATTTTAATTTTCATTTCTTCTTCGGTTGCCGAATGGTACAAAATATCGTGCAGGTGCTCTTCAAAATTGTTGACTTGAATTTTTGTTAAAATGTCATCAAGCTCGCCGACCACTTTTTCAAATAAATGAATTTTTTCATATAAAAGCTTTAAAATATGCTCTTCCACTGTATGTTTGGTAGCCATGTTATAAATATGGACGTCACGCTCCTGCCCGAGCCTGTGGATTCTTCCGATTCTTTGTTCAAGCCGCATCGGATTCCATGGCAAATCATAGTTAATCATGTGATTGCAAAACTGCAGGTTGATCCCTTCGCCGCCTGCTTCAGTTGCAATCAGCACTTGAACCTTCCCGCGGAAAAGGTCCTTCATCCAGTCTTTTTTTCCGCGTTTAAATCCGCCTCTGAACGGCACAGAGCTGATGCCGTGTTGCTGAAGAAACCACTGCAGATAAATTTGAGTGGCACGGTATTCTGTAAAAATAATGACTTTATCGTCTATCTTTTTAATCAGATCGACGACTTGATTCGCTTTAGAATTTTGCGTCACTTGATTGATGCGGTCCATTAATATAGAAATGGTGTGTTCATCAATGGCTGGTGCCTGTTTTTCTTTTTGGTCGAGCATTTTTTTCAGTGTCATGTACACAGCTTCCCTGCTTGAACAGCATTCTCTTTGGAGTGTCATAATGGAGAACATGCTGGCCGGTTTGTTAATGCTTTCTTTCAGGCGGGAAATCTCATCGTAAAGCGCCTGCTCTGATGGAGAAAATTCAATCGGCACTGTTTCGACGCGGCGCTGCTTCCAATTCAGCCCGGTGTCATGCCGCCTGTTTCGAATCATGACTTTATTCACTAGATCTTTTAAATGATCATGTGCTTCTAAGCTGGATTTCTTTTTGGAAAACATTTCTTGAAAGTGATTTTGATTGCCTAAATGACCAGGCTTTAATAAGGAAACCAAATTGAATATTTCTTCAACCCGGTTTTGGATTGGCGTCGCAGTCAGCAGCAGGCAGTATTTTTTCACAAGATTCCGGACAAATTCATAGTTCTTTGTTTTGCTATTTTTCAGCTTGTGGGCCTCATCAATAATGACGAGATCATATGGGATTGACAGCACAATTTCCCGGTGGGGCGAGCGCTTTGCGGTATCGATGGAGGACACGACGATATCGCACTGCTCCCACACATAGCTTTTCTTTTGTTCAACAGCCGGAATCAAAAATTTTTCCTGAAGCTCTTTCACCCACTGCGAAACAAGAGAAGCTGGCACAAGGATCAGAATTTTTTTGGCTAACCCGCGAATCATATATTCTTTTAGAATCAGTCCGGCTTCAACAGTTTTGCCGAGCCCCACTTCATCTGCTAAAATCGCTTTTCCGTTCATTTTTTCAACAACCTTCTGCGCAACCTCAAGCTGATGGGGAAGCGGCGTGAAGGAAGGGAGATATAATGGGGCCCGCAAGCCTTCAAATTCAGGAATCGCCAATGTTTCCTGGATTTCTGATGAAAGCTTGTACAGCTCCCAGTTTGACCACGGACCGTCGTTTTTCAGTCTTTCGGCAAATTCTTCGGGCCATTTTGTGTCATATGTGATTTCTGCATTCATTGCTGTGAAACCGCCTTTCATATTCTTCAATTTTTTAAATGAACAATATAAGAAAAATCCGCCCAAATTGCTGTTGCCCCGCATATAGTGATGATGGTAGGATATGAGTATGTATTTGATGTAAGATATTGCTATAGTATGTCCATAACAGCATGAAAATATGAGCGAATGACAGCAAGGGGAGAGACCTGACCGAGAAAACCGGGATACAGGCGCCGAAGGAGCAAACTGCGGAGTGAATCTCTCAGGCAAAAGAACTCTTGCTCGACGCAACTCTGGAGAGTGTTTGTGTGAAATGCGCAAGCCACCAAAGGGGACGTCTTTGCTATTGCAAAGTAAACTTTCAGGTGCCAGGACAGAGAACCTTCATTTAATATGAGGTGTTTCTCTGTCCTTTTTTGTATGTTTTTTAGCTGCGCCGTTGAAAAAGGGGAGGAATTTGATGCTGAAAAGAACACCGTTATTTGAATTGTATAAGGAATATGGAGGGAAAACGATTGATTTCGGAGGCTGGGAGCTTCCTGTTCAATTTTCTTCAATCAAAAAAGAGCATGAAGCTGTCCGAACAGCAGCCGGGTTGTTTGATGTATCTCATATGGGGGAAGTCGAAATCACGGGGGATGACAGTCTGTCTTTTTTACAAAAGCTGATGACAAATGATGTATCCGCGTTAAAAACCGGCCGTGCGCAATATACCGCGATGTGCTATCCGGATGGCGGCACCGTTGATGATTTACTCATCTATCAAAAAGCTGAAAACCGCTATTTGCTTGTCATAAATGCTTCAAATATAGATAAAGATCTTGCTTGGCTCAAAGAACACGCAACAGGAGATGTCCAGATTGACAATTTGTCAGATCAGATTGCGCTTTTGGCCGTGCAGGGCCCGAAAGCAGAAACAATCTTAAAACATCTGACAGCTTCAGATGTGTCTGCTTTAAAACCATTTGCATTTATTGATGAAGCTAATATCAGCGGCTGCAAAGCACTCATTTCGCGCACCGGCTATACGGGTGAAGACGGGTTCGAAATTTACTGCCGTGCTGATGACGCCGTCCGAATTTGGAAACAAATCATTGAAGCGGGTGAAGAACACGGGCTTATGCCATGCGGGCTAGGGGCGCGTGATACACTCAGATTTGAAGCGAAGCTCCCGCTCTATGGCCAGGAGCTGACTCGGGATATCACGCCGGTTGAAGCAGGTATAGGATTTGCCGTAAAACACAAGAAAGAATCTGATTTTTTCGGGAAGTCTGTATTGAGTGAACAGAAAGAAAACGGGGCGAAACGAAAGCTCGTCGGTCTTGAAATGATTGAAAAAGGAATACCGAGACACGGATATGAAGTGTTTCAAAGCGGCAAGTCCGTCGGAAAGGTGACAACAGGCACCCAGTCACCGACATTGGGGAAAAACGTGGGCCTTGCCTTAGTTGATGCTGGAGCGAGTGAGATCGGAACTGTTGTAGAAGTGGAGATTCGCAAAAAATTAGTGAAAGCAAAGGTAGTTAAAACACCATTTTATAAACGCTAAAAATTTTTCTTTGGAGAGGGGTCAACACATGAAGCACCGCTATTTGCCCGCGACAGAAAAGGATAAACAGGAAATGCTTGATGCCATCGGCGCAAACACGATCGATGATTTATTCGCCGATATACCTGAGAACGTCAGATTCAAAAAAGAGTATCAATTCAAAAAGGCAAAATCAGAAACAGAATTAACAAAAGAACTGACAAAGCTGGCGTCTAAAAACTGTGATACCGTTCAATACGCATCTTTCTTAGGCGCCGGTGTATATGATCATTATCAGCCGGTTATTGTGGATCATGTCATTTCAAGGTCTGAGTTTTATACAGCTTATACACCATATCAGCCGGAAATTTCTCAAGGGGAGCTTCAGGCGATTTTCGAGTTTCAAACGATGATTTGTGAATTAACTGGCATGGATATCAGCAACTCTTCTATGTATGATGGCGGAACAGCCTTGGCGGAAGCTGCGATGCTTGCCTCCGGACATACGAAAAAGAAAAAAATTGTGGTGTCAACAACCGTGCACCCTGAATCGAGAGAAGTGCTGAAAACATATGCAAAAGGACAGTATATTGAAGTTGTTGAAGTCCCTGCCGCAAATGGAGTGACTGATCTTGATGCTTTGCGCGAAACCGTTTGTGACGATACGGCGGCAGTCATTGTGCAGTACCCGAACTTTTTTGGTCTGGTTGAGCCATTGAAGGATATTGAGCCGATCGCTCATCAGGGAAAATCCATGTTTATTGTCTCAGCCAATCCGCTTGCATTGGGACTTCTGACCCCGCCGGGCGCTTTTCAGGCCGATATTGTGGTTGGCGACGCACAGCCATTCGGGATTCCTTCCGCATACGGCGGACCCCATTGCGGATTTTTTGCCGTCACGAAAAAATTAATGAGAAAGGTGCCGGGCCGCCTCGTTGGACAAACGGAGGATGAAAACGGAAAAAGAGGTTTTGTGCTTACCTTGCAAGCCAGAGAGCAGCATATTCGCAGGGATAAGGCGACGTCAAACATCTGCTCGAACCAGGCTTTAAACGCACTGGCCGCTTCCGTCGCCATGACGGCTCTCGGGAAAAACGGCGTAAAAGAAATCGCCCGCCAAAATCTCTTAAAAGCCAATTATGCTAAGCAAGAAGCGAAAAAAGCGGGGCTCACCGTAATGTTTGACGGGCCGATGTTTAACGAATTCGTTATCAAACTAGATGAACCTGTGAAATCGGTAAACAAAAGATTGCTGACAAATGGAATCATCGGCGGCTACGATTTGGGTCTGACGTACCCGGAGCTTGACCGCCATATGCTTATTGCCGTAACAGAGCTGAGAACAAAAGAAGAAATTGACGCACTCATTCAGGAATTGGGGGATCGCCATGAATAATCAGGATCAGGCACTTATTTTTGAGCTTTCAAGAGAAGGCCGTGTCGGCTACAGTCTGCCGGAGCTTGACATACCGGAAATGGAAGTGGAGGACCTCTTGTCAGACAGCTATATCCGTGATGAGGACGCAGAGCTGCCGGAGGTTTCTGAGCTGGATATTATGCGGCATTACACAGCATTGTCCAGACGGAACCACGGGGTTGATTCGGGCTTTTACCCGCTCGGTTCCTGTACAATGAAATACAATCCGAAATTGAATGAAAAAATCGCGCGGATTCCCGGTTTTGCCGCGATTCATCCTCTTCAGGACGAAGACACAGTGCAAGGCGCTTTGGAGCTTTTATATGACTTAAGCAAGCATCTCGAAGAAATTACGGGAATGGATGAGGTCACGCTTCAGCCCGCGGCGGGGGCGCATGGCGAATGGACGGGACTGATGATGATCCGCGCTTATCATGAGGCGCGCGGAGATATGAAACGGACAAAGGTCATTGTCCCCGATTCAGCTCATGGGACAAATCCTGCGTCTGCAACAGTTGCCGGTTTTGAAACGGTGACGGTGAAATCGAATGAAAACGGGCTTGTTGATTTAGAGGATTTAAAAAGAGCGGTGAATGAAGAAACCGCAGCTCTTATGCTGACGAATCCGAATACACTCGGATTATTTGAGGAACAGATCACCGAGATGGCGGAAATCGTTCACCAAGCCGGAGGAAAGCTGTATTATGACGGCGCTAATTTAAATGCCGTGTTAAGTAAAGCGAGACCCGGTGATATGGGATTTGATGTGGTGCATCTTAATTTGCATAAAACCTTCACAGGGCCTCACGGCGGAGGCGGTCCGGGTTCAGGTCCGGTTGGCGTAAAAGAAGATCTGATTCCTTATCTGCCAAAACCCGTTTTAATCAAAAAAGAAGGTCGATTTACTTTTGACTATGACCGCCCTCACGCGATCGGCCGTGTTAAGCCTTATTACGGCAACTTCGGCATCAATGTCAGAGCATATACGTATATCCGCTCTATGGGCCCGGACGGGTTAAAGGCCGTTACTGAAAACGCGGTGCTGAACGCCAACTATATGATGAGAAAGCTTGCCCCTTATTACGATCTGCCGTTTGACCGCCATTGCAAGCACGAATTTGTATTGTCAGGGAAACGCCAGAAAAAGCTTGGGGTGCGTACGCTGGATATTGCAAAACGGCTGCTCGATTTCGGCTATCATCCGCCTACAATTTATTTTCCGCTTAATGTTGAGGAGTGCATCATGATTGAGCCGACAGAGACAGAATCCAAGGAAACACTGGATGCATTTATTGATGCTATGATCCAAATTGCGAAAGAAGCAGAGGAAACTCCGGAGCTCGTACAGGAGGCTCCGCATACAACAATCGTCAAAAGAATGGATGAAACAAAAGCAGCCAGACAGCCTGTACTTAGATACGAGAAAAACGTAAGCAGCGAACTTGTAAAATAAAAAAACAGCTGTCTGATATCAGACAGCTGTTTTTTTATTTTTTGGCTTTGATTTTTCCGCCCCATTTTTTAAAGCCGCCCTTAAGGTTATAAATCTCAGTGCAGCCGTTTTTGCGCAGGGTTTGTGCCGCGCGTCCGCTGCGGACACTGTTCTGGCAGTACAGATAGACAGGCTTGTCCGGCCGGATTTCATTTTTTCTCTGTTTCAGCTGAGAAAGCGGAATGTTGCGGGCGCCTAAAATATGTCCGCCATCAAATTCATTCGGTTCACGAACGTCGATAAGCTGCGCTTTGCGGTAACCAGCGCGGAATTCTTCTTCCGAAAGTGTTTTCATAATTCGCTGCTGATAGACATATGAAGCAATCATATAGACGATAAACGCAGCAAAAATAATTAAAACGATCATATTAGACAATGTGATTCTACTCCTTTAACGTATAAAATCAAAACCCTGCTTCTTTAAACAAGGGCATAGAGACGTTTTCGACAAATACTATTATAGTAAAGCACGGCGTGATTGTCATCCATAATGGAACTAAAATATTTTTCATTTTCCCGGCAGTTTGTTAAACTGATTCTATTAAAACGGTAAGGAAGGTCTCAAAATGGAAAAAGAAACTTGGCGGTTTATAGACTCAGGAAATGCAAGCCCGGCTTTCAATATGGCGCTTGATGAAGCGCTTTTATATTGGCACAGTGAAAAGAAAATTCCTCCGGTCATCCGTTTTTACGGCTGGAATCCGGCGACGCTTTCTGTAGGTTATTTTCAAAATATTAAAAAGGAAATCAATTTTGAAGCAGTACATAAGTATAATCTTGGATTTGTCAGACGCCCGACCGGAGGAAGAGGGGTGCTCCACGATCAGGAATTGACATACAGCGTAATCGTTTCTGAGGATCATCCGGAAATGCCGGCGACTGTAACCGAGGCATATCGGGTTATTTCAGAAGGCATACTTCAAGGCTTTAGAAATCTTGGTCTGGACGCTTATTTTGCCATTCCGAGAACCGAAAAAGAAAAAGAAAGCTTAAAGAACCCGCGGTCATCCGTTTGTTTTGACGCGCCGTCCTGGTATGAGCTTGTTGTGGAGGGGCGCAAGGTGGCGGGAAGCGCGCAAACGAGACAAAAAGGCGTCATCCTTCAGCACGGCTCCATTCTGCTTGATTTGGATGAGGACAAGCTGTTTGATCTGTTTTTGTATCCGAGTGAAAGAGTCAGAGAGCGGATGCAGCGCAATTTTAAAAATAAAGCGGTTGCGATTAATGAACTCACCGATCACCCGGTGACGATGGACGATGCACGCAAGGCTTTTAAATCCGGATTTGAAACCGGCTTGAATATTCACTTGGAGCCGTACGAATTATCCCAGGAAGAGCTTAATTTTGTTCAGGACTTGGCAGAAACAAAATATGCTTCTGATGAATGGAATTATAAGCGGTAAAAAGGGCTTTTTGGCCTGAAGAGCATCCTTGTTTTTTCAAGTTCATTAGTGTAAACTTGTAATGATTTATAAAGTTAAGGTGCTTTTTGGGAGGGTTTCGATGACGACACCAAGTATGGAAGATTATATTGAACAGATTTATATGCTGATTGAAGAAAAAGGATATGCAAGGGTTTCTGATATCGCGGAAGCATTGGCAGTCCACCCCTCCTCTGTAACAAAAATGGTTCAAAAACTAGATAAAGACGAATATTTAATTTATGAAAAATATCGCGGTCTCGTGCTAACGTCTAAAGGAAAGAAAATAGGCAAACGGCTAGTATACAGACATGAATTGCTTGAGCAGTTTTTAAGAATCATTGGTGTTGATGAAGAGAAAATATATAACGATGTCGAAGGAATCGAGCATCATTTAAGCTGGAACAGCATTGATCGCATCGGTGATCTTGTTCAATATTTTGAAGAAGACGATGCGCGTAAAAAAGAGCTGAAATCAATCCAAAAGAAAACAGAACATCATAATCAGTAAAAAGGCGGGTCTCAAAGGAGGCCGCCTTTTTTTGATGAAATGCGCCCTGCTTCATTCATTGGTCTATTTCTTCGCGTTTTTTCTTAAAATGATAGTAAGCCATTGGATGGAGGGGGAGGGTATGGGATGTATATTGACGGTGTGTTTTCTGGCGGAGGGGTAAAAGGCGTGGCGCTTGCCGGCGCTTATGAAGCGCTTGAGGAAAAAGGCTTCCGCTTTGCACGGCTTGCCGGCACAAGCGCCGGCGCCGTTATTGCCGCTTTTATTGCATCAGGTTATTCAAGCAAGGAAATTCACGCTTTGATTGAAGAAGTGGACGGAGAGAGGCTGCTGGACCAGCGATACTCATTTCTCCCCTTAAAAATGCTCCAATGGGTGTCCATTTACTGGCGTTTGGGCTTGTTTAAAGGAGACACATTAGAAAAGTGGATCGCCGACCTTTTAAGAGCGAAAGGCGTACGCGTCTTTGGCGATTTGAAAAAAGGCTCTTTGCGGCTCATCGCTTCGGATCTGACAAACGGTACAATGATCGTGCTGCCGGACGACTTGGTCCGCTACGGGTTAAATCCGGATATGTTTCCGGTTGCCAGAGCGGTAAGAATGAGCTGCAGCATTCCCTATTTTTTTGAACCAATAAAATTAAAAACAGATACAGGAACTGCCACCGTAGTGGATGGGGGCGTTTTAAGCAATTTTCCCATATGGCTGTTTTCTAAAGAAAGAAAACGACCTGTTATCGGGGTGACGCTTGCGCCGAATGAAAGGGAGCGGCCGAAAAAAAATATCGGAAACGCTTTCGAACTGTTTGGCGCTCTGTTTGAAACGATGAAGGATGCGCATGACGCAAGACATATTGCGTCACGCTATGAGCAAAATATCATTTTTCTTCCGGTTGACAACGTGATGGCGACCGAATTTCATTTAACACAACAAAAAAAACTAGCTCTGATTGAGCTAGGTAAAAGTCGGACAGAGCAGTTTTTAAAGCAGTGGACCTATTAAAAAAGCGCTCTGTTTTTCTTTTTATTTTTTTTCCCTTCTATGACAGTCAGCTGCGTCTGGCTTTTTTTCTTGAGAATCATCGGCTTAGGTTTGCTGGCGCTCGGAACGCTTCGCAGATGGCTCACCCGTCCTTTATGCCCGGCGCGGTGCTTTGCTTTTTGTTCTTTCAGCCGGCGCCGCGATTGTTTGGCCGCTTTTTTAAAAGCCGCTCCTTCACTGCCAGTATTTCGCTTCATTACATATTTCACAATAAAATAAATAATGATACCTGCCAAGATGACGGTTATCGCCATTTTTGCCATTTCTCCGGGATTGGTTACCAGCACATAGAGGAAACCGAACGCTCCCAGCGCAATTAATACAGCAATAATAGGTTGTACACGATGATTCATAACTGTCCACCTCCGAAAGTAATAGCAGGGCAACGGATATTAGATGACGTTGTGAGAAGGCTGCTCTTTTTGTTCAGATCTTTCTTCGAGTCTGAGAAGCTCGTTAAAGCTTTCGATTGCAACTTCAACTTGGTCATCCTTAGGTTCTTTAGTCGTTAACAGCTGAAGCCAGAGGCCCGGGTACCCGAGACATTTCAAACCGGGAATATCACGCACTTTATTTGTCAGCTGCAGCACTTCAAAGGAAATCCCAAGTACAACCGGTATGAGAGCGACACGATCTATAACACGCAACCAAAGCGGATCTGTTGGAACAAGCAAGTATACAAACATACCGACAATAATGGTAAATAAAATAAAGCTGGACCCGCAGCGGTAATGAAGCCGTGATTGATTTTGAACGTTCTCTACAGTAATTGGCAAATTCTGTTCATAACAGTTTATGACCTTATGTTCGGCTCCATGATATTGAAACACTCTTTTAATCAGCGGTGTCATGGATAAAAAATAAATATAACCGAGCAGCAAAATCAATTTGAATAGACTTTCAACTGCGATTTGCGCTGTGTCCGATGGAAAAACCGGTCTTGTCAGTTCAGCTAAGAAAACAGGAACCAATGTAAATACGAATTTACTGAACAAAAATGATAAGACGCCGATCACTGCAAGGCTGAGATACATTGACAGCCCCGAGGCTTTTTTTTCTTCCTTAAGCGTCTCGTCCTCAGACGGATCAAGTCCGTAGCGTTCACTCGAGAAATTCAAATGCTTTGTGCCGTTAGCGCTCGCTTCAATAATAGCCGCGATCCCTCTTATAAATGGTATTTTTTTTACCCTGTTCAGCTTCGGATTGTGTTTCCGGGGAAGCTTGAAGAAATCAATGCTTCCGTCTGTTCTTCGTATGGCCGTAACGTAATTGTGTTTTCCGCCAAACATAACGCCTTCCACAACCGCCTGCCCGCCGTAAGCGGGCGGAATTTTATGTTTTGACATATTCATCAACCTGCCTATTTCTTTAGGATTGCTAACTATTTCCTTTCACTCTATTGTACAGGAAACAGCGCGAAACCTCTAGATTGACGGGCTGAAAATTTGCCAGAGCCTTGCTTTTTCTACATGCAGTATACCCGTTATTTTCAAATTTTACTCGCTGCTGTCAAAATGTGTGAGCTTTTTTATTGACATTTCATTTTTTGGGCACACTTTAACAAGGAGGTGGCCGTTATGACAAGTGAAAAAAATACAGATCAAAACGAACAAACAAAAGAGGATCAGGGACCGCCTGTGCCAATGGGCGCCAGGGTAGCGGCGACGGGTTTTTGCGGAGGCGTATTATGGAGTTTCGTCGGTTATATCGCCTACTTATTTCATTTTTCCGAAATCAGCCCCAATATGATATTGCAGCCGTTTGTACTCGGAGAGTGGAAGAAACATGGTTTAGGAACGATTATCAGCATCATTGTGATTGGCATCATTTCGATTGGCGGGGCGTTTCTTTATTATCTTCTCTTGAAACGCTTGAAAACGATGTGGCCTGGTATGTTATACGGCTTGCTGCTTTGGCTGCTCGTGTTTTTTGTGTTTAATCCGATTTTCCAGGATGTGCGCGCTGTAACTGAATTGAAATCAGATACGATTATTACAACAATTTGCATCTATCTGCTTTACGGGCTGTTTGTCGGATATTCAATTTCATTTGAATATAATGAGCTGAACTCGGAAAAGCTGGCACGTGCGCTGGGAACACAGAGAGAATAGTGTATTATCCTTTTTTGTTATGATAAAATGTTCACGAGAAGTGAACATTTTTTACATGAGAAACCCTCGCGAAAAGGAGAGAGCCATGTGCCTCATTTTTTGATTTTGAACGGCCCGAATGTCAATCGGCTGGGGAAGCGTGAGCCGGATGTATTTGGGCGTCACACACTGACAGATATTGAAACAGATCTTTTTCAATTTGCTGAAGCCTTACATATTCAGCTTACTTTTTTCCAGTCTAATCATGAAGGCGATTTGATAGACGCCATACACGAGGCTGAGGAACAATATGACGGAATTGTTTTGAATCCGGGCGCGCTGAGCCATTACAGCTATGCAATCAGGGATGCTGTTTCAAGCATCAGCCCTCCTGTGGTTGAGGTGCATTTATCAAATTTATACGCCAGAGAAGAATTCAGGCATCAGTCAGTGATCGCTCCTGTTGCGAAAGGGCAGATTGTCGGCCTCGGATCTGAAGGCTACAAGCTTGCTGTTCGCTATTTATTAAGCCGGCAAGGGGGAGAATAAAGATGAAACTTGAGAAATTAAGAAACTTGTTCGAACAGCTGGGGATAGACGGAATGCTGATTACAAGCAGCATCAATTTGCAATATATGACCGGTTTTACAGGGTCAGCGGGCTTAGCTGTCATATCCGGAGACAGGGCTGCGTTTATTACAGATTTCCGTTATACGGAGCAGGCGAAGGTTCAGGTAAAGGGCTTTGAAATCATTGAGCACGGCGGCAGCCTGATTCAAACCACTGCCGACACAATTGAAAAGTTCGGCATCAAACGCCTCGGTTTTGAACAAAACAGTATGACCTACGGCACATACGCGTCCTACAACGCGGTTGTCAGTGAGGCTGAATTAGTGCCTGTGGCTGAATCCGTGGAAAAGTTGCGCTTGATTAAGTCTAATGAAGAGATTAAGATATTAGAGGAAGCTGCGAAGATTGCAGATGATGCTTTCAGCCATATCTTGACGTTTATGAAACCCGGCATTTCTGAAATAGCTGTTGCCAATGAATTGGAGTTTTATATGAGAAGCCAAGGAGCGGACAGCTCTTCTTTTGATATGATTGTCGCCTCGGGCCTTCGGTCAAGCCTTCCCCATGGAGTGGCAAGTGACAAACTGATTGAAAGCGGGGATCTTGTTACGCTGGATTTTGGCGCTTACTATAAAGGATATTGTTCTGACATTACCCGAACGGTCGCTGTAGGCCAGCCTAGTGATCAATTGAAAGAAATTTATCAGGTCGTATTTGATGCTCAGGCACTCGGCGTCGAACATATTAAGCCGGGCATGACAGGCAAAGAGGCTGACGCCCTGACTAGGGATCATATCGCTGCAAAAGGCTACGGCGAGTACTTCGGCCATTCAACCGGGCATGGGCTCGGCATGGAAGTTCATGAGTCGCCGGGGCTGTCAGTCAGATCTTCAGCTATTCTTGAACCGGGCATGGTGGTTACAGTGGAGCCGGGCATTTACATACCAGAAACAGGCGGTGTCCGAATTGAAGATGACATCGTGATGACAGAAAACGGCAACCGGACAATTACCCATTCCCCAAAAGAACTCATTATTTTGTGATTGGAATATAGGAGGACATTAAACATGATTTCAGTAAACGATTTCCGTACAGGATTAACAATCGAAGTGGATGGCGGCATTTGGCGCGTCGTTGACTTCCAGCACGTAAAACCGGGTAAAGGTGCGGCATTTGTCCGTTCTAAACTTCGCAACCTGCGTACTGGCGCGATTCAGGAAAAAACATTCCGTGCTGGTGAAAAAGTGGCAAAAGCGCAAATCGAAACAAAAACAATGCAATACTTATATGCAAACGGAGACCAGCACGTATTCATGGATACAAGTTCTTATGAACAGCTTGAACTGAGTGAAACTCAAATTGAAGAGGAATTAAAATATCTGCTTGAAAATATGTCTGTACACATCATGATGTACCAAGATGAAACACTCGGTATCGAACTTCCGAACACGGTTGAGCTGAAAGTGGTAGAGACTGAACCTGGTATTAAAGGTGATACGGCATCAGGCGGTACAAAACCTGCGAAAACCGAAACTGGTCTTGTTGTAAACGTGCCGTTCTTTGTCAATGAAGGCGACACTCTTGTAGTCAACACATCAGATGGTTCTTACGTTTCAAGAGCGTAAGGAGAAAAAAAAGGCCTGTTCCCAATTGGGAGCAGGCTTTTTTTGTGCGCAAAAACAGAATCTTTCTTTTATACGAAAATGGCTAGACTACTTCCGACAGCTAGAGCATATCATATAAAAAAATGGGAGGTTGGGAGAGTGCTATGAAATTTTTTCTTGGAAATATCAATTCTACTGTTTTGACAATGGCCGGATTGCGAGTTTTATCCTCCATGATTGAGCTGACGGCCGCGATTGTGATGCTTGTGACAAATGATGTCCGCAAAGCGGTTGTGGTCAACAGCATTCTTGCTATTGTCGGTCCGCTGATTTTTATCATCACCATGACTGTGGGAATCTACCAAATTGCCGGGCAGCTGTCATATGCAAAACTGATCTTGATTTTTACGGGTGTCGTGTTGATTTTAGCGGGTGTCCACAAATAAAGAGAGGCTTGTCATAAAGTCTGCCTCACATCATACATTTTAAAGAAGCCGATCGGTAGAAAGGAGGAGACTCTGTTGAATGAAATTGCTGACGTTCTCCCTGAATCCATGAAAAACGCCCTTTCTGAAATACCGGAACATCAATGGCTGGAAATCGAAGAAATCAGAATTCGGGTTAACCGCCCTGTTGAACTGATACGAAAAGGACAACCTCTTTTTTTGTCCTATGCGGGCACGGCCGAGGATGCCCACCTGATCCTCAGCCGGCTGAGCAATTATAGTATGTATACGCTCGAAGAAGAGCTGAAGAAAGGGTATGTCACCATCAGGGGCGGCCACAGAGTCGGACTTGCAGGCAGAGTCATTACAGAAAACGGAGGGGTGAAGGGCCTCCGTGACATTGCGTCTTTTAATATACGAATTGCCCGGCAAAAGCTTGGAATTGCAGAACCGCTGCTGCCTTATCTGCATCAAAACGGCTGGCTGAATACATTGATTATCGGTCCGCCGCAAACCGGCAAAACAACGCTGCTTCGTGATATTGCCAGACTTGCGAGCAGCGGCAAGAACCGCATTTCGCCCGTAAAGACAGGCATTGTCGATGAACGGTCGGAAATTGCCGGGTGCCTGCGCGGCATTCCGCAGCATCAATTCGGACAGAGAATTGACGTGTTAGATGCCTGTCCGAAGGCAGAAGGGCTGATGATGATGATCCGGTCAATGAGTCCCGAGGTGATAATTGTTGATGAAATCGGAAGAACGGAGGATACAGAAGCACTTCTCGAGGCGCTGCATGCCGGTGTTTCGGTCATCGTATCCGCGCATGGCTGGAGTATTTCTGATCTGATGAAGCGGCCTTCATTAAAGCGTCTGTGGGAAGAAAAAGCCTTTGACCGCTATTTGGAATTATCCAGAACGAAGGGGCCGGGCACGGTAAGCCGTATTTATGACAAAGACGGAAACGTGCTTTCTGGAACGAGGGACGTGAAAACATGCTGAAGCTGTTAGGCGCTGTATTCATTGTAGCTGCGACAACATGGACAGGTTTCGAGACGGCGAAAATTTATACAGAACGGCCAAGGCAAATTCGTCAGCTGCGCGCGGCGCTCCAATCCCTTGAGGCAGAAATTATGTACGGCCATACACCGCTTCACACCGCTTCGCAGCAGATCGCAAAACAGCTTGCACAGCCTGTTTCGGCTCTGTTTCTCAGTTTTAGCGAACAGCTGGAGAAAGGCAGTGATTCCGCTAAAACGGCATGGGAGCAAAGCTTAAAAAAAGTGTGGGACAACATGTCACTGAAAAAAGCCGAATATGATGTGCTGAAGCAGTTCGGCGAGACGCTTGGGATTCACGATCGAATCTCACAGCAAAAACATATCAAGCTGGCACTTACACACTTAGAGGCATCAGAAGCGGATGCTGAGCAGGCACAAGCGAAAAATGAAAAGATGATAAAAAGTTTAGGCTTTTTAGCGGGCTTGTTACTCATTCTTCTATTGATGTAAACGTGAGGGGAGCAAAAATAAAATGGGAGTAGACGTTAATGTCATTTTTCAAATCGCCGGAGTGGGAATCGTGGTCGCTTTTTTACACACGATTTTGGATCAGATGGGAAAAAAAGAATACGCCCAGTGGGTGACGCTGTTAGGTTTTATCTATATTTTATTTATGGTCGCCACCATTGTGGATGACCTCTTTAAAAAGATAAAAGCTGTGTTTTTATTTCAAGGATAGGGGGGCTTACAGATTGACATTGTTCAAATTGTAGGTTTAGGGCTGATCGCCACCTTCCTTTCTTTGATCGTAAAAGAACAAAAGCCGACATTTGCCTTTTTAATTGTCGTATTTGCCGGATGTGTTATTTTTCTCTATTTGGTAGATCAAATCTACGACATTATCAGAATGATTGAAAAAATAGCCGTTAACGCCAATGTCAACATGGTATATGTTGAAACGATTTTAAAGATTATCGGAATCGCCTATATTGCTGAATTCGGGGCGCAGCTCACCAAGGATGCCGGTCAAGGGGCCATCGCCTCGAAAATAGAATTGGCGGGGAAAATTCTGATTCTCGTTATGGCTGTTCCTATTTTAACCGTGATTATTGAAACGATTCTCGGACTTATACCTTCCATGTCATAACCGAAAGGAGGCGGCAGATTGAAGCGTTTTCGATGGGCGTTGGTTCTTGCGGTGCTGCTCGTATTCGGCTGCACAGAAATTGTACAAGCAGCAGACGACTCGGTCCAAACAGAAGAACATACCGAAACACCGGAGCAATTGGCTGAAAAAACGGCAGAGTCGCTTGAAACAGACAAGATCGGTGAATTTTGGAATGACATAATGACGGAGTACGGCGGGCTTCTGCCGGAAAGTCAAAAAGGAAGTTTGCTTGAGTTTATAAACGGCGATAAATCTTTTTCACCGCAAGAATGGCTGAAGGCTCTCTTTTCTTATTTGTTTCATGAAGTGCTTGCCAATGGAAAGCTTCTCGGCACGTTGATTTTGCTAACGATTTTTTGCGTCATTCTTCAGCTTCTGCAAAATGCATTTCAGCAAAGCACAGTCAGCAAGGTTGCCTACGCAATTGTTTATATGGTGCTGATTATCCTTGCACTGAACAGCTTTCATGTAGCGATCAATTATGCGACAGAGGCGATTCAGACGATGACCAGTTTTATTTTGGCTCTCATTCCTCTCCTGCTGGCGCTTTTGGCTTCCTCTGGAGGAGCTGTATCTGCGGCCTTCTTTCATCCTGTTATTCTCTTTCTAATGAATACGAGCGGTCTGCTGATTCAAAATATCGTCATGCCGCTGATTTTCTTATCAGCAATTCTGAGCATCGTCAGTACAATGACTGAACAATACAAAGTAACGCAGCTGTCCAATCTTCTCAGAAATATTGCCATCGGAGCGCTGGCAGTCTTTCTCACTGTGTTTCTCGGCGTCATTTCTGTGCAGGGTGCCTCGGCGGCAGTGACAGACGGCATTACGCTCAGGACGGCTAAGTTTATTACCGGCAACTTCATTCCTGTTCTTGGAAGAATGTTTACTGACGCAACGGATACGGTGATCAGCGCTTCCTTATTGCTGAAAAATACGGTAGGAATCCTAGGTGTCGCCATTTTGATTTGTATTGCGGCTTTCCCGGCAATCAAAGTGCTTTCTCTCGCTTTTATTTACAAGCTGGCAGCCGCGATTCTCCAGCCGCTCGGCGGCGGTCCGGTCATTACCTGTCTCGATGTCATCAGCAAAAGCGTCATTTATATTTTTGCGGCTCTCGCTATTGTGTCTCTCATGTTTTTTTTAAGCCTTACCGTCATTATTACTGCCGGAAACCTCACGATGATGATGAAATAAAGGAGGCTGACGGATGAGTTTTTTAACTGAATGGCTTACCAGCATCGTCTTATTTATCCTATTTGCAATCGTTATTGATATGCTGCTGCCGAGCTCCAGCATGCAAAAGTACGCAAAAATGGTAGTCAGCCTGCTGCTGATCGTCGTCATGCTTACTCCAATCTTTAAGCTTTTCAAAACAGACCCCGAAGTCATCTTTGAATACCTCACAAAAAACGGGCAATCGGAATCTGCCGAAATAAAAAATCAGATCAATTCAAAAAAAATAGAAATACAAGCTTCCCAGCGCGCATATATTTTAGAAGAAATGGCTGTCCAACTAAAAAAGAAAGCGGAGGAGATGTTCAGTCATGACGAATATAAAGTAGACCAAATCAAGATCACGGCAGGAGAAAAAGTAGATTCAGAAGAGGATATCAAAACAATCAGCGTGTATATGGCCCCGTCTTCTGAAAAAACGGTCCAAACGGTCGCGCCGATCGACATTAATACGGATCATGCATACGTCACGAAAGAAAAAGCGGAACAAAAAGAAGCTAAACAGATTGAGACAAAGCTTGCGGACATTTGGGAAATCGGCAGTGAGAAAATTACGGTTCATATGGAAGGCGGGGAGAGGATCGGCAATGAATAAAAACGGATTATGGAACGTATTGAAAAAGCAGTTTCTTCCGGGGCAATCGAAGGACGGCGAAAAACCGAAGCTGACCAAATA
The DNA here is from genome assembly GCF_002289525.1 of Bacillus sp. 7705b. Lineage (NCBI taxonomy): Bacteria > Bacillati > Bacillota > Bacilli > Caryophanales > Bacillaceae > Bacillus > Bacillus sp. 7705b. Next base: position 203,702 of record NZ_NSDH01000015.1, on the reverse strand, counting down.
TCATTACTTTCTGTTCGTTTTTGTTCTCGGCGTCTCTTTTATGCTTGTCAGCCAGCTCTTTTCTTCACCGGAGAAAACGGAAAACGCCCAGACCATAACAGCACCGGCATCAGCTGATTCGGCGGACAGCAAAGAGAAAACAGCTGAAGTGTTTAAAGCCTCTAAATCTGATGATCCTAAAAACTTTATTGGCGATTATGAAAAAGAATATGAAAACCAGCTGAAGGAAATTCTTGAAACCATTATCGGCGTGGAGGATGTCTCGGTTGTGGTCAATGTAGACGCAACGTCACTGAAGGTTTATGAAAAAAACAAATCAAGCAAAAATACAACAACTGAGGAAACAGACAAAGAAGGCGGAACTAGAAGTGTGACGGATCAAACATCAGAGGAAGAAATCGTCATGATCAGGAATGGGGATAAAGAAACCCCTGTTGTCGTTCAAACGAAAAAACCTGATATACGCGGTGTACTCGTTGTTGCTCAAGGAGTGGACAACGTTCAAATAAAACAAACCATTATTGAAGCGGTGACACGGGTCCTGGATGTTCCAAGCCACCGGGTTGCGGTTGCCCCTAAAAAAATAAAGGAGGATTCATAAATGCTCAAAAAACAAACCGTTTGGCTGTTAACAATGCTCAGTCTTGTTGTGGTGTTAAGTGTTTATTATATCATGTCGCCGGAAAGTAAAAACGCGGTGCAGATGCAAAGTGAAAAAAGCCCGTCAGACAGCGGTGAGGTAGCAACTGAAAAAACACCTGCCAAGGAAGACACAAAGGAAAAAAACGGTGCTGAAACAGAGAAAGAAGACGGAACAAAGGGTACGAAAGATTCTTCATCAGACAAAGAAACTTCCGCTGAAGCGAGTGAAAAAGGAACGGTTGTGACCGAAACCGCCGATGATGATCTCTTCACAACGTACCGCCTTGATTTAGAGGATGCCAGAAGCAAGGAAAGGGAAGAACTGAATGCGATCGTATCCAGCGACGATGCAACAGCAAAGGAAAAGAGCGAAGCATATGATAAAATGACAGCCCTTAGTGAAGCGGAAGGAACAGAAAAACAGCTTGAAACACTGATTAAAACACAAGGCTATGAAGATGCCCTCGTAAATGCGGAAGGAGACAAAATCAACATCACGGTCAAGTCTGACAAACACTCCAAATCTAAAGCTACAGCCATCATAGACCTTGTTGCCAAAGAAATTAAAACGATGAAAGACGTTGCTGTCACATTTGAGCCTTCCAAATAGTTAATGAACAACCGCCCGCCGAAACGCGGGCTTTTTGCATGCCAATCATATTAGAGTTGAATTCAAAAGTCCGCTCCTGTAAGATAAACATAGTATGTACTTTTAGTAGTAACCTATAAAAAAGAAATTTCAATACATAGGAGTGCGATGGAATGTTAAACATTAAAGAAATCCATGAGCTGATTAAAACAATTGACGAATCTTCAATTGATGAATTCGTATATGAAAATGAAGGTGTTTCCCTAAAACTGAAAAAACACGAAGCGGGTACTGTGCAAGTGATGCAGCAAGCACCGGCAGCACCTGTACAAGCAGCGGCTCCGCAAACGGCACAGCCTCAAGCGCAGCAAGCAGCGCCGGCACCTGCACAAGAGGCGCCGAAACAAGATGAAAACCTGCATCAAATCAAATCGCCGATGGTGGGAACATTTTATGCTTCTTCATCACCGGAAGCCGGTCCTTATGTAACTGCAGGCTCTAAAGTAAATGAAAACACAGTTGTCTGCATTGTGGAAGCAATGAAGCTATTCAACGAAATCGAAGCGGAAGTAAAAGGCGAAATCGTTGAAGTATTAGTTGAAAACGGCCAGCTGGTTGAGTATGGACAACCTCTATTTCTTGTAAAAGCAGAGTAAGGAGACTTAACATGATAAAAAAGCTATTGATCGCCAACAGAGGAGAAATTGCTGTCAGAATCATCAGAGCCTGCAAAGAGCTCGGCATTGAGACTGTCGCTGTTTATTCAGAAGCTGATAAAGATGCCCTGCATGTGCAAATGGCTGATGAGGCTTTTTGTATCGGACCGAAAGCATCAAAAGACAGCTATCTAAACGTTACAAATATCGTAAGTGTCGCCAAGCTTACCGGCACAGATGCTATCCATCCGGGATACGGATTTTTAGCTGAAAACGCCGACTTCGCGGAATTATGTGAAGAAGTGAATGTCACGTTTGTCGGACCTAGCGCTGAGGCCATTTCAAAAATGGGAACAAAAGACGTTGCGCGGGAGACGATGAAACAGGCGGGCGTGCCGATCGTTCCAGGTTCACAAGGAATTATAGAAAATGTGGAAGAAGCGGTTTCGCTGGCTAATGAAATTGGGTATCCTGTAATTATAAAAGCCACCGCAGGCGGAGGCGGAAAAGGAATCAGGGTTGCGCGCACCGAAGAGGAATTGATTAACGGCATTAAGATTACTCAGCAGGAAGCTGCAACTGCATTTGGAAATCCTGGAGTTTACATCGAAAAATACATAGAGGATTTTCGTCATGTTGAGATCCAAGTGCTTGCCGATAATTATGGAAATACCATTCATTTGGGCGAACGCGACTGCTCGATTCAAAGACGCCTTCAAAAGCTTTTGGAAGAATCACCATCTCCTGCGCTTGATTCAGAAATCAGAGAGCAGATGGGTGAAGCAGCGGTTAAGGCTGCAAAAGCAGTTGGCTACACAGGCGCGGGCACAGTTGAATTTATTTATGACTACAGAGAACAGCGCTACTACTTCATGGAAATGAACACAAGAATTCAAGTAGAGCATCCGGTCACAGAAATGGTGACAGGAACAGACCTGATTAAGGAACAAATCAGAGTCGCATCAGGAATGGAACTCAGCCTCAAACAAGAAGATGTTCTATTTGAAGGCTGGGCCATCGAATGCCGAATTAATGCGGAAAACCCAAGCAAAAATTTCATGCCGTCACCTGGTGAAATAAAAATGTATCTGCCGCCGGGCGGTTTAGGTGTCCGTGTAGATTCAGCCGCGTATCCGGGCTATACCATCCCTCCGTACTACGACAGCATGATTGCGAAAGTAATCACATACGGAAAAACGAGAGATGAAGCGGTTGCCCGCATGAAGCGCGCATTAAGCGAATTCGTCATCGAAGGCATAGAAACAACAATCCCGTTCCACATCAAACTGCTTGAACACGAAACATTTGTCAGCGGAGAGTTTAATACGAAGTTTTTAGAAACATATGATGTAATGGGCTCATAATTTTTACGGAGGTGAATTGAATGAAAGACAACAGCTTGCTTAAAATGGATCATGAAGACACGCATTTAGGTAAGGTTGAGATCGCGCCGGAAGTCATTGAGGTGATTGCCGGTATCGCAGCTTCAGAAGTTGACGGCATTGCTGAAATGCGCGGGAACTTTGCGACAGGCGTCGTCGAGCGCTTCGGCAAAGTAAACCACGGCAAAGGCGTAAAAGTCGACTTGGCGGATGACGGAATTACGATCGATGTCTACTGTGTTGTCGCATTCGGCGTTTCCATTCCGAAAGTCGCAGCGGCCGTTCAGGAAAACATTCGTCAAACCTTATTAAATATGACGTCTCTTTCAATTAACGAGATCAATATTCACATCGTCGGCATTCAATTTGACACAAAAGCCCAGGAAGTCGAAATCGACGAAGAAATGTAAATGGCTTAACAGAAAACCAAGGGGAGGGCGGCCCTTTGGTTTTTTTACACGTTACCCTTTATTTCAAAGCATGAAGAAAGCCGGCTCGAGGCAGCCGAGTTTCTTCATGATCGTGAAATCCGAATGATCATATGAAGGTGTGTAAAAATATTCGGTAATAGGGTCGAAAAACCTTGATTTCAATATGCGGATACGAAAAAAATATGTTATGATCTCTTTATGGCTTAACGACAAGCGGATAAAGAGGATCAAAGGAGAAAGAAAATGAAAAGAAGAACAGCAAGAGAAAAAGCTTTGCAGGCACTATTTCAAATTGATGTCAGCGATATTGCAGTGAATGAAGCCATTGAACACGCATTAGATGAAGAAAAGACAGATCCTTTCTTTGAAAAGCTTGTATACGGTGTACTTGAACACCAGGTTCAGCTGGATGAAATGATTTCGAAACATCTGGTGAATTGGAAGCTTGACCGGATTGCCAATGTTGACCGTGCTATTTTGCGTCTGGCAGCATACGAAATGGCATATGCCGAAGACATTCCGGTAAATGTCTCCATGAACGAAGCGATTGAGCTGGCGAAACGGTTTGGTGATGACAAAGCGACAAAATTTGTAAACGGGGTTCTTTCTAACATTAAATCTGATATTGAACAATCATAGGAGGAAAGAAAATGACTGCAACAATCATCGACGGAAAAGAAACGGCAAAAGAAAAACGCGAACAATTGGCAAAAGAGGTAGAAGAGCTTAAAAAGCAAGGCGTCACTCCCGGCCTGGCGGTTATTTTGATTGGAGATGACCCAGCTTCTCATTCTTACGTGCGGGGAAAGAAAAAAGCAGCAGAAACAATGGGCATGAATTTTAAGCTTGATCAATTCGACAGCAGCCTCACAGAAGCTGAACTGCTTTCGATTATTGACAAATACAATGAAGACCCTGAGTTTCACGGAATTCTCGTTCAGCTTCCGCTTCCAGACCATATTTCTGAAAAAGCGGTGATTGAACGTATTTCTCCTGATAAGGATGTAGACGGTTTTCATCCGTTAAATGTAGGGAAAATGCTGCTTGGCGAAGATACATTTCTTCCTTGCACGCCGCACGGAATTGTTGAGCTTTTGAAGAAAACCAATATTGACCTTTCCGGTAAAGAGGTTGTTGTAGTCGGCCGAAGCAATATTGTCGGTAAACCTGTCGGCCAGCTTTTATTAAATGAAAACGCGACAGTGACATACTGTCATTCAAGAACAAAAGATATATCTGAACATACGAAAAAAGCGGACATCCTGGTGGTGGCGGTCGGTAAAGCCAACTTCATCACTGCTGACCAGATGAAAGAAGGCGCCATCGTTATTGACGTCGGCGTTAACCGTTTGGAAAGCGGAAAGCTTTGCGGAGACGTTGAGTTTGAAGGTGCGAAGGAAAAAGCATCCTTTATTACACCTGTTCCGGGCGGAGTCGGTCCTATGACCATCACGATGCTTGCGCATAATACTGTTAAATCTGCGAAACGTACGTTATCATAGATCTTTGGAGATATTCAGAGACAGGCTAAAACCCTGCCTCTGGATAATGAGCACGATACCCGCTTCTTCAGGCTCCTTAAGCCAGAGCGGGTTTTCTTTAGTTATGGTGAAGGAATGCTTACGAGAGGAGTTTGAGACATGGGTGAAACAGCGTATGTTACTGTCTCGGCGCTGACAAAGTATATAAAACGAAAATTCGATGTAGATCCTCACCTTGAAAATATTTGGATTAAAGGCGAATTATCGAATGTAAAGATACACACGAGAGGCCATATTTACTTCACGTTAAAAGACGAAAACGCCCGGATGCAGTCGGTCATGTTCGCCAGACAGAGCGAGCGTCTTCCTTTTAAACCTGAAAACGGTATGAAAGTGCTGGTGAGAGGCGGAATTTCCGTATACGAACCGAGCGGAAACTATCAATTATATGCAAAAGAAATGCAGCCTGACGGGGTCGGAGCGCTTTATTTAGCGTATGAAGAATTAAAAAAGAAGCTAGCCGGAGAAGGTTTATTTGACGAACGCTACAAAAAACAAATCCCCGCATTTCCAGCCACAATCGGGGTTGTGACATCACCCACAGGTGCTGCTGTCAGAGATGTCATTACAACTCTAAAAAGAAGATATCCCCTTGTAAAAGTCATTGTTCTTCCAGCGCTCGTTCAGGGTGAAAATGCGAGCAGATCAATCGTTAGGCGCATTGAAGAGGCGAATGAAAAACAGGCGTGCGACGTATTAATTGTCGGAAGAGGCGGCGGATCGATTGAGGAACTGTGGGCGTTTAACGAAGAAATCGTAGCGCGTGCGATCTTTGCTTCCAACATACCGATCATTTCGGCAGTCGGGCATGAGACGGATTTTACCATCAGTGATTTTGTTGCGGATATCAGAGCGGCGACACCTACAGGAGCAGCTGAGATTGCAGTGCCCCATACCACTGATTTAATTGAACGGACGAAAACGGCGGAAGTCAGAATGACAAGAGCGATGCAGCAGCATCTCATCCAAAAAAAAGAACGGGTTCAAACACTTCAATCCTCATATGCATTTCGCTTTCCTAAGCGGCTGTTTGAGCAAAAAGAGCAGCAGTTTGACCTTGCATACCAGCAGTTTCAAGCTCAGCTTACCGCGCTGTTGGACCGGAAAAGCAGACAGCTTGAGCGCGAAACATACAGATTAGAGGCGCGGCATCCCCATGAACAGCTGAAACAGGCGAGAAAACGGTATGAGGATCAGACGAATCAGCTGAAAAAAAATATGAATATCCAAATGAAGCAGCTGCATTCTCAGTTTCAAACCGTTTTGGGCAAGCTGAACGCGCTAAGTCCCCTTCAAATTATGGAAAGAGGATACAGCTTGGCTTATAAAGAAGATGAACTCATAAAAAGCGTCAGTCAGATCGAAGAGAAAGACCAGCTTGAGGTAAAGCTGAAGGATGGCGTGCTGACCTGTGAAGTATTAAATAAGAGAGGGGAAGAAAAATGACAGACATGAAAAAAAATGAAAGCATGACGTTTGAAGAAGCGATGAAAGGCTTAGAAAGCATTGTATCAAAGCTTGAAGAAGGCGATGTGCCTCTGGAGCAAGCAATTAACTACTTTCAAGAAGGAATGGCTCTTTCAAAAATGTGCCATGAAAAGCTTCAAAAAGTAGAAAAGCAAATGGACTTCATTTTAAAAGAAGACGGCGAACTGGCACCTTTTAGTGTTCAGGAGGAAGACGAAGGTGACAAATAAATTAGCTAGCTTTCTGGCGGAGCGTAAAAAAGCGGTTGAAAAACAGCTCTTTGTATATACAGAAAACCTTAATATCCCGGATTCATTAAAAAAATCTATGCTGTATTCCCTTGAGGCCGGAGGGAAACGGCTGCGGCCTCTCATCGTGCTGGCGGTTTTGAATGCGTACGGAAAAAGTGAAAAAGACGGTATCCCAGTCGGGTGCGCTGTTGAAATGATTCACACGTATTCATTAATTCATGATGATCTGCCTTGCATGGATGATGATGATCTGCGCCGCGGAAAGCCGACAAACCATAAAGTATTTGGTGAAGCCACGGCTGTTTTAGCGGGAGACGGGCTGCTTACGGAAAGCTTTAAGCTGATTACATCCCATGTGTCAGACGAAGTATCCGCAGAAAAGCGGCTTCGTCTTGTGAATGAACTGATTTCAGCAGCGGGAACCGAGGGCATGGTCGGGGGGCAGATCGCCGATATGGAAGCAGAAAACCGTCAGGTCACGCTTGAAGAACTTGAATCCATTCATGAACGGAAAACAGCCAAACTGCTCGGTTTTGGCGTCATCGCCGGCGCTATTTTGGCGGATGCGCCTGAGGAAGAAATTGAAACATTGCGCGTCTTCAGCAGCCACATTGGAATCGGTTTTCAAATCCGAGACGACATTTTAGATGTAGAAGGCAGTGAAGAGAAAATCGGCAAACGTGTCGGCTCGGATACAACGAACGACAAATCGACTTATCCGTCACTTCTGTCACTGGAAGGGGCCAAAAAGAAATTGGACGGTCACATAAAAGAAGCAAAGCGCTTGATCGACGGGCTCTCCCTTCAAAAAGACCTTTTGCATGAGCTTTGTGATTTAATTGCGGCAAGAGACCACTAAAACGATCCTTATTTGAAGCGGCTGCACGACATATGGTAAAATGTAAGCAGTTTCGATGAAAATCAAAAGGAAGAGCGCGTTTGTCTTTTTTTATGCCTGAGAAATGATCTGAGTTCAGCTCGGCATTTAAGACATATATCAATGCAGAAATTCATGCTGAAAGTGAGTTGATCCGCTTTGGATCTTTTATCAATACAGGACCCGTCGTTTTTAAAAAACATGTCCATTGATGAATTAGAGAAATTAAGTGATGAAATCCGTCAGTTTCTGATTACGACTTTATCGGCTTCTGGCGGTCACATTGGCCCTAATTTGGGTGTCGTTGAGCTTACCGTTGCATTGCATAAGGAATTTAACAGCCCGAAAGACAAGTTTTTGTGGGATGTAGGCCATCAGTCTTATGTCCATAAGCTGCTGACGGGCCGGGGAAAAGAATTTGAGACCCTTCGTCAGTATAAAGGGCTTTGCGGATTCCCGAAGCGGAGCGAAAGCGAACATGACGTATGGGAAACCGGTCACAGCTCAACTTCCTTGTCAGGTGCGATGGGGATGGCGGCCGCTCGCGATATTAAAGGAACGGATGAGTTTATCATTCCGATTATCGGTGATGGTGCGCTGACCGGCGGAATGGCGCTTGAAGCGCTGAACCATATCGGTGACGAGAAAAAAGACATGATTGTTATCCTCAATGATAATGAAATGAGTATCGCTCCGAATGTCGGTGCTATTCATTCCATGCTCGGACGGCTGCGAACAGCCGGGAAATACCAATGGGTGAAAGATGAGCTTGAATACCTGTTTAAGAAGATTCCGGCTGTTGGGGGCAAGCTTGCCGCCACGGCAGAACGTGTCAAAGACAGCCTGAAGTATATGCTTGTCTCAGGCATGTTTTTCGAGGAACTCGGATTTACTTATTTAGGCCCTGTGGACGGACACTCTTATCATGAGCTGATTGAGAATCTTCAATACGCTAAAAAAACAAAAGGCCCTGTCCTTCTGCATGTGATCACCAAAAAAGGAAAAGGGTACAAACCTGCTGAAACCGATACGACCGGTACGTGGCACGGAACCGGCCCATATAAAATTAATACAGGTGACTTTGTAAAACCAAAAGCCGCAGCGCCTGCATGGAGCAGCCTTGTCAGCGGCACAGTACAGCGAATGGCACGTGAGGACGGGCGAATCGTGGCGATAACACCGGCAATGCCTGTCGGTTCGAAGCTTGAAGGCTTTGCGCAGGAATTTCCTGACCGAATGTTCGATGTCGGAATTGCAGAGCAGCATGCCGCTACAATGGCCGCCGCTATGGCATTACAAGGGATGAAGCCGTTTCTGGCTATCTATTCAACGTTCCTGCAGCGTGCATATGACCAGGTTGTTCATGACATCTGCCGTCAAAACGCCAATGTGTTTATTGGAATTGACCGTGCCGGATTAGTCGGTGCAGATGGCGAGACGCATCAAGGCGTATTTGATATCGCATTTATGCGCCACATTCCAAATATGGTCTTAATGATGCCAAAGGATGAAAATGAAGGGCAGCATATGGTTCATACAGCGCTCAGCTATGACGACGGTCCGATCGCCATGCGTTTTCCGCGCGGAAACGGCCTCGGCGTCAAAATGGATGAACAGCTTAAAACGATCCCAATCGGCACGTGGGAGGTGCTGCGTCCGGGTAGCGACGCGGTCATCTTAACATTTGGAACAACAATTGAAATGGCGCTTGAAGCTGCTGAAGAGCTGCAAAAAGAAGGCCTTTCCGTACGCGTCGTCAACGCGCGATTCATTAAGCCGATTGATGAAAAGATGATGAAGGATATACTAAATGAAGGCTTGCCGATTCTAACGATTGAAGAAGCGGTCTTAGAAGGCGGATTCGGAAGCGCGGTTTTAGAATTCGCTCATGATCAGGGAATGTATCATACGCCGATCGACAGAATGGGCATACCGGATCGATTTATAGAACATGGTAGCGTAACGGCGCTTCTTGAAGAAATAGGATTAACGAAACAGCAGGTGGCAGACCGAATTCGATTGCTGGCACCGCCGAAGACACATAAAGGAATTGGATCATGACGGCTAAGAAAGAACGATTAGATGTATTACTAGTGGAAAGAGGGCTTGCGGAAACGCGGGAAAAAGCGAAACGGGCCATTATGGCAGGGATCGTGTATTCGAATGAAAACCGCTTGGACAAGCCTGGAGAAAAAATTGACCGCGAGCTTCCGTTGACCATCAAAGGAAACCCGCTGAAATATGTGAGCAGAGGCGGCTTAAAGCTTGAAAAAGCGCTGAAAGAATTTCCTGTCTCTGTTCAGGACAAAATTATGATTGATATCGGTTCCTCCACCGGCGGCTTTACAGACTGTGCTCTGCAAAACGGCGCAAAACAGTCGTACGCGGTGGATGTAGGCTATAATCAGCTTGCGTGGAAGCTAAGACAGGACGAACGCGTCGTCGTGATGGAACGCACGAATTTCCGTTATGCGACTCCGGCAGACTTCACAAAAGGCATGCCGGAGTTTGCTACGATTGATGTATCCTTTATTTCACTTCGGCTGATCCTGCCCGTTTTAAAAACATTGCTTGTACCGGGCAGCGATTGTATTGCGCTTGTCAAGCCTCAGTTTGAAGCAGGCCGGGAATCTGTCGGCAAAAAAGGCATTGTCAGAGATCCGAAGGTGCATGCGGATGTTCTGCGGCGTATGATCAGTTTTTCGGCTGGCGAGGGCTATATCTGCAAAGGCCTGTCATTTTCTCCAATTACGGGAGGAGACGGAAATATTGAATTTCTCCTTCATTTGCACTGGCTGGGAGAAGGTCAAGAAGGTGCAGGTTTGTCTGAGGAGGAAATCAGCCGTATAGTGGAAGAAGCACATAAGACGTTAAAAGAAAAAAAAGCAGATGTACCGGAATAATAGGGCGCTATTATTCCTTTTTTCTGCATTCATGTACTTTTTGCGGAGAATCATATACCATATAAGAACAGATAAGCTGGAAATAGAGGTGCTTACATGAACAAAGGCCAGAGGCATATCAAAATCAGAGAAATCATTACAAGCAATGAAATCGAAACCCAAGATGAATTGGTCGACATGCTGAAGCAGGATGGATACAAGGTGACACAAGCCACGGTTTCACGTGATATTAAAGAGCTTCACCTTGTGAAGGTGCCGACAAATAACGGCTCATATAAATACAGCCTACCGGCGGACCAGCGTTTCAATCCGCTGTCTAAGCTGAAACGGTCACTGATGGATGCTTTTGTGAAAATAGACTCAGCAAGCCATATGATTGTGCTGAAAACCATGCCGGGCAATGCTCAGGCAATCGGAGCGCTTATGGACAATCTGGACTGGGACGAAATTATGGGGACCATTTGCGGAGATGACACCATTTTAATTATTTGCCGGACTCCTGAAGATACCGACGGCGTAAAAAGCCGGCTCCTAGAGCTGCTGTAAAGGAAATCTAACAAAGATAAGAGGTGTAATGCTGTTTGTTAGCTGAATTATCGATTAAAAACTTTGCCATTATTGAGGAACTGACGGTTTCTTTTGAACGCGGGCTTACGGTTTTAACAGGAGAAACCGGAGCCGGCAAATCCATCATCATAGATGCCATTTCACTTTTGGTCGGTGGCCGCGGTTCATCTGAATTTGTCAGATATGGAGAAACAAAAGCCGAGCTTGAAGGGCTGTTTCTGTTAGATAGCGGTCATCCCGTTTTTGACGTTTGTGCTGAACAGGGGATTGACGTTTCAGATGAAATGATCGTCATGAGAAGGGATATCAGCACGAACGGAAAAAGCGTATGCCGGGTTAATGGCAAACTAGTAACGATTGCGTCGCTTAGAGAAATCGGCAGGCTTTTATTAGATATTCACGGGCAGCACGATAACCAGCTGTTAATGGAGGACGAAAACCATCTTCAGCTTTTGGACAAGTTTGCGGGAGCCGAAGTGGAAAGCGCACTTCAAGCGTATCAGGAAGGCTATCAGCGATATATGAAGCTGCTTAAAAAGTTGAAGCAGCTTTCTGAAAGTGAGCAGGAAATGGCACACCGGCTTGATCTGATTCAATTTCAGCTGGAAGAAATCGAATCATCAAAGCTTGAACTGAACGAAGATGAGCAGCTGCAAGAAGAGCGCCAGCAAATTTCAAATTTCGAGAAAATATTTGAATCACTGCAAAATGCTTATAACGCGCTGCGCAGCGAGCAGGGCGGGCTGGACTGGGTCGGAATGGCGTCGTCTCAGCTTGAAGATTTATCCGATATTAACGAACCGCTGCAAAAACTTTCTGAGAGTGTTTCGAACTCCTACTACCTTTTAGAGGACGCTACATTTCAGATGAGAAATATGCTGGATGAGCTTGAATATGACCCCGAGCGCTTGAATTTTATTGAGACGCGTCTTAATGAGATCAAGCAGCTGAAGCGGAAATACGGGGCAACCGTTGAGGATATTTTAGAATATGCTTCTAAAATTGAAGAAGAGATTGATCAAATTGAAAACAGAGACAGCCATCTGCAAAGCCTGAAGCAGGAGCTGGATTCGGTTGGTAAAGATGTTGCAGTAGAAGCGGCAAACGTTTCCCAAATCCGAAAAACGTGGGCGAAAAAGCTGGCTGAGGAAATCCATCGTGAACTGAAAAGCTTATATATGGAAAAGTCGACTTTCGATACGGAGTTTAAGGTCAGAACGGCGACCCGCGATGAGGAAGCGCCGGTCGTAAACGGACAGCCTGTTCAGCTCACTGAACAAGGGATTGATCTGGTGAAGTTTTTAATTTCCACCAATACGGGCGAGCCGCTGAAATCTCTTTCTAAAGTCGCTTCCGGCGGAGAGCTGTCGAGGGTCATGCTTGCCATTAAAAGCATTTTTTCCTCACAGCAGGACGTTACCTCGATTATATTTGACGAGGTAGATACAGGCGTAAGCGGCAGGGTCGCTCAGGCTATTGCTGAAAAAATTCACAAAGTATCGATGGGATCACAAGTGCTATGCATTACGCACCTGCCTCAGGTAGCAGCCATGGCCGATACCCATCTTTACATTGCGAAAGAATTAAAAGACGGAAGAACGACGACGCGTGTAAAGCCGCTGACTAAACAAGAGAAGGTGACGGAAATCGGACGCATGATAGCAGGAGTCGAAGTCACAGACTTGACGAAACGCCATGCGAAAGAGCTGTTAAAACAAGCCGATCAAGTCAAAACAACTGGGTAAGCTGCGCGATATGCGCAGCTTATTTTTTTATATACACATCCATTCGTTCATCAGTATATCCAATGTTTTTCTTTATAAGACAGTTATAAATAAGGGCTGAGAAGGCAAAAGTAATGATGTAGCAGCAATTCATAAAGAAGGTGTGGGGTAGGAGCGAGGAGAGTGAAGTAGTGAATGCCGGATAACATCAGAAAAGCAATAGGTTTAATTCTCCTTGTTTCGTTATTAAGTGTAGGTTTATGCAAACCATTAAAAGAGTATTTACTGATTCCAACGCAAATGAGAGTATTTGAAACCCAAACACAAGCCATTGAAACGAGTTTATCGGTAAACGCCCAGGAAAAATCATCAGAAGCGTTTACAGTTGAGAAAGACCCGCATGAAATCAAAGTCACAGGCAAAAAATCAGGCCAGTCAGAATTAGTATATGATCTTGCCGGATTTCCAATCAAAAAAACAAAAGTGCAAGTTCTTCCGGATTTAAAAGTCATACCGGGCGGGCAATCCATCGGTGTCAAACTTCATTCCGTGGGAGTCCTTGTCGTCGGATTTCATCAAATTAACACAAGCGAAGGGAAAAAATCCCCTGGTGAATCGGCAGGTATTACAGCAGGCGACATTATTATCGAGATGAATGGACAGAAAATTGAAAAAATGAATGATGTTGCCCCGTTTATTCAAAAGGCGGGAAACACCGGAGAGTCACTTGATTTGCTGATCAAACGTGATAAACAGAAGATCAAAACAAAGCTGATTCCTCAAAAGGATGAAGCTGAAGGCAAATACCGAATCGGTTTATATATCAGGGATTCTGCCGCGGGCATCGGCACGATGACTTTTTATGAGCCGAAAACAAAAAAATACGGAGCGCTTGGCCACGTGATCTCCGATATGGATACGAAAAAACCAATCGTCGTGGAAGATGGAGAAATTGTCAAATCGACTGTGACATCAATTGAAAAAGGGACAGGCGGAAATCCTGGAGAAAAACTGGCGCGATTTTCCTCTGAACGCAAAACGATCGGGGACATTAACAGAAACAGCCCATTTGGAATCTTCGGCACGTTACATCAGCCGATTAAAAACAAAATATCAGATAAGGCGCTGCCGGTTGCCTTTTCAAATGAAGTGAAAAAAGGGCCTGCGGAAATCTTAACGGTCATTGATGATGATAAAGTAGAAAAATTTGATATCGAAATCGTCAGCACGACACCGCAAAAATTTCCGGCTACAAAAGGAATGGTCTTAAAAATTACCGATCCGAGACTGCTGAAGGAAACAGGCGGCATTGTACAAGGCATGAGCGGGAGCCCAATCATTCAAAATGGAAAGGTCGTCGGCGCTGTCACCCATGTGTTTGTCAACGACCCGACAAGCGGTTACGGTGTGCATATTGAATGGATGCTGTCTGAAGCAGGAATCGATATTTACGGAAAAGAAAAAGCAAGCTGACTGCCGGATCTCCGGCAGTTTTTTTGCTTTTCTCCCTCTTCACTTCTCATCATACATACGTTAAAATGAACAAAAGAAGATTTTTCGACAAATTCACGTTTCCTTATTTGTCAAATTTCATTTTTAGTCGAAAAATAGAGAAAAACATAGAATAACGAAGATATGCCACTATTATTGTTAGTTATGATTTTTTTTAGAGGGTATATAGCGGTTTTGTCGAATGTAAACATGTAGCAAGGTGGAATCCTGTTAACTACATTTGGGGAGGAAGAAACGTGGAGAAAATTAAAGTTTGTGTTGCCGACGATAATCGAGAGCTGGTAAGCCTGTTGAGTGAATATATAGAAGGACAGGAAGACATGGAAGTCATCGGAGTTGCGTATAACGGACAGGAATGCCTGTCGCTATTTAAAGAAAAAGATCCGGATGTGCTCGTCTTGGATATTATTATGCCGCATTTGGACGGACTTGCTGTTTTAGAGCGACTGAGAGAATCCGATCTGAAAAAACAGCCAAACGTCATCATGCTGACAGCCTTCGGGCAGGAAGATGTCACGAAAAAGGCCGTCGATTTAGGAGCGTCCTACTTTATTCTCAAACCGTTTGATATGGAAAACCTTGTCGGCCATATTCGCCAGGTCAGCGGAAATGCCAGCAGTGTGACGCATCGCGCGCCGTCATCACAAAGCAGCATTATACGCAGCAGCCAGCCTGAACCAAAAAGGAAAAATCTCGACGCGAGCATCACAAGCATTATCCATGAAATCGGCGTCCCTGCACATATTAAAGGCTATCTCTATCTGCGTGAAGCGATCTCAATGGTGTACAACGACATCGAACTGCTCGGCAGTATTACAAAAGTCCTCTATCCGGACATCGCCAAAAAATTCAACACAACCGCTAGCCGTGTAGAAAGAGCGATCCGCCACGCGATTGAAGTGGCATGGAGCAGAGGGAATATTGATTCCATTTCCTCATTGTTCGGCTATACAGTCAGCATGACGAAGGCAAAACCTACAAATTCAGAGTTCATTGCGATGGTTGCGGATAAGCTGAGGCTAGAACATAAAGCTAGCTAACTATTTGGTTTTATTTCCTATTAGGAATAAAATTAATTGTCCACCAAAACCGAACATTTTGCCATATCTTTTCATCTTACGTCTTCTTTGCTGGTGTCTGCAATTAGGAGTGAAGGAGACGTTATCATTTATGGGAAACTACTTTGAGTAAGACAAATCTGCAGATCATTAAAGGTTTCTAGTGAACTGCGGACTACTCTTTTTTGAGATCTCCAAATAAACCTCATTGTATATATCTTTATGAAATAAGCAATCGTTCAGCTTATAGTGTATTAAACGAGTTATTAATTCATGTATTGTTGTTGTTCCGTAAAATTTTCAGCACCAAAAATAAAATAGTTAATTGACGAGTAACGTATAACTTGGGCCTCAGTGTCATATTAAAATTACTGGGCGCAATTTTTATAAGTATGGACGAGCTTAAAAACAGTATGCGTTTTCAACTTTTTTCATTTATTGTCAATAGATAGGTGCTTATCTTTGCTGTAGCATAAATAATAGTGTGATTTGAAACTGTGCCTAAACCACTTATAGAGTTCGCACAATACGAAAAATTAAATATTAATTGAAAAGAGGGAGAACCATATGGCTAACGTACTTTTAAAACGGGTCGGAGCTGTATTTGATCGAATCTTTCGTAACAATCTCAACGAAAATTTCGATGAGATTGAGCGCGGCTTTTTAGATGTGACGAAAGAACTTAACGCACATAAGAGCTCATTGAAATCACACGATTCCAGACAGATATCTCACGGAGTATTTGATGTAGGTAATCGTATCGACAACCTAGATACACGATTCACCAATTTAATTGTAAATCATGATGGAACTGATGTGAAAGAAGTTGTAGATCTTCGCGTGGCTTTGGATGCAACAACACACTCAACTGCAAAGGACCGTGTGGATTACGATTTTAAGCGGTTGTATAAACGATTAGAATTATTACCAGAAGTTAATGTTTTGGATTTCGGTGCAGATCCGACAGGAAAGACTGATGCTACATCTGCTATTCAGGCTGCTTTGGATCTTGCTAAGAATGGTGAGGGTGTTCGCGTTTATATACCGAAAGGCTGTACTTTTAAATTAGCGGCGCCTCTTGTCTTTTGGGAGAATACGCTAGTTATTGCAAAAGATGCAACCCTTCTTAACTATTTCGGTGATCATATGGGTGTAAATGGAGATGGTACAGTACAATATAGTGGTTATGAAGGAAACGGAAATATAATTATAGACGGGGGGACGTGGGATTGCCGGGGCTTACAAATCGAGAGAGGATCAAATTGCTTTTCTTTCGGACATGGGAGAGATATTTACGTTAAGAATGTTACGATTAAAGATATCCGAAGCTACCATGGAATTGAATTTAACTCTTGCCATAGATTCGGAGCTTTCCACTGTAATTTTCTAGGGTTCTTTGATCCGGACGGTACACGCTCATTTTCAGAGGCCATTCAGATAGACTTAGCGCAACGTCCAGGGGTATTTGGTCCATTTGGAAGATATGATTTTACTGTTTGTAAAGACGGTGCAATCACAGGATGCTATTTTGGAGCATCAGGAACTCCAGGAACGCAAGCGTGGCCTCGGGGTGTTGGTTCTCACTCATCGACCATCGGATATTGGCATGAAAATATTTCGGTTTACGACAATACGTTTGACGGAACCACAGGATGGGCTATACGAGGATATAACTGGAATACGACAAATATTTCTGGAAACACTCTGCGAAACTGTCATTATGGGATTACCATGAGCGCTATCGATCCTACGAATCCGGGCCATACTCTTAATGATAATTTTGAACAGTTATCAAAGTCTCAGGATTACAGAGATGTAACGATTCAAAATAATCGAATCTATAATACAGTTGAGAACGAAGCAATTTATATACGAGGTTTTTTCAATAATGAAGGTATTGTTCATAATGTAGTTATCTCTGGAAATATAATAAACACGGTAGGTGGATCAAACCAAGCGGGTATAAGGCTCGATGCAGTTTCCGGAGGCGTTATAGCTACCAACCAAATATCAGATACATCAGGAGATGGAGTAAGGCTAAATGACTGTACAGGCATCAATGTTTCAAGTGGAAATCAAATTAACTTTGTCGGGCGAGATGCCATAGCAGCGTTTGGAAAGTGTTCTGATTTATTGATTAATGGGAACCTTATCCGTGAACCCCAACGTTACGGTATAGAACAATCTCAAGTTCATTTTGCAGTTATCACCGGGAATCTCATTACGGGTGCTGGTCAGACAGAACACGGAGTATATGAAGCAATCCGGATTGCTAACGGATCAAAGCGGATTTTACTTGCGGGCAATATGTGCCGACCAATCCCAACGGGTACGACTATTGGACGAGCCGGAATTTATATTACAAGTTCGGTTAGTGAAGTTATACGGTATGGTAATGACTGCCGCGGTAGTTGGACAGTCGGAGGGATTGTCGATAATTCTCCAGACTCAAAGACTGACGCAAAAGACGTTATATAAGGAGTGGTCCTATTGTTGTTTCTCATAATGGGAGATGAAAAAATTGAGGTTGCTTCAGCAATGATATCTGATGATAGTAAAAATGTGACAGCTTATCGAAAGGATGGTAGTCGAGCTGCTCTTCTAGAAGGTGTTAATCTTAAAAATGTGTACCTGGAAGATGGTAATGGTAACCCCGTTAAATTTGACAAGCAGACCAGTCTAAAACAAGAAATTGTAGACCTGAGAACACAATTAAAACAACTAACGGAAGCTGTTGAATTACTTTCTGTACAAAATACAGAAAATGGTGATAGGTAATGTCTTTATTTAGACTTGATGTCTTTTTGTCCATTTTTTAAGTTTTCTAGATTTCTCATATATGGTCTTGTAAGCAGTAAGAGGTAAAGTGACATTCTGAGGTATGCTGTACCGAGTTTAGTTTTGCTTTAATATTCTGCTTAAATTTTGATATAACATATCTGACTAAGTTAAAGACTCTATTACAAGAGTCTTTTTTGTTTTGGGCAGAGAAAAAAGACTGCCGAAACATTCCGGCAGTCACATCAAATTAATCTTTATAAGGAACCCATCCAGGTGTGTTCACAATCGCTTGCCATAGCGGCTCAGGCAAGTGATATTTTTCTTTGTCTGTCCCTTTTATCACAGTTTCAATTTGTTTTTCGCGTCCTTCTTTTACTTTTACAGCCCAATCAGGATCAACTAAAATTTCACGCCCCATCGCCACTAGCGGAATACCGTTTTCAATCACAGCAAGCGCGTCATCAGCAGAATGGATGGAACCAACAGCAATCAGAGGCACCTTGTGTCCGACACGTTCATTCAATAAGTCCATGCGCGTACGTGTCGGGTCTGCCCCGCGGCGCGCTTTGGAGTTGACGTCCATCAATGAAATATGGAGGTAATCCAGTTCTTTTTCTACTAAGGCATCAACAAGCGTGAAGGTTTCTGTCATTGTCAGTCCCGGTGTATCTGGCTCTTCCGGAGACAGGCGGTAGCCGACTAAAAATTCATCTTTCGCGTGATCGGCAATTGCTTGTTTCACCTCATCCACAATAGCAAGCGGGAAGGCTAATCGTTTCTCATCGCTTCCTCCCCAGCGGTCTGTGCGCTGATTTGTTTTTGGGGAATAAAACTGCTGAATTAAGTAGCCGTTTGCACCGTGAATTTCGACACCGTCAAATCCGGCTTCAATGGCGCGTCTTGTCGCTTCTCCAAAAGCCTTCACAATGTTTTCAACCTCTGCTTCTGTCAAGGCGCGGGCCATTTGTTTGCCGTTATCAGACACATCGCTTGGCGCGACAACGTTCTGATTCGGAACGAGCTCAGCAGGGCATTCAATTCCGCCGTGATGAATTTGCACAATCGCTTTTGACCCTTGTGCTTGAATGGCTTGGGCTAATCTTTTTAGCCCGGCAATATGTGAGTCGTCATGGATGGCTGGCTGTCCGGAAAACGCTTTTCCATCAGGCGTGACGTTTGCGCATGCTGTAATCACCATTCCCATTTCTTTTGAACGGGGGATGATATAGTCCAGCTCCGCTTCAGAAATCGTGCCGTCCTCATTGGAAGAATAATGGGTCATTGGAGCAACCGCGATCCGGTTGTCAATCGTAACGCCGCTTCGAAATGTAAATGATTCAAAGAGCGGTTTGTACTTTGGATTCATAAGATCATCTTCTTTCGTTTGGATTCGCACATATTCTAGCCTATATGTAAAATTTGATGCAATCAATCTGCTTCACCGGCTGAATATCTTGAGTGCCGAATGTGGTTTTCTTCGCTCTTTTTCGGGGCTTTTGTAGCCGCCTTTGATTTGATGGCCAATGGAGCAAGTGATGACCGCCGCGGCTAGCAGCAGAACGAATTTTTTCATGAGCTGTAACTTCTTTCTGTAAAGTAAATATTCTTTAAAAGCTTACGCCTGCCCAACCCTTCCGTCAAACCATCTGCTCACCGTATTCATCAATTTTTTTAAAAATGAATATAAAGTTGCTTCTTTCAGCTAATTTTTTCTAAAATGCTGCTCTTTTAGAGACATCCTCATAGACAGATCCGCTTGCTTTCTTTCTAACAACAGGAAATCAGCAGGTCAGATAGCCCTTTTGAAAATCATGGAAACGTTGTGCCGGCTTTTGTGCAAGCTTTACAAATCCGCCATTCTGGTCAAAGATAAAAGCCAAACATCAGGAAGAGGTGATCATGTGAAACAAGCTGGTCTATTTCTGTTTACTGTACTGCTGCTTTCCGGATGCAGTATTGCAAGCGCGGATGAATCAGCCCCGAGGTTTACAGAAGAGGGCAAATACATCGGCTCGGCCGATCCTCATACAATCGCTGTTTCCCTTAACGGAGAAGAAACCATGATACAAGTTCCAAGAGACAAGCGCGATGATTGTGAGGATCTGCCAGATCACACAAATGTCCAGGTGAAATATATAAAAAAAGAGAACGGAACCTTACAGCTGGAAGATATTCAGCAAAAGAATTCGTAATGACAGACCGGAGGGAGAAACGTTGAGAATGTTATGGAGGAGTTTAGCGATATGCGGATTGGCTTTTATGCTCGCACCCTGTGCGCAAGCGGCAGAGCCGGTAGCAGGGAAGACGGTATATATTGATGCCGGCCATGGCGGCAAAGACAGCGGGGCAGTCGGAAACGGGCTCTTAGAGAAAAATATTAATTTGGCTGTCTCCCGTCATGTTGTGGACAAGCTGAAAGCGGAAGGAGCGAATCCTATCGCTACAAGGACAGATGATCATTTTCTGACCTTGGAGGAAAGAGTGGCAAAAGCAAGTGCAAACCATGCCGATCTTTTTGTCAGTATTCATGTGAATTCGGGCGTTTCCTCCGCTTCAGGCACGGAAACGTACTTTCAGTCTGATTATGAAGCGGAAAACAGTCAGCGGCTGGCATCGGATATTCAGTCAGAGCTGGTATCATCCTTGCAAACAAGAGACAGGGGTGTGAAAGAATCAGATTTTTATGTCATTACATATTCACAAATGCCGAGCGTGCTGGCTGAGCTTGGATTTATTACAAACAGCTCTGATGCGGACAAGCTTGGGAGTGAAGTATATCAGGAAAAAGCTGCAGACGCGATTGTCGCGGGGATCGATTCTTATTACGCACAATAGTCTGAGTACAAGAAACCTTAATTCTAGAGTGACAAGGCCAAAATCAGTATAATGAAGAAAACGGGCAACTTTAGGCTTGAGGTGAAACAATGACAAAGATTTTTGCCCATCGGGGGGCATCAGGTCATTATCCCGAAAATACAATGATTGCATTTGAAAAAGGGATTGAAGACGGAGCAGACGGAATAGAGCTTGATGTTCAGCTGACAAAAGAAGGACGTATTGTCGTTATTCATGATGAAAGGCTCGACCGGACGACATCCTTAAAAGGTTTCGTAAAGGACACGGTGTACGATGTCTTGAAATCCGCGGATGCGGCTGCCGGTCATCATCAAACAGTCGGCGATGTAAGGGTGCCGCTGCTTGAAGACGTGCTCTCGTGGGCTGAAAAAAAGGATTTTCTGATTAACATTGAATTGAAAAACAGCGTGATCCGCTATGAAGGAATGGAAGAAAAAGTGCTTGAGGCAGTAAAGCGATTTAAAATAGAAGAAAGAACGATTCTGTCCGCATTTAATCATGAAAGCTTAGCGTTATGCGGCCGGCTGGCACCCCATATTGAGCGGGCGGTACTAACCTCAGATGTGCTTTATCAGGCTGATCAATATGTAAAGTCTATTCCGGCAGCCGGCTACCACCCAAAGCTGCATAGTCCGGCGGTAACGGATGAAATGCTGGAGCAAATGCGGAACAGTTCGATTAAGGTAAGGCCTTTTACAGTCAATCGGCCAGACGATATGGAGCATTTGATGAAAATGGGAGCAGACGGCATTTTCACAGATTTTCCTGAGCGAGCTGCTGCCATCGCTAAGAAATTGAATAGAAGAAATTAGTTTTCAAGAAGGCTGCCGGAGCAGCCTTCTTTTTTCATTCATTCATACCTGTTTCAAAGCATACATTCATAGAAGACATCAAGAAATGTAAGCGCTGTCTATCTTCTGATTTGAGGTGACACTATGAGGAAAACAGTTATTGTAAGTGCTGCGAGAACCCCGTTTGGTAAATTTGGCGGGGCATTAAAAGAAGTAAAAGCTGCTGAACTCGGGGGCGCTGCTATGAAAGAGGCGTTAAAGCGTGCCGGAGTCTCTGGAGATCAGGCGGAAGGCGCGGTCATGGGTATGGTTGTCCAAGCCGGTGCGGGCCAGATACCTTCCCGGCAAGCTGCCCGTATAGCCGGACTGCCTTGGAGTGTGCCATCGGAAACGCTGAATAAAGTTTGCGCCTCCGGCCTTCGCGCTGTCACTCTATGTGACCAAATGATTCGGGCGCATGATGCGGACATTCTTGTTGCCGGAGGTATGGAGAGCATGAGCAATATTCCGTATGCTGTTCCCGCTGGCCGCTGGGGCGCGCGGATGGGTAACGGTGAGCTAAGGGATTTAATGGTTTATGACGGATTAATGTGCGCCTTTGATGAAGTGCACATGGCCGTTCACGGAAATACGGCGGCCAAGGAATATGGAATTTCACGTAAAGAGCAGGATGAATGGGCCCTTCGAAGTCATAAGCGGTCGGCCGAGGCGGCTGATGAAGGAAAGTTTGATGAAGAAATTGTTCCTGTCAGCTGGTTTGACCGGAAAGGAAAAACAAACATTGTTGACAAAGATGAAGCGATTCGCCGCGATACCACTCTCGATCAGCTTGCGAAACTATCTCCGATATACTCGAGTGACGGATCCATTACAGCCGGCAATGCGCCGGGAGTCAACGACGGAGCGGGAGCATTTGTATTAATGTCTGAGGAAAAAGCCGCTGAACTTGGAAAGCGTCCTCTTGCAACCATTCTTGGTTTTTCAACAGCCGGAATGCAAGCGCATGAGCTTGCGGCTGCTCCGGGATATGCAATAAACAAGCTGCTGAAAAAGACCGGTTTTACATTACAGGATATTGATCTTTTTGAAGTCAATGAAGCATTTGCATCTGTTGTATTAACATGTGAAAAAATCGTCGGGTTTGATCTTGAAAAAGTAAACGTAAATGGCGGAGCAATTGCGCTGGGCCATCCGATCGGCGCTAGCGGTGCGAGAATTTTGATGACACTTGTGTACGAATTAAAGCGCCGGGGAGGCGGACTGGGTATTGCTGCTATTTGCAGCGGGGCGGCTCAGGGAGACGCTGTGTTGGTTCAAGTTCATTAAAACATTGACGGAGAAGGGGATTTGCATGGAAATCAAACATATCATGGTAGCCGGCGCCGGACAGATGGGAAGCGGAATTGCCCAAACAGCGGCTGAAGCCGGCTTTTATGTGCGGCTGTATGATTTAAATCCTGAGGCAGCGGAAACGGGGTTTCAGCACATAAAAAAGCATTTGACCCGCGATGCTGAAAAAGGAAGAAAGACGGAAGCAGAAGTGAAGGCTGTTATCAGCCGTATTTCGCTTTCCCCGGCGCTGGAGGAGGCGCAGCATGCGGATGTTGTGATTGAAGCAATTGCAGAAAGCATGACGGCAAAAACTAAATTGTTCAAAAACCTTGATCATATTTGCCCGGCTCATACGCTTTTGGCCAGCAATACATCCTCCTTGCCTATAACAGAAATTGCAGCTGTCACAAACCGTCCTGAACATGTCATTGGCATGCATTTTATGAACCCCGTTCCTGTGATGAAACTGGTTGAAGTCATTCGCGGCCTGGCGACATCAGATGAAACTGCGTCAGCCATTATTGCATTAGCGGAAAAAATGGGGAAAACGCCGGTCAAAGTCAATGATTTTCCCGGATTTGTCTCCAACCGTGTGCTTCTCCCAATGATTAATGAAGCCATCTATTGTCTTTATGAGGGGGTAGCTGAGCCAAACGCAATAGACCAGGTCATGAAACTTGGCATGAATCACCCGATGGGTCCGCTTAAATTAGCTGATTTTATCGGGCTGGACACGTGTTTGTCGATAATGGAAGTCCTTCACTCCGGGCTTGGAGACTCCAAGTACCGTCCTTGCCCGCTGCTTCGTAAGTACGTCAAAGCAGGGTGGCTCGGCAAAAAGAGCGGACGCGGCTTTTATCATTACGGCGAGGAGAAGAATACCTGAAGTCAATTCCAATCCGGGGGTGGCCGAGTTGCATTTAACCCAAGAGCAAGTCATGATGCGAAAGATGGTGCGTGATTTTGCCCGAAAAGAAATTGCTCCTGCTGCGGAGGTCATGGAGAAAACAGATGAATTTCCATTTCAGCTAATGAAGAAAATGGGTGAACACGGCTTGATGGGAATACCAGTGCCGGAACAGTATGGCGGCGCTGGAGCGGACGTTGTTTCTTATATTTTGGCCATTCATGAGATTTCTAAAATCAGCGCGGCGGTCGGTGTCATTCTTTCGGTTCATTCCTCAGTGGGCACAAATCCGATTTTGTACTTCGGAAACGAAGAGCAAAAAGTGAAATATATACCGAAACTCGCCTCAGGCAACTACTTGGGTGCATTTGCGCTGACTGAGCCTTACTCTGGATCGGATGCCGGGAGCCTTCGCACCACAGCAATCAAAAAGAACGGCAAATATATTTTAAACGGATCGAAAATTTTCATAACAAACGGCGGTGCCGCTGACCTCTATATTACGTTTGCTTTAACTGCTCCGGGCCAAAACAGGAGCGGGATTTCGGCTTTTATCGTTGAAAAGAACACACCGGGTTTTACAGTCGGCAAAAAAGAAAGAAAGCTGGGGCTTCACGGGTCCAATACAACAGAGCTGATATTTGAAAATGCGGAAGTGCCGGAAGAGAATTTGCTGGGCGAAGAGGGCGATGGATTTAAAATTGCGATGGCGAATCTGAATGTGGGGCGCATCGGCATTGCAGCACAAGCGCTGGGAATCGCAGAGGCTGCCCTAGAATATGCGGTTGCTTACGCGAAACAGCGTGTCCAATTCAACAGGCCTATTGCAGCCAATCAAGGCATATCGTTTAAGCTCGCCGATATGGCGACAAGAGCAGAGGCGGCAAGGCACCTTGTCTATCATGCGGCAGATCTCCATAACCGCGGCCTGGCCTGCGGAAAGGAAGCGTCCATGGCTAAACAATTTGCTTCCGATTCAGCGGTGAAGGCTGCCCTTGAGGCAGTCCAGATTTATGGAGGATATGGTTATATGAAGGATTATCCGGTCGAACGGCTGCTTAGGGATGCAAAGGTAACACAAATTTATGAAGGTACAAATGAAATTCAAAGACTCATTATTTCCAAGCACCTGCTTGGCGCAATCTGACAGATAATAACGCAAAACGGAGGTTGAGAATATGGATGGTAAACAGCATTTTTCTCCAGGTCTGGACGGGGTCGTCGCGGCAGAAACGGATATTTCTTATCTTGACACACAGTACAGCCAGATATTGATTCGAGGCTATGATTTAATTGATCTTTCAAAAACCAAAAGCTATCTAGAACTGGTACATCTATTGCTGGAGGGGAGGCTGCCGGATGAAAATGAAACGGAAACGGTCAAAAGGAAGGTCAACAGCGCTTCAAACCTGACGGCTGACATTGTCCGTCTTCTTGAGCTGCTGCCTGAACATACTCATCCGATGGATTGTCTGCGAACCGGGGTATCGGCTCTTGCCGGCTACGACCGCCAAATTGACGATCGGTCGCCTTCTGCAAACAAGGAACGCGCCTATCAGCTTTTAGGGAAAATGCCTGCGCTCACAGCAAGCAGCTATAGAAAGATAAATAAAGGAAAACCGATTCCCCCGCTTCAGCACCTTTCCTACAGCGCGAATTTCTTATACATGATGACAGGCAAAATACCGTCTGCATTGGAAGAGCGGATCTTTGACCGTTCACTCATTCTGTACAGTGAGCATGAGATGCCGAATTCAACCTTTACGGCCAGGGTGATTGCTTCAACACAATCGGATCTTTATGGCGCATTGACAGGAGCTGTAGCTTCTTTGAAGGGGAATCTTCATGGAGGCGCAAACGAAGCGGTCATGTATATGCTTTTGGAGGCAAAAACAAAGGCTGATTTTGAACAAATCCTGTTATCAAAACTGAGAAAAAAAGAAAAAATCATGGGCTTCGGCCACCGGGTGTACATGAAAAAAATGGACCCTAGAGCGCTTATGATGAAAGAAGCGCTTCAGCAGTTATGCAATCAAGCCGGAGATCACCGTTTATACGAAATGTGTGAAGCAGGGGAGCAGCTGATGGAGCGGGAAAAAGGGCTTTATCCGAATTTGGATTATTACGCCGCCCCGGTGTATTGGATGCTTGGTATACCAATTCCGTTGTATACACCTGTCTTTTTCAGTGCGAGAACGGCAGGCTTATGCGCACATGTGATTGAACAGCATACCAATAACCGCTTGTTCCGCCCGCGTGTCCGCTATACCGGCCCGCGATATGAGAACACATCCAAATCATGAAAGGAATGGGTCGAATGCTGAAAACGGATCATGTCATTGAAGAAATAACAGACTATGTGCTTGAGAAAGAGATTACGAGTTCAGAAGCGTTTACAACGGCAGGTCACGTTTTGCTGGATACACTCGGCTGCGGGATTTTAGCGCTCCGCTATCCCGAATGCACCAAGCTGCTCGGCCCGATTGTCCCCGGAACCATTGTGCCAAACGGAAGCAGAGTGCCGGGAACGTCATATGTTCTTGATCCTGTACGGGCGGCATTTAACATAGGGTGTATGATCCGCTGGCTTGATTACAACGATACGTGGCTTGCGGCGGAGTGGGGGCATCCGTCAGATAACTTGGGGGGCATTCTTGCGGCGGCTGATTATGTATCAAGAGTGAGGCTGTCTGAAGGAAAAGAGCCATTAACGGTTCGCGACGTCCTTGAAGCGATGATCAAGGCTCACGAAATTCAAGGTGTGCTGGCTTTAGAAAACAGCTTAAACCGAGTCGGGCTTGATCATGTGTTGTTTGTCAAGGTGGCAACGACGGCTGTAGCCGCAAAGCTGCTGGGTGGCGGAAGGGAAGAAATCAATCATGCGCTTTCGAATGCTTGGATTGACAATGCAGCCTTGAGGACATACCGGCATGCGCCTAATACAGGCTCGCGCAAATCGTGGGCCGCAGGAGATGCGACCAGCAGGGGCGTTCATCTCGCACTGATGGCATTAAAAGGGGAAATGGGTTACCCGACAGCTTTGACAGCTCTGGGCTGGGGCTTTCAAGACGTATTATTCAACAAGAAAGAGATCAAGATCGCCCGCCCGCTTGACGCTTATGTCATGGAACATGTGTTGTTCAAAGTCTCTTATCCTGCGGAATTCCACGCCCAGACAGCGGCAGAGTGTGCCGTCATTCTTCATCCGCATGTCAAAGACCGTATCGATGAAATTGACCGTGTTGTTATCAAAACGCATGAATCAGCTATTCGCATCATTGATAAAAAAGGTCCGCTGCATAATCCCGCGGATCGCGATCATTGTCTGCAATACATCACAGCGATTGGTTTAATATTCGGTGATATCACTGCACAGCATTATGAGGCTGATACGGCAAGTGATCCAAGAATAGATAAACTTCGAGAAAAAATGGAAGTGACTGAAAACAAAGCATATACGGAAGATTATCTCAAACCAGATAAACGCTCCATTTCAAATGCCGTTCAGATTCATTTTAAAGACGGAACGAGTACAGAGATGGTTGAATGTGAATTTCCGCTGGGGCATCGTTTTCGAAGAGACGAGGCTGTGCCAAAATTGTTAGAAAAGTTTTCTGCGAATCTCAAAACCCATTTTTCTGAGAAACAGCAAAAATATATTTACAAGCACTGCACCAGCTCTGAAACATTACAAACGATGCGCGTAAACGATTTTGTCGATATGTTCTGTATGTAAAAGGAGGATTTGTATCATGTCTTGGATCGTCAATAAGCAATCGTCACAAGAAGAGCTTGCTGAACGCTTCCGCAAGCTGATGTGTGCGCCGGAAATATTGCAAATTCCCGGCGTTCATGACGGGATGGCCGCCTTGCTTGCGAAGGAGGCCGGTTTTTCTGCCTTATACTTATCGGGTGCGGCTTATACGGCCAGCAGGGGGCTGCCTGATCTCGGAATTGTTACGTCGGCAGAAATGGCCGAACGGGCAAAAGATCTTGTCCGCGCAGCAGACCTGCCTTTGCTCGTTGATATCGATACGGGCTTTGGCGGGGTATTAAACGCTGCCCGCACCGCCCGCGAGATGCTGGAAGCAAGGGTGGCAGCTGTGCAAATAGAGGACCAGCAGCTTCCGAAAAAATGCGGGCATTTGAATGGCAAACAGCTTGTCCCGGCTCAGGAATTGGCGCAAAAAATAAAAGCCATTAAACAAGCGGCACCATCACTTGTGATTGTCGCCCGTACAGATGCAAGAGCGCAGGAAGGACTTGAATCCGCAATAAAACGGGCTTTGGCATACATTGAGGCGGGAGCGGACGCAATTTTCCCTGAAGCGCTTCAAACGGAAAACGAATTTCGCCAGTTTGCTGAACAGATCCCTGTCCCGCTTCTTGCCAATATGACTGAGTTTGGGAAAACGCCTTATTATCATGCAGATGAATTTGCTGCTATGGGGTTTCAGATGGTGATCTATCCGGTCACCTCGCTCAGAGCTGCGGCAAAGGCTTATGAACGGATGTTTAGCTTGATAAGGGAGCGCGGATCGCAAAAAGAAGGGCTTGATGATATGCAGACGCGTAAGGAGCTGTATGAAACGATTTCTTATTATGATTATGAAGCGCTGGACAAAACGATTGCCAAGACCGTCTTGCCTGATAAATAATGCGAACAAAAAAGCCGGAGCATTCTCCGGCTTTTTTACATCTTTTGTTTTCTGAATCGCGGACTGACTTGATTGCGTTTTCTGTCTCTGTACAAGATGAACCCGGCCAGCACATACAGGCCGAAAACGAAAAAGATTAATCCTGATAAACCTTGGAGCCAAAGAGAAGAAAATGGCTTTACCGTATGGCCGAAAAGCATATCTCTCATCAGTTTAATGCCTAAAGCAGAAATGGCGCCGGGGAGCACTAAAATCAAAAGCGCAAGAAGTCGGCTCATGTTCAGAAAACCCCTTTATTTTTCATTTCCTTTATTGTCCAGCGGAAAAAATATTTTGTCAAGAGAAGAAAACGTGGTAACATAGGGTTGTGCAAATTATTGCAACGGAAAAAACAGGTATGCAAATTTTTTCATACAAAGGGGTATCGGGATGCAGAAGGTACTGATCGTAGGTGCCGGTAAAAGGGGAACGGCGTTATTACAAATTCTCATTAAAACAGCCATCATAGACATTATTGCCGTGGTTGACAAAAACCCCGAAGCGCCGGGATTAAAAGAAGCAAAACATTATGGAATTGCCGTTTCATCTGATTGGAAACCATACATACAACAAAAGCCGGATATCGTCATTCATACAACGGGTGATCAAGCTGTACTTGACGAACTCCTTCAGGAAAAACATGAGCAGACCATTGTTATGCCGGGAAAGATGGCTTACATTGTGTTTCAGCTTATGGAAGAAAAACAGCAGCTGATTCAAATGCTAAAAGAACAAACATACAAACATGACCGAATCTTTAATTCCACCCACGACGGAATGATTTTTATTGATATCAATGAAGAGATCATTCTGTTTAATCATATGGCTGAAAATATGGTGGGAAAACAACGTGAGGAAGTCATTGGACGCCCGATCAAAGAAGTCATCCCGAGCACAAAGATGCCTCGGATTTTAAAAACGAGAGAGCCTGAATACAATCAAAAACAGCTCTTGGGTGAAAATTTGCAAATTGTAACAACAAGGCTGCCGATCATTGATGAAGGCGGACGTCTGCTCGGAGCACTCAGTGTATTTAAGGATATTACAGATGCAGTCGAGCTGGCGGAGGAAGTGACAAATTTAAAACAGGTGCGCACGATGCTGGAGGCGATTATACAATCCTCCGACGAGGCGATTTCTGTCGTTGATGAAAACGGCATTGGCCTGTTGATCAATAAAGCATACACAAAAATGACTGGGCTTTCTGAAAAAGAAGTCATCGGCAAGCCGGCGAACACTGATATTTCTGAAGGGGAAAGCATGCATTTAAAGGTGCTTGAGACAAGACGCCCAGTGCGCGGCGTCAGAATGAAGGTCGGCCCGAATGAAAAAGAGGTTATCGTCAATGTAGCGCCGGTGATTGTGGATGGCATTTTAAAAGGCAGTGTCGGCGTGATCCATGACGTGTCAGAAATTAAAATGCTGACCGCGGAGCTTAACAGGGCCAGGCAGATTATCCGCACGCTCGAAGCGAAATATACCTTTGACGATATTATCGGCAAAAGTGAGCAAATGCTGGTTGCGCTTGAGCAGGCGAAGCTTGGAGCGAAAACGCCGGCAACGATTTTGCTGCGCGGAGAATCGGGCACGGGCAAAGAGCTGTTTGCCCATGCCATCCATAACGAAAGCGACAGGAAATACAATAAATTCATCCGCGTAAATTGCGCCGCTCTTTCAGAAAATCTTCTGGAATCAGAACTGTTTGGCTACGAGGAAGGCGCGTTTTCGGGAGCGAAGCGCGGCGGCAAGAAGGGCTTATTTGAAGAAGCCAATAACGGCAGCATTTTCTTAGACGAAATCGGCGAGCTGACGCAAAATATGCAGGCGAAACTGCTGCGCGTCCTTCAAGAAAAAGAGATCGTCAGAGTGGGAGGCACGAAGGCAATCCCTGTTAATGTGAGAATTATTGCAGCCACAAATGTAAATATCGAAAAAGCAATGGCGGATGGGACGTTCCGTGAAGATCTGTATTACCGCATCAATCGCTATCCCATCTCTATCCCCCCTTTGCGTCAGCGGATTGAAGACATTGAAGCGCTCAGTGAAAGGCTCATTCAAAAAATTAACCGCGATTACGGCCGGAATGTAAAGGGACTGACCCAGCAGGCTTTGCGGGCATTGTCGGCTTACCATTGGCCGGGGAATGTCCGCGAGCTGGAAAATGTCCTTGGACGAGCAATGATTTTTCTGAAGCCGCACATGGAATGGATTGAAAAAGAGCATTTGCCTGTATTTGAAATAGAACAAAAAGAAAACAGCGCAGAACAGGGAGCCGGTTTTGATTTTCCTGACATCGAAGGCGAAAAGCTGTCTAAGGCCGTTGAAAAATTTGAAGCGCACTTGATTCAGCAAACGCTGGAAAAGCATCATTTTAACCGTACGAAAACAGCGAAAGCCCTCGGCGTCAGCATTCGAAATTTATATTACAAAATGGATAAATACGGCCTTGCAAATGAAGGCATGCAATAATTTGCAGAATAAGCGCAAACGTCTGCACGAATCTTTCTTCGCATCCATCATGACAGCATCGCACCGAGCTGGCATAGAACTTGCATAATAAAAAGCGGAGTCGAGACAAGAAAGGTGGTAACTGATGAAGCTGAAAGATTTGATCGGCAAAGCGTCGATGTACAAAAACAAGACCATTGCGGTTGCTCATGCTGAGGATGAGGAAGTGATCCGGGCTGTGAAACTGGCAGCCGAGCATTTGTCCGTCCGTTTTTTATTAGTGGGCGACAGCAAAAAACTGAACGACCTGACATCCTCCATGCAAGGGCATCAAGTGGAAATCATTCATGCCAATACGCCGGAGGAATCGGCGAAGCTAGCGGTTCGCGCTGTTCATCAAAAAAAAGCAGACGTCTTAATGAAAGGGAATGTGCCGACTTCTGTTTTGCTTAAAGCGGTATTAAACAAACAGGAAGGGCTGCGGAAATCCCGTGTCCTTTCTCATGTGGCCGTGTTTGATATTCCTGACTTTGAGAGACTGATGTTTGTGACAGATTCGGCTATGAATATTGCCCCTTCGCTGGAGGAGCTTCAGCAGATTCTTCAAAATGCTGTTCATGTCGCGCGTGCAGTAGGGAACAATATGCCAAAAGCGGCTGCCCTTGCAGCGGTAGAAACGGTAAATCCGAAGATGGAAGCGACGGTCAATGCAGCTGCTCTCGCCCAAATGTGCAAAAGAGGGCAGATTAAAGGGTGCATTGTAGATGGACCGCTTGCCTTGGATAACGCAGTATCGCAAATTGCCGCGGCTCAGAAAAAGATTTCGGGAGACGTAGCGGGCAGCGCCGATATCCTTCTTGTCCCTTCGATTGAAGCGGGAAATATTTTATATAAATCACTGATTTATTTTGCGAAAGCCCACGTGGCGGCTGTCATTACGGGGGCCAAAGCGCCGATTGCATTAACGAGCAGAGCGGATTCCGCTGAAAACAAACTGTATTCGATCGCGCTGGCATTATGCGCATCTGAAGAATACACACTTTAGGAGGAACTGATATGGAACTTTTTAAATATATGGAGCAATACGATTATGAGCAATTGGTTTTCTGCCAAGACGAACAATCAGGATTAAAGGCAATTATCGCAATTCATGATACAACACTGGGACCAGCGCTCGGCGGAACGAGAATGTGGACGTATGAAAATGAAGAAGCTGCGATTGAAGACGCACTGAGACTTGCAAGAGGCATGACCTATAAAAACGCGGCGGCAGGCTTAAACCTGGGTGGCGGAAAAACGGTTATCATCGGCGATCCGCGCAAGGATAAAAATGAAGAAATGTTCCGCGCGTTCGGCCGTTATATTCAAGGGCTTAACGGCAGATATATTACGGCTGAGGATGTCGGCACAACGGTTGAGGATATGGATATCATTCATGATGAAACAGATTTTGTCACAGGTATTTCCCCAGCATTCGGCTCTTCAGGAAATCCGTCTCCTGTTACTGCTTACGGGGTGTATAAAGGCATGAAGGCTGCCGCTAAAGCTGCATTCGGCACGGACTCTCTTGAAGGGAAAACCATCGCTGTACAGGGTGTTGGCAACGTGGCTTACAATCTATGCCGCCACCTTCATGAAGAAGGAGCAAGCTTAATCGTTACGGATATCAACAAGCAATCAGTTGAACGTGCGGTACAAGATTTTGGCGCTCGTGCGGTTGATCCAGAAGATATTTATTCTCAGAACTGCGATATTTATGCGCCGTGTGCTCTTGGTGCAACCATCAATGACGATACTATTAAGCAGCTGAAAGCTAAAGTGATTGCAGGCGCGGCTAACAATCAGCTGAAAGAAACTCGCCACGGCGATCAAATTCACGAAATGGGCATTGTTTACGCACCGGACTACGTCATCAACGCGGGCGGCGTTATCAACGTTGCGGATGAGCTTTATGGCTATAATGCGGAACGTGCACTGAAAAAGGTTGAGGGCATTTACGCTAACATTGAACGTGTCCTTGACATTTCCCAGCGTGACGGCATTCCGACGTATTTAGCGGCTGACCGCTTGGCTGAAGAACGAATTGAACGCAATCGCCGCTCAAGAAGCCAGTTTTTGCAAAACGGCCACCATATATTAAGCAGACGCTAAGAAATTGATCTGGAGGTTTTGAAATGCTACATGATGAAAAACGCATTCTCACCATTAATCCAGGCTCAACTTCAACGAAAATCGGTGTTTTTCATAATGAACGCAGTATTTTTGAAAAAACACTGAGACACAACATAGAAGAGCTGCAGCAGTTCGACCATATTATTGACCAGTATGAGTTTCGAAAAAAGCATATCCTCGAAACGCTTCATGAACAGGGCATCAATATTTCAAAATTTGATGCTGTCTGTGCCAGAGGCGGTCTTCTCCGTCCGATAGAAGGCGGGACATATGAAGTGAATGACGACATGATTGAGGACTTGAAAAGCGGTTATGCAGGACAGCATGCCTCCAATTTAGGAGGCATTATCGCAAGAGAAATTGCTGACGGCCTCAACATTCCATCTTATATTGTAGACCCTGTTGTAGTTGACGAAATGTCAGAGCTCGCTAAAATATCAGGCATGCCGGAAATTGAACGGAAAAGCATTTTTCATGCTTTAAACCAAAAAGCTGTCGCCCGTAAGGCGGCAGCCTCTCTTGGCAAACGATATGAGAATATGAAAATGATCATTACTCATTTGGGCGGCGGCATTACAATAGGTGTACATGACCGAGGCCGGGTGGTGGACGTCAACAACGGCCTTCACGGAGAGGGACCGTTCAGTCCTGAACGCGCAGGAACAGTGCCTGCGGGGGATCTCGTCGATTTATGCTTTTCAGGAGAATATACAAAAGAAGAAATGATGAAAAAACTGGTGGGAACCGGCGGGCTCTCCGGTTATCTCGGTACAAATGACGCTGTGAAAGTAGAACAAATGATTCAGGAGGGCGATGAAAAAGCCCGCTTAATTTTTGACGCCATGGCGTATCAGGTAGCGAAGGAAATCGGAGCAGCAAGCGCCGTTTTAAAAGGCGAAGTCGAGGCCATTGTTCTGACAGGAGGTCTGGCTTACGGCAAAAGCTTTGTTTCCAGCATCAGATCATACATAGATTGGATTTCGGACGTATTAGTATATCCGGGAGAAAACGAACTGCAATCTCTGGCCCAAGGAGCGCTCAGGGTATTGCAGGGCGAAGAGCAATCCAAACAATATCGCATTGAATAGACAGACAGGAGTGAGTCAGATGGCAACTGAGTATGATGTAGTCATTCTGGGCGGCGGTACAGGCGGTTATGTCGCGGCGATCAGAGCGGCGCAGCGCGGCTTAAAAACAGCCGTTGTAGAAAAAGAAAAGCTCGGCGGAACATGCCTGCATAAAGGCTGTATTCCGAGTAAAGCGCTGCTTAGAAGCGCGGAAGTGTACCGGACAGCCCGTGAAGCCGATCAATTCGGAGTCGAAACGTCCGGCGTTTCCCTCAACTTTGAAAAGGTACAGCACCGTAAGCAGGCTGTTGTTGATAAGCTTGCAGCAGGCGTCAATCATTTAATGAAAAAAGGAAAAATTGACGTGTATGACGGATATGGGCGCATCCTCGGACCGTCTATTTTCTCTCCGCTGCCGGGAACGATTTCTGTTGAACGGGGAAATGGCGAAGAAAATGACATGCTGATCCCGAAGCAGGTCATTATAGCTACAGGTTCAAGGCCGAGAATGCTTCCGGGTCTGGAAGCGGACGGAGAGTTTGTTTTGACCTCGGATGAAGCGCTCCAAATGGAGGAGCTTCCAAAATCAATGATCATCGTCGGCGGAGGGGTCATTGGAATCGAATGGGCATCCATGCTTCATGACTTTGGCGTAAACGTAACGGTTATCGAATATGCGGACCGGATATTGCCGACTGAAGACCAGGACATTTCAAAAGAAATGCAAAGCCTTCTTAAGAAAAAAGGAATTCAGTTTGTCACAGGAGCTAAAGTGCTGCCTGATACGTTGAAAAAATCGTCAGGCGAAATCAGCATACAAGCGGAAAAAGACGGAGAAACCGTTACCTACTCTGCTGAAAAAATGCTCGTTTCCATCGGCAGACAGGCAAATATCGAAGGAATCGGTATAGAAAACACCGATATCGTCACTGAAAACGGCGTCATTTCAGTAAATGAAAGCTGCCAAACGAAGGAATCTCATATTTATGCAATCGGAGACGTAATCGGTGGCCTTCAGTTAGCTCATGTTGCATCGCATGAAGGAATCATTGCCGTTGAGCATTTTGCGGGTCTCAATCCGCATCCGCTTGATCCGACACTTGTACCGAAGTGCATTTACTCAAGCCCTGAAGCTGCCAGTGTCGGCTTAACAGAAGATGAGGCAAAAGCGAATAGGCATAATGTCAAGATCGGCAAGTTCCCATTTATGGCAATTGGAAAAGCGCTTGTATATGGAGAAAGCGACGGATTTGTAAAAATCGTGGCGGACCGTGAAACGGATGATATTCTCGGCGTGCATATGATAGGCCCGCATGTCACTGACATGATATCAGAGGCAGGTCTTGCAAAAGTGCTGGATGCGACGCCATGGGAGGTCGGACAAACGATCCACCCGCACCCGACGCTGTCTGAAGCGATTGGAGAAGCAGCGCTTGCTGCAGATGGCAAAGCCATTCATTTTTAAAAGCATAAAGGAGGCGCTCGAATGAGTACAAACCGACATCAAGCATTAGGGCTGACTGATCAGGAAGCCGTTGATATGTATAGAACGATGCTGTTAGCTAGAAAAATCGATGAAAGAATGTGGCTGTTAAACCGCTCTGGTAAAATCCCGTTTGTTATCTCTTGTCAAGGACAGGAAGCAGCACAAGTAGGAGCAGCTTTCGCCCTTGACCGTGAAACAGATTATGTGCTGCCTTACTATAGAGACATGGGTGTCGTGCTCGCGTTTGGCATGACTGCGAAGGACTTAATGATGTCCGGGTTTGCCAAAGCAGCAGATCCAAACTCAGGAGGCCGCCAAATGCCGGGGCATTTCGGTCAAAAGGAAAACCGGATCGTGACGGGGTCGTCTCCGGTAACAACGCAAGTGCCGCATGCGGTCGGCATTGCGCTGGCTGGACGCATGGAGAAAAAAGACATTGCGGCTTTTGTCACATTTGGAGAAGGATCTTCAAACCAAGGCGATTTCCATGAAGGGGCAAACTTTGCCGCTGTTCATAAGCTTCCGGTTATTTTTATGTGTGAAAACAACAAATACGCGATTTCGGTCCCTTACGATAAGCAAGTAGCATGTGAAAATATTTCAGATCGTGCCGTAGGCTATGGAATGCCTGGCGTAACGGTGAATGGAAACGATCCGCTCGAAGTTTATCAAGCGGTGAAAGAAGCGCGTGAACGGGCGCGAAGAGGAGAAGGCCCTACCTTAATTGAGACGATTTCTTACCGCCTGACACCGCATTCCAGCGATGACGACGACAGCAGCTACAGAGGCCGTGAAGAAGTAGAGGAAGCGAAAAAAAGTGATCCCCTATTTACTTATCAAGCCTACTTAAAGGAAATAGGCCTGCTGACCGAAGAGATAGAACAAACCATGCTGGACGAAATCATGGCAATCATAAACGAGGCGACAGATGAAGCGGAGAACGCTCCTTATGCAGCTCCTGAGTCAGCGCTCGATTATGTGTATGCGAAGTAGGGAGGAAGTACAAATGTCAGTAATGTCATATATTGATGCGATCAATTTGGCAATGAAAGAAGAAATGGAACGAGATTCACGTGTCTTCGTTCTTGGGGAAGATGTAGGAAAAAAAGGCGGGGTATTTAAAGCCACAGCCGGTCTGTACGAACAATTTGGAGAAGAGCGTGTCATGGATACGCCGCTTGCTGAATCAGCGATCGCCGGAGTCGGTATCGGAGCGGCTATGTACGGCATGAGGCCGATTGCCGAAATGCAGTTTGCTGATTTTATTATGCCGGCGGTAAACCAGATTATTTCTGAGGCTGCTAAAATCCGCTACCGCAGCAACAATGACTGGAGCTGCCCGATCGTTGTCAGAGCGCCGTACGGTGGCGGCGTGCACGGAGCGCTTTATCATTCTCAATCAGTCGAAGCGATTTTCGCCAATCAGCCCGGACTGAAAATTGTGATGCCTTCAACGCCATATGACGCGAAAGGACTCTTAAAAGCAGCAGTTCGTGATGAAGACCCGGTGCTGTTTTTTGAGCACAAGCGCGCGTATCGTCTGATCAAAGGAGAGGTTCCGGCAGATGATTATGTACTTCCTATCGGCAAGGCTGATGTAAAAAGGGAAGGCGATGACATCACGGTGATCACATACGGGCTTTGTGTCCACTTTGCTTTACAGGCTGCAGAACGTCTCGAAAAAGACGGCATTTCTGTACATGTGGTGGATTTAAGAACGGTATACCCGCTTGATCAAGAAGCGATCATCGAAGCGGCATCCAAAACCGGAAAGGTCCTTTTGGTCACAGAAGATACAAAAGAGGGCAGTATCATGAGTGAGGTGGCTGCCATTATATCCGAGCATTGTCTGTTCGACTTAGACGCGCCGATCAAACGGCTTGCAGGTCCTGATATTCCGGCTATGCCTTATGCGCCGACAATGGAAAAATACTTTATGCTCAACCCTGATAAAGTAGAAGCGGCGATGAGAGAATTAGCGGAGTTTTAAAGACGTAAGGAGGATACGATCATGGCAATAGAACAAATGACGATGCCGCAGCTTGGCGAAAGCGTAACGGAGGGCACGATCAGTAAATGGCTTGTCGCCCCTGGAGATAAGGTGAACAAATACGATCCGATTGCGGAAGTTATGACAGATAAGGTAAACGCGGAGGTTCCGTCCTCTTATACCGGTACAATAACAGAGCTTGTGGGAGAAGAAGGCCAGACCCTGCAAGTCGGAGAAGTGATTTGCAAAATCGAAACAGAAGGCGCAAAGCCGGCTGAACAAAAACAAGATCAGGCGGAAGCGCCAACTGCCGGGCAAGCTGCTCCTGAAAGCCGCACTGAAGCAGCCAGTCAGGCCAATAAGAAACGTTTTTCTCCAGCCGTACTTCGTTTGGCCGGAGAGCATGGCATTGACCTTGAGCAAGTGAAAGGAACGGGCGCCGGCGGAAGGATCACGAGAAAAGATATTCAGCGTATCATTGATTCAGGCGGCGTTTCAGAACAGACTGAAGAGCCAAAAGCAGCAGCTCCTGCACCAGCGCAAAAACAGGAGACGAAAGAAAACGTTTCTCATCCTGCTGCAGCAGCCGGAGATAAAGAAATTCCTGTCACAGCTGTTAGAAAAGCGATCGCTTCAAATATGAAACGAAGCAAAACAGAAATTCCTCACGCTTGGACGATGATGGAAGTCGATGTCACAAACATGGTGGCATACCGAAACAGTATAAAAGATTCCTTCAAGAAAACAGAAGGCTTTAATTTAACTTTTTTCGCCTTTTTCGTAAAAGCGGTCGCTCAGGCGTTAAAGGAATTCCCGCAAATGAACAGCATGTGGGCGGGGGACAAAATCATTCAGAAAAAAGATATCAACATTTCAATCGCGGTTGCCACGGAAGATTCTTTATTTGTTCCGGTGATCAAAAACGCTGATGAAAAAACGATTAAAGGCATTGCGAGAGAAATTACCGACCTTGCCAAAAAGGTAAGAGACGGAAAACTGTCAGCAGACGATATGCAGGGAGGAACGTTTACCGTCAACAATACAGGTTCATTCGGATCTGTTCAGTCGATGGGAATCATCAATTATCCTCAGGCTGCGATTCTTCAAGTGGAATCGATCGTCAAACGCCCGGTTGTCATGGATCATGGCATGATTGCGGTCAGAGATAT
Source organism: Bacillus sp. 7705b (assembly GCF_002289525.1). NCBI lineage: Bacteria > Bacillati > Bacillota > Bacilli > Caryophanales > Bacillaceae > Bacillus > Bacillus sp. 7705b. Next base: position 164,406 of record NZ_NSDH01000015.1, on the reverse strand, counting down.
GGTCAATCTGTGCCTGTCTTTAGATCACAGAGTGCTTGATGGCCTCGTGTGCGGAAGATTCCTGGCACGTGTCAAAGAAATTTTAGAATCGATAGATGAGAAGACCTCTGTCTACTAAACAAACAGAAAGAGCATTTTTTGAACGATAACTTCGAAAAATGCTCTTTTTCTATGTACCATTATTCTGCGATTCGGATTTTCATTTCAACCCGATATTCTTCTTGTTTTTTCGGAGAATAATGAATCGGTATGATTAACTCGTAAACATCACTGATAACCGTTAATTGACGGTCCGTGATATACTTGATCAGCTTTTGTAAGTTGAGAAAATAATGCTCTGGCGAGAAATTATAAGCGATACAAACATATTTGCCTTTTGGTATTGTTGTGATTTCCATATCCGGCGTAATCGCAGAAATTTGTTTATTCGTTAAGACAGGCGTAAAAATATGACGGTAAGTCATTTCATCAATGTTGTTGTACGACTGAAACGAGAAAGTAGCACCGTAGCTATTGTTCGAAAAACCATCAGCTGATTCGATAAATGTTTTTAGTTTGCTGTATGAGGCGTTGAGCACGTTTTCAGGCCCGATTCCCTCTGCCTCTGTCTGTATAATCCGTGTTTCTTCCTCATCTAGAACAAACACCTCACCGAGCGCAGGATATTCCATCTGCCGTTTCATTCGCTTTTTCACCAGAGAAATGGTCTGCTCCAATGTTGATAAAAAATCTAATTTCTCCCTGATTTGCTTTTCCTGCTCTGTATAAAAAGCAAACAGTTCCTCCATCTCTAATTCCTGTGCCTTTTTCATCTCTTCTAAAGGTGTGCCAATATATTTTAATGATTTGATCAAATCAAGATGATAGAGCTGGGAGTCAGTATAATAGCGGTAGTTCGTATCCGGGTCGACGTAGGCGGGTTTGAATAAATCAATCTTATCGTAGTAACGAAGCGCTTTAATCGACACATTTGCCAGTTTTGAAACTTCTCCAATTGAGTAAAACGAGTCCTTCATGCCATCCCCCCTTATGATCAGTATAATGAAAAAGCGCATCCTTTGCAGTACACAAAGAATACGCTTTTTTTACATGCTGGCTTTTATATGGGCAGGGGCTTTCCAGGCAATGGTCAGCGCAATGCCTATGGCTAATGCTACTGTTGCAAAATAGAATGGATAGTTTAAGTCAATATCGAATAGCATTCCCCCGATAATAGGGCCGAACACATTGCCGATACTCGTAAACATTGAATTCATCCCGCCGGCAAACCCCTGTTCATTTCCCGCAATTTTTGACAGATAGGTTGTTACGGCCGGCCGCATAAGATCGAATCCGACAAATACGGTGAAGGTAACTAATAAAATCGCAGCATATGAATTTACGATGGTCAGCAAAAACACAAGACTAGTTGAGAGAAGTAAGCTGTAGCGGATTAAACGGATTTCCCCAAACCACCTTGTGAAGCGGTCGAATAAGACGACTTGCGTGATGGCTCCGACAATTGCTCCCCCAGTTATCAAAATGGCAATGTCACTGGCCGTAAATCCGAATTTATGATCAACGAATAACGCAAATAAAGATTCAAACGATGCTAATCCAAAAGACGATATTAAAATGATGAGAAAAGCAATGAAATACATAGGTGCAAAAATCCGCTTGAATCCTGTCTTTTGGCCCTCTATTTTCTCATTCTCAGGATTTCGCTCCGGTTCCCGAAGCGTTAGCATCGATAAAATGGCTGCTATTAACGCAAAGGCTGCCGCAAAGAAGAAAGGCAGACGGGAATGGATTTCCGCTAAAAATCCGCCAATGCCGGGACCGATAATAAAACCTGTTGAAATAGCGGCTGACATATAGCCGAGCGCTTTCGGCCGTGTTTTAACAGTAGTGATATCGGCGATAAAAGCCGTGACCCCGGGCATAATGAAAGCAGCACTGATACCGCCAAGCATACGGGATATAAATAAAATGTCAACTGTTTTTCCGATGCCGAATAAAAACTCTGAAACACTAAAAAACAACAGGCCAATCACGATCATAATTTTGCGTCCGAAGCGGTCAACCCAGCGTCCGGCGATTGGTGACACAATAAGCTGCGTAACAGCGAAGCATGCAACCATATAGCCGACCGCGGTACCGGATAAATGCAATTCATTCATAATCGCGGGCGTTACCGGAATCACAAGCCCGATCCCTAAAAAGGCAATGAATAAATTGGTTAATAATATAGCTAATGTGATGTTCTGTTTCTTCATGTGACTTCCCCTTTTTACGAAAGTGTATCCCTTATACTGTAAGACCTCCTCTTAGGGGAGAGTCAACGGATTTCTTTCTATGAAGCTGTTCGCTCTTTATAAACGTCCTTTACCAGCGGACAGTTATTCATTGCGGGGAATAAGCATGTCAATGTGCTGCGGAAGGACTTGAATCACAGCGGGTGTATGTGTGTACACTTCTCCATCTGTATCAGCCTTTTTGACGGTATCCGTTTCAATTTCGACGCGAGAGGCCTGAACATAGGACAGCTCACCGGTGAACCGCTCTATTGTGCCCTGTTCCATATTCATCAGCTCGCGCAAAGCGGAGAGATTGGTGCTGCGGCAAATGAGGATATCAAGTAATCCGTCACATATACTGGCATCCGGCAGGGGAATTCGATTCGTTCCGATGTACTGTCCGTTCATGACAAGCAGCATAACGGCTTCATCTTTTATCTCTTGCCCATCGATTGTCAATGAAATATGAAAGGATTCAGCAGATGAGACGGTCCGTAACGCGCTTCTAAAATAGCTGATTTTTCCTAATAGCGCTTTTTCCGTTTCGTTGATTTGATTCGATGTTTCTGCGATCAGGCCGATCCCCCAGAAATTCAAAAAATAACGATCGTTCATCTGGCATACATCAACCTTGGTTTTTTTTCCTGACACGAGTGCTTCGGCTGCCTTTGCAAGATGTTGAGGAATGCCCAGCACTCTTGAAAAGTCATTGCACGTTCCGCCGGGCAAAATACCGACAGCTGGCCTTCTTTCTAAAGTACTGATGCCATTGATGCATTGATGGACTGTACCGTCGCCGCCGAGAATAAAGACAGTCTCGATAGAATCATCTATTGAACGGCAAAAATGATAGGCATCGTCTTTTTTCTTTGTCTGTTTAATGATCACCTCATCTAACGATTGTGATAAAACCGGCACAACAGCTCCTAATGCTTTTTCTATATTTTTGTTGCCGGCGTTTCCGTTATGAATAAGTAAAGCTTTCCGGTGGCTCATACAAAACTGCTCCTTTATTTATACATCTGATTATATAATTCCCTTATCTTGTAAGGAGTAAACGGAAAGCAAAAAATCCTCCGATATAAGCGGTAGCATTTGCCGATAAGGCGGTTTCCTTGCTATCATAAGAACAGATGATGAAAAAGGAGAGGTCTTCATTGAACATGGACTTTAATTTATTTATGAATGATGTTGTCCGCCAAGCGAGACAAGAAATTACAGCTGCCGGATATACCGAACTGAAAACAGCTGAAGAGGTGGACGAGGCACTTACGAAAAAAGGAACGACGCTTGTCATGGTCAACTCTGTCTGCGGATGCGCGGGCGGGATCGCAAGACCGGCTGCATACCATTCCGTTCATTATGACAAAAGACCTGACCAGCTCGTGACTGTGTTTGCGGGACAGGATAAAGAAGCGACGGCAAAAGCGCGCGAATATTTCGAAGGATATCCGCCATCTTCTCCGTCATTTGCTATTCTAAAAGACGGGAAAATCATGAAAATGGTGGAGCGTCATGAAATTGAAGGCCATGAGCCGATGGCAGTTGTCTCAAAACTGCAGGAAGCCTTCGAAGAATATTGCGAAGAAGTATAAGATAAAACCCCGGAAGCCCGAGCGGCACGGGGTTTTTTTGTGCATAAAATTCCAAGTTATAATGAATAAATATTAGAGTTTATTCAATGGCTACGCTACAGAAGATGTCCTTTTATCTAGTAATATGAAAAGAGATTGCTGGAAAAATAAGCTTTGAGATAATTTTTAAAAATAGTATTGCATAAAAATAAGAAAGTGTTTAAAATACAAATTAACGAATAAATATTCAAATATGATAAAAGTAATGAATATGGGGGAAATGGATCATGAAAAAATGGCTCTTATTACTGATAGCTGCGTGCATCACCTTTGCATTATCTGCTTGCGGCTCAAGCAGTTCAGGTTCAGAAAGCGGCAAGAAAAAATTAGTTATGGGAACTTCGGCGGACTACAAACCGTTTGAATATAAAGATGGCGATAACATTGTCGGTTTTGATGTAGATTTGGCAAAGGCCCTTGCGAAGAAAACCGGCTACGAAATTGAAGTGCAGGATATGGACTTTAACAGCTTAATTACAGCACTGAAATCAAAACAAGTTGATTTGGTTTTGTCAGGAATGACACCGACGCCTGATCGTAAAAAACAAGTTGATTTTTCCGATGTATATTACACAGCGAATCATATGATTGTCAGCAAAAAAGACAGCGGCATTAAGTCTTTAAAAGATCTCAAAGGAAAAACAGTCGGCGTTCAGCTTGGCTCCATTCAGGAAGAGAAGGGGAAAGAGCTTTCTCCGGAATATGATTTTAAAACTGAAGACCGCAACAGAATTTCTGATTTGGTGCAGGAAATCAAATCTGACCGTTTTGATGCTGCGATTATTGAAGACATGGTGGCAGAAGGGTATTTCAAATCAAATGATGACCTGCAGGGCTTCGTGATTCCTGATGCGAAAGCGGAAGAAGCCGGTTCTGCGATTGCTTTCAGAAAAGACAGTGAACTGACGGACAAATTCAATAAAGCGCTCAAAGAAATGCAAGATAACGGAGAGCTCGATAAATTGAAGAAAAAATGGTTCACTGGCGAGAAGTAAAAAAAGCGGCTCAACTTTTTCGTTGAGCCTTTTTATTGAATAGGAAATCTTTTTTCCTGTAAGAAAAGGAGACAAAGGCTATGAATTTGGATTTTTCAGCAACGATCCCCCAAATTCCTTTTATATTAGAAGGCTTAGCAATCACATTAAAAATTGTTGTTGTATCTGCTATTATCGGACTTATATTAGGGATTGTGCTAAGCTTATGCAAGATCAGCACATTCCGCCCGCTGATCTGGATTGCTGATTTTTACACATCAGTATTTCGCGGCACGCCTTTAGTGCTGCAGCTTATGATTGTTTATTTCGGGCTCCCGCAGCTGCTCGGCTTTCAAATTGACCAGTTTTGGGCGGCGGTTGTCGCATTGTCACTGAATTCCGCTGCTTATGTATCGGAAATTATCAGAGCGGGAATCAACGCAATTGATAAAGGGCAAAAAGAGGCTGCTGTCGCACTGGGTGTTCCGTACGGCAAAATGATGAAGGATCTGCTTTTGCCGCAGGCCTTCAAAAATATATCACCTGCCATTGTAAATGAATTAATTACGTTAACAAAAGAATCGGCGATCGTTACAGTTATTGGTCTTGGCGATGTCATGAGACGCGCATATCAAGCTGGCGCCGCCACTTACAATTACCTTGAGCCGCTGATTATCGCCGGATTGATTTATTATGTGCTTGTCCTTATTTTAACGTTTATCGGCAAGGCTGTAGAAAGGAAGCTGAAATCCAATGATTAAGGTTGAAAAGCTGTCAAAATCATTTGGGAAACATGAAGTATTAAAAAACATTTCAACAAACATCGCTGAAGGTGAGGTTGTTGCCGTCATCGGCCCTTCAGGCTCAGGCAAATCAACATTTCTTCGCTGTTTGAATCTCTTGGAGAAACCTAACGGCGGAACCATCACAATTAAAGACAAAGAGATTACGCAGCCGAAAACCAATACATTAAAGGTACGGGAAAACATCGGAATGGTATTTCAGCATTTTCATCTTTTTCCGCACAAAACGGTTCTCGAAAATATCATGTACGCACCTGTAAATGTCAAAAAAGAATCCAAGCAGACTGCACAGGGAAAAGCCGAAGAGCTGCTGCGCAAAGTCGGATTGTTTGAAAAGCGAAATGACTATCCAAACCGTTTATCAGGCGGACAAAAGCAGCGTGTCGCCATCGCTCGTGCTTTGGCAATGAATCCTGAAATCATGCTGTTCGACGAGCCAACGTCCGCGCTTGACCCTGAAATGGTCAAAGAAGTGCTCCAGGTCATGAAAGAACTGGTCGAAACCGGTATGACCATGGTAATCGTTACACACGAAATGGGCTTTGCAAAAGAAGTGGCCGACCGCGTGTTATTTATGGATGAAGGAATGATTGTCGAGGACGGCAACCCGAAAGAATTTTTTCTTTCGCCAAAATCCAAAAGAGCGCAGGACTTTTTAGAAAAAATATTATAGAATATAGGGAAAAAGGAGAAGGCTTGTGCTTCTTCTTTTTTGTTGAAGAAACAAATAGAATGGAGTCCGACATGTTTAAAATTGGTTACCGCACAATAAAGACCGCACTTGGAACAGCTTTGGCTATTTATATAAGCCAGCTTTTACATCTGCAAAACTTCGCATCAGCAGGAATTATCACCATTTTGTGCATACAAATCACACAAAAACGGTCGCTTCAAGCGTCATGGGCCCGATTTGCAGCATGCTGTCTGGCAATTCTCTTTTCCTATCTCTTTTTCGAACTGATTGGTTATGATCCGTTTGTCATTGGATTGCTTTTGCTGATTTTCATCCCGACAACTGTTGTTTTAAAAATAAACGAAGGAATCGTCACCAGCTCAGTTATTATTCTTCATCTGTATATGTCCGGCGGCATTACGCCCCAATTCATCTGGAATGAAGTCCAGTTAATTACGGTCGGAATCGGAGTTGCTCTTTTAATGAATCTGTATATGCCGAGCCTTGACCGGAAGCTAATCGCGTATCGAAAAAAGATAGAGGACAATTTTGCTGTCATTTTCGCAGAAATCGAACGGTATTTGTTAACTGGTGAGCAAGATTGGACAGGAAAAGAAATTCCGGAAACACACCAGTTAATCACTGAAGCCAAAAACCTGGCGTACCGAGATGTACAAAACCACATTCTGCGCCACGAAAATCAGCACTATCATTATTTTAAAATGAGAGAAAAACAATTTGAAATCATCGAGCGCCTTCTCCCTAAAGTGACATCGATTTCCATTACGGTGGATCAGGGAAAAATGATTGCTGAATTTCTTCGTGATCTGCGGGAAGCAATTCACCCGGGGAATACAGCCTACAAATTTTTGAAAAGACTTGCTGACATGAGAAAAGAATTCGAAGAGATGCCGCTTCCTGCGACAAGAGAAGAATTTGAAGCGAGAGCCGCACTCTTTCATCTTCTTGGGGAAATGGAGCAATATTTAGTGATCAAAAGTTATTTCAAAGGAATCAAAGCAGAAAAATCGCTCGCTTAACTCGCATGAGCTCATCCTACATTGGTCAACCTAATGGAAAAGGAGGAGCTTATGCGTTTTTTCTTATGTTCAATATTGATGATTATTTCTCCGATATGGCCGCTTGGTGAAAATCCTCTTCCGGGTGACCCGTATGTCATCGTCAACAAGAAAACAAATGAGCTTGCTGTCATCATCGACAACAAAATTGAAGGCGTTTATCGTGTGGCAACCGGAAAGTCGGATGATCTGACGCCTGAGGGAGAATTTTCGATTACAGTAAAAGCGGCGAATCCTTATTACAGAAAGAAAAATATTGAAGGCGGAGCTTCTGAGAATCCGCTTGGGGCAAGATGGATTGGGTTTGATGCGAGAGGGACAGACGGCCGGATCTACGGAATTCACGGGACAAACCGGGAAGAATCTATCGGTCAATTTGTATCTAACGGCTGTATACGTATGCATAACGATGAAGTTGTCCATCTGTTTCAAGAGATTCCGGTGGGGACGAGAGTGCTGATCACGAAAGACTCCCGGTCTTTTGAGGAGATTGCCATTGAGTATAAAGCCCTGATAAAAAAGCAGGTTGTTCCTGTTCAATAGGCCGCCTGCTTTTTTATCATTATAAAAACATAACGATTCCTGAGAGTACTGTTGAAAGAATAAAAACTCCCAAAATCACGATTAAAACGCTTTTCATCAGTTTTTGAGACATGGTTTCACTCCTTAGACAATCTGATTATATTTTATCGTGTTTTGTATGGGCGGACAAGCGATATCTATTGCCGGAAAGCAGGGATGAAAATGACCGGACTTGACCATATTGGGATTGCCGTTTATTCCATAAACAAGGCCAGAGCTTTTTATGAAGATGTATTGGGATTAACGTTTCTTCATCAAGAAACGGTTGAAGAGCAAAAGGTGACCATTGCTCTTTTCCAAGCGGGAGGCGTTTATTTGGAGCTGATCGAGCCGTTAACGCCTGACAGCCCTGTCCGTACATTTTTAGATAAAAAAGGAGAGGGGCTGCACCATGTTGCGTTTCTATGCAGCGGCTTAACAGATCAGCTTCAAGCATTATCAAACCGGCAAATTGATGTAATAGACAGGCAGCCGAGACAGGGAGCAAACGGGAAACAGATCGCGTTTATTTCTCCGCGGGAAACAAACGGCGTGCTTGTCGAGCTCTGTGAACCGAAAGGAGATCAAGACATTGAACATGAATGAGCATATCGGTCATCTATACAACAGGCGCAGGCAGGCGGAAGAAGGCGGGGGACATGCAAAGCAGGCTGAACAGCGGAAAAAGGGAAAGCTCACAGCGCGGGAAAGGATCGCCTATCTCTTGGATGAGGATAGTTTTATCGAATTATATCCCTTCATGGAGAGCCGAAGCTTAACGAGGGAGCAGCGTATATTGGGAGATGGAGTCGTGACGGGTTACGGTACGATTGACGGCCGCTCTGTATATGTGTTTGCGCAGGATTTTACCGTATTCGGCGGGGCGCTTGGCGAAACCCATGCGAAAAAGATTACATCTCTTATGGATCTTGCAGCAAAAAATAAAGCCCCGATTATCGGGCTGAACGACTCAGGTGGTGCGAGAATTCAAGAGGGTGTGGTATCATTAGATGGATACGGTCACATATTTTACCGAAACGTCTTATATTCCGGAGTCATTCCGCAAATCTCGGTTATATTAGGACCGTGCGCTGGAGGCGCTGTGTACTCACCGGCACTTACTGATTTTATCTTTATGGCAGAACAGACGGGCCGAATGTTTATTACCGGTCCGAAGGTCATTGAAAAAGTAACAGGAGAACAGGTTGATGCGGAGAGCTTAGGAGGAGCGGGAATACATAATGCCGTCAGCGGAAATGCCCACTTTTCCGGAAAAACGGAAGAGGAGGTTCTGGCAGGAGTGAAGAAGCTGCTGTCTTATTTGCCGCTCGACAAACAGATATCACTACTACCTTCATCTGTGGATGAGGCCTCCAGCTCGTTAATAAACCGCCTCGTGCCGGCTGACAGCACAAAGCCGTATGATGTTCGGGCGGTGATTCAGGAATTGGCTGATCCGCAGTCTTTTTTTGAGATTCAGCCGTATTTTGCGAAAAATATAGTCATCGGATTTGCAAAGCTTGGCCAAAAAACGATCGGAATTGTGGCAAACCAGCCGAAACATTTAGCAGGAAGCCTGACGATTGACGCGGCTGATAAAGCAGCGAGATTTATCCGGTTTTGTGACGCCTTTGACATCCCGCTGTTAACTGTCGAAGATGTTCCGGGGTTTTTGCCCGGCATTCAGCAGGAGCATAACGGCATTATCAGACACGGAGCCAAATTGCTGTTTGCTTATGCAGAAGCGACGGTTCCCAAAGTAACGCTCATCATCAGAAAAGCGTATGGCGGGTCGTATGTCGCCATGAACAGCAAATCCATCGGAGCGGATCTCGTGTTTGCTTGGCCAAATGCCGAAATCGCAGTGATGGGTGCTGAAGGTGCTGCATCTATTTTGTATGATAAGGATATTGAAGCGTCAGCTGACCCGCAAAAAACAAAACGCGAAAAAACAGCTGAATACAAAAAACAAAACGCCAGCCCTTACAAAGCGGCGGCATGCGGAATGGTCGATGACATCATTTTGCCGGAAGAATCAAGGAAAAGACTCATCCAAGCTTTTCACATGCTTGCACATAAGACAGAAGAGAGACCGAAAAAAAAGCACGGTAACATACCGCTTTAACATGGAGGGGACTTACAAATGGTGAATGAAAAACGCCTGCTGGAAGAATTTTTAGAGCTTGTTCAAATCGATTCAGAAACGAAGCACGAAGCTGAAATCTGCAAAGTGCTGAAACAAAAATTTTCTGATTTAGGTGTAGATGTAAAAGAAGACGATACGATGGGTATCACTGGCCACGGAGCAGGAAACCTAATCTGCACATTAAAAGGAACGAAAAAGACAGATGCAATTTATTTTACATCTCATATGGACACAGTCGTACCCGGAAACGGCGTAAAACCGGTTGTTGAGGACGGATATGTCAAAACAGACGGCACAACGATTTTAGGCGCCGATGACAAAGCCGGATTGGCTGCCATGTTTGAAGCAATTAAAGTGCTCAAAGAAGAAAACATTGAGCATGGCACGATTGAATTCATCATCACTGTAGGTGAAGAATCAGGTCTTATCGGGGCAAAGGCGCTTGACCGTTCCATGATGACAGCATCCTACGGTTATGCTCTTGATTCAGACGGAAAAGTCGGCAATATCATTGTTGCGGCACCGACTCAGGCGAAGGTAAGAGCGGCGATTTACGGTAAAACTGCACACGCCGGAGTTGAACCAGAAAAAGGTATATCAGCGATTACAATCGCAAGCAAGGCGATTTCAAAAATGCCATTGGGCCGCATCGATGAAGAAACAACTGCAAACATCGGCCGGTTTGAAGGCGGCACACAAACGAACATTGTGTGCGATGAAGTGCATATTCTCGCTGAAGCCCGTTCTTTAGTTCCTGAAAAAATGGAAGCGCAGGTTCAAAAAATGAAAGCTGCTTTTGAAGAGGCGGCAGCTGATATGGGCGGACGTGCAGAAGTTGAAATCGAAGTCATGTATCCAGGGTTTAAATATCAAGATGGCGACCAAGTCGTTGAAATCGCGAAAAAAGCAGCTGCGAAAATCGGACGCACAAGCGAGCTGCAAACGAGCGGCGGCGGAAGCGACGCAAACGTAATCGCAGGCCATGGCATCCCAACGGTCAATCTTGCTGTCGGGTATGAGCAAATTCATACGAAGAACGAAAAAATGCCGATTCAAGAGCTGGTGAAAACAGCAGAAATGGTTGTTGCCATTATTGAAGAAGCAGCAAAATAATGAAGAAAAACCCGAGTGCGGATCTGGCATTCGGGTTTTTTTCTGACAGTCAGTGCCATTGTCGAAGCGGCCAAAATAACACGTCTTGTTTTTTGGCAAAATGAAGCAGCGGTTCTGAGTCTGGTAAAGTGATTTCGTGAGCATCAGCCACTGTATTGATTGAAAACTGGGCCTCGGCTCTTTGAAGAAGCCAAGGATGATGGTGAATGTCCTCATAATAGAGCTTGTCACGATGGGTGGTGTAGAGTCTGTAGCGCTCCGTCAGCCAGCAATCAAGCGAACCCTCTTGCGCTGTAAAAGGCGCAGAGAGCGGCCGGTACTTGGCGCCGAATTCTGCTTTTCCGGCGTCTCTCCGTTTGCTTCTATATTCCATATCAGCCCCATTTTTTTCGGCTTTCATATCGGCGTAAAAATAAGGCAAATGAAAGAAAGTCCGTGCACCTTGAACTGCCAGCCGATGATCAGCATCTAAGCTGAAGAAATAAATGCCCGGCTTGCCTTTATAGGTGACATAAGTGCGCAGGTTAAGCTCTGGAAAGGACTGGGCTCCGGGAATAGGAGGGAGAAAACGCGCGCGAAGGTTTGTGAGCATAAAGGGAAGCACGCTGACCCAAGCTTGTCCGTTATATGTATCTATGTCCAATATCGGCGGAATCTTAGCTCGAAGGGTAGAGTAATCAACCGGCCAATGAGCAAATAAGACATCATTCCATGTTTGTTTCATGATCCAAATTCCCTCAGGCACAGAAATATTTTTTTGTTGAGACTGTTCCGTCACGACACCAGCTCCTTTCATTTGGATGTGAGTAAAGGTATTCCCGATTTTCTTCTTTTTAAACGGATGCAGGTTCTAAAAAGTGATGGAAATAAAAAAACAACTCCGAACAAAAGCCGGAGTTGTTTTTTTATTTCACCGGCTCTGTAAGAGCGGCTGTTTTTTTATGTTTATGGTGTGTCAACTGAAGTACGACGTTTTGCACTGTCAAGAACAGGCCGCTGGTGAACCAGTACAGCGGAAGGGCCGCAGGTACATTAAGCGAGAAAATCGTCATCATCACAGGGAAGATAAACACCATTAGCTTTGCAGATTGCTGCGCTGCCGGATTTTGCGGGACAGCAGAATATTTCGCACTCAGCTTTTGAGCAACATAGGCTTGGACAAAATACATAATCCCTGCACTAAGGGACACGAGAATATCAGATTGTCCTAAACTGAACCATAGAAACGAGTGCGACGAAATTTCAGGTGTTGAACGAATTGCGTAATAAAACCCAATCATAATCGGAAACTGAATCAGCATTGGAAGACAGCCCATCGCAAGCGGGTTGATATTATGCTCCTGATACAGCTTCATCATTTCCATTTGAAGTTCTTTCTGCTTTTCCGGGTCCTTTGTCTTTTTGATTTTGGCTTGAATGCTGTCTACTTGCGGTTTAATGACTGCCATTTTCTCTTGGAACACACGCTGTTTTTTAAACTGATTGACAAACAAAGGCAGTACCACAACGCGCACAATAACGGTTACAAGAATGATAGACAACCCGTACTCTCCGTGAAACAGTCCGGCAACGCCTTTCAGCAGCGAGGAAAACGGCTCAATTAAATAGTCGTGGAAAAAACCGACGTTACCGAGACCTCCCACCTGATTTGTTGCAGCAAAAGCTGCGTTGCCCGAGCATAATACGATCAAAAAGGCCCCTAAAGCCAAAAGTTTCTGATATGTTTTTAACAATTTGTTCTCCTCCTTTTTATAAATGCGGTTTATAAAAGAAGGGAACTGACGTCTTCATCATCATTCACAGGTGAATTCATGCGGAAGACTTTACGTATCCAAGTTGTAATGCGATGATATATAATAATAAGAAAGTCTGTTCGGTTTATTCGAAAGACCGTCTGATGTTCATCTGTTCGTTTTGATTTCCACTGCTCGCCGGCACGGCACTCTCGCAAGAGAAAAGCAATCCCGATGGCGGTCAGAGCCGGAAGAATAATTGTGAAAAAATCGACTAAGAATAAAACGTCATTTATCGATTCCACAAACATTGTCATCACATCCATTCAATACCTTCATTTTACTATATGTACAAGCCGTTGTCTAATGAACGGAAAGGAGATAAGTTTATGCCGGGGAAGGGCCGAATTATTTTCCATATTGATATGAACAGTTTCTATGCATCGGTGGAAATGGCATATGACCCGGCTCTCCGAGGAAAGCCGGTTGCAGTTGCCGGAAACGTCAAAGAACGCAAAGGCATCGTTGTCACATGCAGCTACGAAGCAAGGGCGCACGGCGTGAAAACAACCATGCCGGTTTGGGAAGCAAAGCGTAACTGTCCTGAGCTCATCGTCCTTCCGCCGAACTTCGACCGCTACAGAAGCTCTTCAAGAGCGATGTTTAGCATCCTCCGTGAATATACAGATTTGGTGGAGCCTGTATCCATCGACGAAGGCTATATGGATATGACGGATACACCATACAGCCGCAATGCCTATGAGACGGCAAAAGAAATACAAAGCAGACTGCAGAAAGAGCTGCTGCTTCCGTCAAGCATCGGAATTGCCCCTAATAAATTTCTCGCTAAAATGGCATCCGATATGAAAAAACCGCTTGGGATCACCATCCTGAGAAAAAGAGAAGTGCCTGATATCCTTTGGCCTCTCCCAGTTGGAGAAATGCATGGCGTAGGTAAAAAGACGGCGGAAAAACTGAACGGGCTCAGTATTGATACGATTGGAGATTTAGCAGCCGCTGACGAACACTCGCTAAAACGGCTGCTCGGCATCAACGGGCCCCGTCTAAAAAATAAAGCGAACGGCATTCACCATGCTCCTGTTGATCCGGAGCGCATTTATGAATTTAAAAGCGTAGGCAATTCATCCACACTTTCTCATGATTCTGCCGATGAGGATGAGCTGTTAGCTGTTTTTCGCAAACTGTCCGCATCAGTTAGCGACCGTTTGCAGCGTAAGGAAGTAATGGCTTCAAAGCTGTTTATTATGATCAGATATGCGGACTGGAAAACCATTACGAGAAGCATCACACTGAAGAATCCGATAGATCAAAAAAACGAAATATATAATGAAGCAGAACATCTCTTCTTTAAGCATTGGAACAAAAACCCCATCAGGCTGCTCGGCATTACCGGAACGGATTTGGTAGAAAAAGAGCAGGCCTATAAGCAGCTCGATTTGTTCAGCTTTACAGAGGATGCGAAGGATGAACCGATTCAGCAGATGATGGAAAAACTGAATGAAAAGTACGGCTCCAAGCCGATCAGAAAAGGTGCAAAGGTTAAAAAAGACGAGAGCAAAACAAGCGGGACAAGCTTTAATAAAGATTTTTTTCAAGATGAAAAGAAAAGCTGAATGTCTTGAAATAAGGGGGTGAAGTATGGTAATTTCAATAGTATAAATATCATTTTATTTTAATGTAAATTTTAAAATGGTTAAACGTTTTCAGAAGGGACGTTAGAATATGTCAAAACAACAAATCGGAGTTATCGGACTTGCGGTAATGGGTAAAAATCTGGCTTTAAATATTGAAAGCCGAGGATTTTCTGTTTCTGTTTACAACAGATCAAGCAGCAAAACCGAGGAATTTTTGCAGGAGGCTGAAGGCAAAAACGTTGTCGGCACCTACAGCATTGAAGAATTTGTTCAATCCTTGGAAACACCGCGCAAAATTTTGTTAATGGTTAAAGCGGGAACTGCTACAGATGCGACAATTCAATCTCTTCTTCCTCACTTAGAGAAGGACGATATTTTAATTGACGGCGGAAATACATATTATAAAGATACACAGCGCCGAAACAAAGAGCTTGCTGAAAGCGGCATTCATTTTATCGGCACAGGCGTTTCAGGCGGAGAAGAAGGAGCGCTTAAAGGGCCTTCTATCATGCCTGGCGGACAAAAAGAAGCTCATGAACTTGTGAAGCCAATTCTTGAAGCAATTTCTGCAAAAGTTGACGGTGAAGCGTGTACGACATATATCGGTCCGGACGGTGCCGGCCATTATGTAAAAATGGTGCACAACGGTATTGAATACGGGGATATGCAGCTGATCTCTGAATCTTATTTCATCCTGAAGCAGGTACTCGGTCTTTCAGCTGATGAGCTTCATGAAGTATTTGCTGAATGGAATAAAGGCGAGCTTGACAGCTATCTGATCGAGATTACTGCTGATATCTTCACGAAAAAAGATGAAGAAACAGGTAAACCGCTTGTTGATGTAATTCTTGATAAAGCGGGTCAAAAAGGAACAGGAAAATGGACAAGCCAAAGTGCACTTGACTTAGGTGTTCCGCTTCCGATTATCACTGAATCTGTATTCGCACGTTTTATTTCAGCGATGAAGGATGAGCGTGTGAAAGCAAGCGGCCTTCTTTCAGGGCCTGAAGTGAAGCCTGTTACAGAAAATAAAGAAGAGCTGATCGAAGCAGTCAGAAAAGCGCTATTCATGAGCAAAATCTGTTCTTACGCCCAAGGATTTGCCCAAATGAAAGCAGCTTCTGAAGAATACAACTGGGATCTCAATTACGGTGAAATCGCTATGATCTTCCGCGGCGGCTGCATCATCCGTGCGGCATTCCTGCAGAAAATCAAAGAAGCTTACGACCGCGATCCTGAGCTTGATAACCTGCTGCTTGACAGCCACTTCAAGAACATTGCAGAAAGCTACCAAGGAGCGCTTCGCCAAGTGATTTCACTTGCAGTTGCCCAAGGTGTGCCGGTACCTTCATTCTCAAGCGCACTAGCTTATTATGACAGCTATCGCACAGCCGTGCTGCCTGCAAACTTAATCCAAGCGCAGCGTGACTACTTCGGCGCCCATACTTATGAGCGCACAGACAAAGACGGTGTCTTCCATACTGAATGGATGAAATAATGATGTGGAAATCCCGCAGCCTGACAGCTGCGGGATTTTTTTGAAATAGAGTGCCGACGAAAGGATGTATATTTTGCCTGTAAATGAGTATCTACTTGAAAATTTTCCTGGTTTACGACTTATGCCTCCTTTGTTTTATAACTGGCAGATCGGAATCCGGTTTGAAATAGGTGTAGGGTATAATGTGAACGATGCCTATCTGCACAGCCCTTATGTAGATAACGCATATAAGAGAGCTGTCACTTTATTTAAATCTCTACATGCCGAAGATGATGATATATTTGTTATAGCTGATGCTGTTGGTTTTGAAGGGAGAAGGGGATATAAGAGCAAATTGCATATTTTCTCACGGTACATTCGAGAAAAAGCTGTGTTGAAAAAACTGCAGCACATTGCTGTTCCTTATACTTGTTCTGATGATTATGATGATAAAACGCATAGATTTTTTCTTAGATGCAAAGCTGGTGATATAAGATATATCCCAATGCTGAGAGCAATATGTAATCAAGATATGGGGATAAAACCAAGCATTTCTCAAAAAATTTACTTTATCAATATAAAAAAGAGAACCATTTTTTATCTTTATGATGATCGAGGCTGCGATATTTTAGCTGCTGCAGCTGAAACAATACAGGATATGTATGAAACATATAACAGTTGGATATTAGATTACGACAGAGAGAGAATCAATCGTCTTTTTGAGCCGCTTAGAGGCAGAAAGCTTGATATACAACATAAATAAAAGGCTGAAAATGCTTTATAAGCACTTTCAGCCTTTTTCTTTATATATTCCACCAATGCAAGCCGTCTTTCGCCAAAAGATCATCTGATTCTTTTGGACCCATAGAACCTGCTTCGTAGTTTGGCGATAGGGTTTTGTTGGCTGCCCATGTTTCAGAAATGGAATCGACAAAGCTCCAAGAAAGGGCAACTTCATCCCAGTGTGCGAAGTTCGTCGCATCGCCGAGAAGACAGTCGTGAATCAATTTTTCATATGCTTCAGGAGTGTTCAGCTCGTCATTGCAATTGCTGCAGTAATCCAGTTTGATTGGCTGCGCGTGTGCTGCTCCTCCGAGTTTTTTAGCGTTTAAGTAAAGTGTAATGCCTTCGTCAGGCTGAATATGAATGACGAGTAAGTTCGGATTCATGTTGTTTTCATTGCCGTAGTACAGGTTCATCGGAATGTCCTTAAATTGAACGACAATTTTTGTAGACTTTTCTTTCATTCGTTTTCCGGTACGAATGTAGAATGGAACACCAGCCCATCTGAAGTTGTCGATCAGAAGCTTTCCAGAAACAAAGGTTTCTGTATTTGAGTCAGGAGCGACGTTATCTTCATCTGTATAAGCAGGGACTGGCAAACCGTCAATTTCACCGGCTTGATATTGTCCGCGCACAAAATACTCATCCACTTCGTCTTTTGCAATAGGGCGGAGGGCTCTCAGCACCTTCACTTTTTCGCTGCGGATTTCTTCTGTGTTCAGTTTAATCGGCGGCTCCATTGCGAGAAGCGCAACCATTTGCATAATATGGTTTTGCACCATGTCGCGAAGGGCGCCTGATTTTTCGTAATATCTAGCACGGTCTTCAACACCAAGTGATTCGCTTGATGTGATCTGGATATTTGAGATGTAGCGGTTTGTCCATAGCGGTTCGAAAATCGCATTGGCAAATCGAATGACCTCAATATTCTGCACCATTTGTTTTCCTAAATAGTGATCGATTCTGTAAATTTGATCTTCTGTAAATGCTTCGCGAATTTCTTGATTTAATGCTTGCGCGCTCGGCAAGTCATGGCCGAACGGCTTTTCAATCACAAGGCGGGACCAGCCTGTAGTTGCTGTAACACCTTCTGATTTTAATGTCTTTGCAATTGTCCCAAAGAATTCTGGGGCCATTGCCAAGTAGAACATTCTGTTGTTCGGGATTTGATATGTATCTTCCAGCTGGTTGAGCAGTACGTTAAGCTCTTGATAAGAACCAGGGTTTGTCACGTCAAACGGGTGATAATAGAAATGAGACGTGAAATCATCTATATGTTTATCAGCAGCTGAGGAAATAGATGTTTTGACGGTTTGGCGAAGATCCTCATTGGACCAAGGTCTTCTTCCGACTCCTACAACTGCAAACTCTTCTCCGATTTGCCCGTTTTTATATAAACGGTGAATGGACGGATAGAGTTTTCGTTTTGCTAAATCTCCCGTTGCACCGAATATGACAATTACTGCTTTTGGTTGTTGGTTTGTTTTCACTAAAAGTACCTCACTTTATTCGAAGCTTTATTTTAGTACCCCGTATATTTCCTTCATTTTAAATCTAAAATTCAACGAAAGCAAACATTTAAGCCCCTTTTTTACAGAATGGCTCAAAAATATTTCTAGAACGAAAGGTTTGCCCGAATCAGAGGCGAGATTCACATTTTACGCCTGATCCTGTATTCTTGTAGGTAACTAGTTCTAGTAGGAGGAAGGAAATGTGGAATTACTTTTTTTAGGGACGGGAGCCGGAATTCCCGCTAAGTCTAGAAACGTGACGTCGATCGCATTAAAGCTGCTTGAAGAAAGGCGATCTGTATGGCTGTTTGACTGCGGGGAAGCCACACAGCATCAAATTTTACATACATCAATTAAACCTCGAAAAATAGAAAAAATCTTCATTACTCACATGCACGGCGATCATGTATACGGTCTTCCGGGGCTTCTTGGCAGCCGTTCTTTTCAGGGCGGTGAGGACGAGCTGACGGTTTACGGACCGAAAGGCATCAAGGCCTTTATTGAAACAAGTCTTGCCGTCACGAAAACTCACCTAACATATCCGCTTGTGATACAAGAGATTGAAGAGGGAGCCGTATTTGAGGACGACCAGTTTATCGTCACAGCTGCATCCGCGATTCATGGTGTAGAGGCCTTTGGGTACCGCGTACAAGAAAAAGATGTGCCTGGTTCTTTAAAGGCGGCGTTATTAAAGGAAATGAATATTCCGCCTGGACCTGTATATTCGAAAATAAAAAAAGGTGAAATCGTGACGCTTGAAGACGGACGCACCATAAATGGGGAGGATTTTTTGGAGCCTCCTAAAAAGGGGAGAGCTGTCGTGTTTTCCGGGGATACGAGAGTGAGCGATAAGATAAAAGAGCTTGCGCGGGACTGTGATGTGCTTGTGCATGAAGCCACCTTTGCTAAGGATGATGTGAAGCTTGCTTTTGATTATTTTCACAGTACAACAGAACAAGCAGCTGTAACAGCAAAAGAAGCTGGGGCGAAGCAGCTCATCTTAACTCATATCAGCGCAAGATATCAGGGAGAGGCCTCTCTGGAGCTTCAGAAAGAAGCGGCAGCCGTTTTTCCGAACAGCATCACAGCGTATGATTTCTTAGAGGTTCAAGTTCCGAGAGGCTGAGAAAGAGATGGTGTTTGACAATCTGTTGTTAAGCTGTATAATAAAACGTAACCATTACGTTTTATGAGGAGATGTTTACATGAGAGTAAATGTTACTTTGGCTTGCACTGAAACAGGGGACAGAAACTACATCACAACCAAAAATAAACGCACAAATCCTGATCGTTTAGAGCTGAAAAAATACTCACCGCGGTTAAAGAAATATACCCTTCATCGCGAAACAAAATAATAAAACCCCCGGCTGCTTTAGCCGGGGTTTTTGTTTAATTGACTGCCTGGTATATCGGGGCGGCCTGCTTGCAGGCCGCGCACCAAACATCATAAATCGCCAGATGGACGATATGAGGTTCATCATGATGAATGTTATGTGAGCTGTTTTTAGCTTGTATCCAGCCGCTTTGATCGGATAGAGACAAAATGCTGCTATGCAGGTTTCTCCAGTCCTCTTCACCGGAGGCGAATTTCTCAGTGCGTTCACCTGATGACAGGACAATAAGCGGCATGTTCCCT
This sequence comes from Bacillus sp. 7705b, assembly GCF_002289525.1. Taxonomy (NCBI): domain Bacteria; kingdom Bacillati; phylum Bacillota; class Bacilli; order Caryophanales; family Bacillaceae; genus Bacillus; species Bacillus sp. 7705b. The sequence goes on along the minus strand of NZ_NSDH01000015.1, from coordinate 144,352 downwards.
AAATGGACTTGCTGCTGTTTGAACTGCCGCAGACTTTTCGAAAAGTCTGCATGTGTCTCCTCGAGCATCATCTGCTTTCTGTATGCTGTATGCATTTCTTCAGGAATAAATGTAAAGCCGCCATTGCCGTAATCTCCTAAAGCGGGATCAAGGAGCACCATGCCGATAATATCCTGTCGGTTTTTACAGGCCCATAAACTGCTGATAACCGATCCGTATGAATGTGAAACAGCCAGATAAGGCGGTCTTATACCTGCTGCCTTAAGCAAGCTTTCTAATTCTCTCACCTTTTGGTCGGCTGTTCGTTCTGCCTTGCTTTGTCCGCTTTTCCCAATGCCCGCTCTATCATATGTGAATATGCCAAATTCGTCATCAATGTCCGCTGTTAGTGGTTTCCACGTCTCTGAAGAAGTGCCATAGCCGGCTTCAAAGACAATGGTTACACCGCTAAATCCTTTTCGGTGTTTTGTATGAAATTCACAACCGTCAACCGTATAGGTCCTTTCGATCCATGCTGCATTCATTGGAGTCATCTCCTCTAATTGGTTCTACTAGGGAGACGGAGAACGTCAGCTGATCGTTTCTCCAAAAATAAAAAAAGAGATATCCGGCGGCGGAGCCGCGGATATCTCGGATCAAGATTACCAGCCTCTTTCGTATTGAACAGGGGCTTGAATGTCTGTATTCAGCTGTTTTGCGGCAGTTCTTGCAAAGTAAGGATCGCGTAATAGCTCTCTGCCGATAAAGATGAGGTCTGCACGGTTATTTTGAAGAATTTCTTCAGCCATTGAACCATTTGTAATCATTCCGACAGCTCCAGTCGCCATGTCAGCCTGTTCGCGGATTTTCTCGGCGAAGCTGACCTGATAGCCAGGGAATACGTTAATGTCTGCCTGAACAAGGGCACCTGAGCTGCAGTCAATTAAGTCAACGCCCTGCTCCTTCATCCATTTTGCAAAACCGATATGATCAGCGATGTCTAAGCCTTTGTCTGTATAGTCAGAAGCCGATACACGGACAAATAAAGGACCGTCCCACACTTGTTTGACTTCATCAATGATTTCTCTTAAGAAACGGTAGCGGTTTTCTGGTGAGCCGCCGTATTCATCTGTGCGATGGTTAGAAAGCGGAGATAAAAATTCATGAATTAAGTATCCGTGTGCCGCATGAATCTCAATCACATCAAAGCCTGCTTCTTTTGCACGGGCAGCCGCTTGTTTGAACTCCTGCACGGTTTCTTTCACTTTTTCAGTTGTCATTTCAACCGGCGTGCTTGATTGCTCGTCAAACGCGATCGCAGACGGAGCGAAAATATCTCCTTCAAGCTCTGCTTTACGTCCTGCGTGGGCAAGCTGAATTCCGATTTTTGAGCCTTGCGCTTTTACCTGCTCAGTCAGCTTTGCGAAACCTTCGATATGCTCGTCGCTCCATATCCCTAAATCTTGGTCTGTGATGCGTCCCTGAGGATTAACCGCTGATGCTTCCACAATAATTAACCCAACCTGGCCGACTGCGCGTGTTATGTAGTGAGCCATGTGGAACGGCTGTAACTTTCCGTCCTTTTCGTGAGAAGAGTACATGCACATTGGTGACATCACAATGCGGTTTTTTAACGTTACATCTTTAATCGTCATAGGTGTGAATAATTTTCTGGCCATTTCTTTCGCCTCCCGTAAGGTTTTTAGAGGTTGATTATAACAAGTCATTTCTTTCCCGTCATATAAACTGCTCAAACGATCCGATTTTGTCAAACATTTCTGTATAATAGACAGGGAGTCATGTTATTTTTTAGAATCGAAGCGTTTTTATACATAGGAGGGCGGAAATGATGAATTGGCAGACCAAGAGTAATTTGCTTACCCTTTTAACTTCGCTTGTCCAGTACGAAAGTGTCACTGGTTCGAAAGGGGAAGCCGCACTTGCGGAATATCTTTATTATCTTTTAAAGGACAAGCCTTATTTTCAAAATAACCCTGATCATGTCACACTCCATCCAATGGAAGATGGCAGAACGTTTCTGACAGCGCTTGTCAAAAAGAAAGATGTAAAACAGACAGTGCTATTGCTGAGCCATTTTGATGTCGTGGACATAGAGGACTACGGCGAATTCAAGCATATGGCCTGTAAGCCGGCTGAGCTTTTAAACTCCTTTTTGGAGAAAAAAGAGTTGCTTCCTGAACGTGTGAGAACAGACGCGGAAAGCGGCGACTGGCTGTTCGGGAGAGGCACGATGGATATGAAAGCGGGGCTGGCTGTTCAGCTGTCGATGCTTGAGCGGGCAATGAATGGTCGTTTTGATGGGAATGTGCTTTTGATTACGGTTCCTGACGAGGAAGTGAATTCAAGAGGAATGATCGAAGCCGTTCCTGCTCTGAAGGAAATCGAGCATAAATTTCATCTTACATACACTGCTTGTTTGAATAGCGAACCGATGTTTGAAAAGTTTCCGGGTGACCAGCGGCAATATGTGTATACAGGAAGCATTGGCAAGGTTCTCGCAGGGTTTTTCTGCAAAGGGATAGAGACGCATGTCGGAGAGCCGTTTTCCGGTTTAAATGCAAATTTAATGGTTTCTGAGATCAACCGTCTGCTGGAACTGAACGTGAATTACTGCGAAATGGCTGACGGGGAAGTCACCCCGCCGCCGGTAAACTTAATGCAAAAGGACTTGAAGGAGTCATATTCCGTCCAAACACCGCATACGGCCGTTACGTTATTTAATGTACTGACAATGAAGCGCTCTGCGAGTGAGCTGCATAACATGCTGCGGAGAACCGCAGAGCAGGCGGCAGAGAAGATTTCAAACCATATTCAGCAAAAAACACGTGATTTCCAGAAGTTTGAGCCATTTCATCCAATTGAACGAACTGTCTCTGTTTTTACATTTGATGAGCTGCTTGCACGTGCGAAAAGGCGTGTCGGAAGCTCAGAAACAGAACGGGTGCTGAATTTCACTTATGCAAACAGGGGAGATCTTGGAGACAGGGATTTTTCGACTAGAATTGTATCTGAGCTCGCAGCGCTGTGTAAGGAAGATGCGCCGCTCATTGTTCTCTTTTACAGCCCTCCATTTTATCCGGCAGTGTCATCAAAGAACGATCAGGTAATCAAGAATACTGCTGGCAAGCTCATTCAATATGCAGCTGACAGGTACGGCATTGCTTTACGGGAGGTTCAGTATTTTCCAGGACTCTCGGATTTGAGCTATCTTCAGCTGGAAAAACAGGAGGTTGGTGCATACACAAGCAATATGCCGCTCTTTAACAGAGGATATTCACTTCCCAGCAGTAAAGACAAGGCGCTGTATGTCCCGGTATTAAATGTCGGCCCGGCTGGAAAAGACCCGCACAAATGGACAGAAAGACTGTATGTGCCTTATTCCTTTGAGGTGCTTCCCGACTTGCTGTCCTTTACAATCTCTGCATTATTAAAACAATCAGAAGCTGCCAGCCAGCCTTAAGATAAAAGAAGACAGAAAGCGCTTTGCCTTCTGTCTTGTGTTTTTTTCTATAAATGCTTCTCTAAGGCGGCTCCGGCAAATTGCTCTTTGATTTCAGCGCTTCGTTTGGCTGTTTCTTCAATACAATGAATGATCGCTTCTTCAAAGCGGGCTTCCGTTAAAGCGCGAAGGCCTGCCTCTGTTGTTCCCCCTGGGCTCGTAATCTCCCTGCGCAGCTGTGCGGGCTGTTTTCCGCTTTGACGAAGCATGTCTGTAGCGCCGGCCATTGTCTGCAGGATCAATTTTTTAGCCGTTTCCTCCTCTAAACCGACCTTTTGCGCCGCTTTTTCCATCGCTTCGATATAGCGATACAGGTAAGCGGGACCGCTGCCTGCTATCGCGGTAACGGCATCAAGGTGCTGCTCCTCAACCAATGTGGCGTCTCCGATTGTTTCTAGCAATGCTGTAGCCGCCGTGATATCGTCTTGGCTTGCTTCAGCGCTTACGGAAAATCCGGTTGCTGATTTTCTGATGGCAGCTGAAGTATTCGGCATCACCCGTATGACAGCAAGCTTTCTGCCGAAATAATGCTGAATGGTTTCGATGGTAAGGCCTGCAAGCACAGAAATGACAAGCTGATCCTTCATATAAGAACGAATGCTGTCAATGCTCTCTGCCGCATCCTTAGGCTTAAAAGCGAGAACGACGATATCTGTTTGTGTGAAAAACTCGCTCTTATCCCTGCATGGACGCACGCCGTACATTTCCTTTAATTCATTGAGTCTCTCTTCGTTTGACCTGTTTGTGATATAAATATTTTCAGGTTTTGTAATGCCGCTTTGCAAAAAGCCGTTGATCATTGCTTCAGCCATGGACCCGGCGCCGACAAATCCTATCTTTTTCATGGATATCCTCCTTCTATCAGAACAACAAAAAACCTTTTCATCACGTAAAGGACGAAAAGGTTCGCGGTACCACCCTCATTAGCACAACTTGTGCTCAGCTCAAATCCCGTAACGCGGGAAACGTTTAGGTTTTCCTAACCGCGACTTGAGGGCAGGTTCTACAAACAAGCGGGCCGCGATACCTTTCAGCCTGGGGATATCGCTCTCTCTGGCCATTGCCTGTATACTATTCCTCGTCATAGCGTTCCAATGGTTCTCATTTTAGTTGTTGTTCATTATGCAATGGGGGATAAGCTAATGTCAATAGCTTTTTCAAAAAGGGACATTCTCATACGGCAATAATGACACAGGACCGAGAAAAAGCTAAAATATGAGTAATGAATGAAGACAAGGAGCAAAAGAATGACAACTGCAGATATCATTCCGATTCGCGTCCCGACACCGTTTGCCGTCGGTGATGTCATCGTTTACTTAGTGAAAGGTGACGCGCTGACACTGATCGATGCCGGACCGAACACTAAAGAAGCAGCTGAAGTCCTAAAAGAGCAGCTTGCTAGTATACATATAGAAATGTCAGATATTGAGCAGATCGTGCTGACTCACCATCACGCGGATCATGCGGGGTTGCTTGATGTTTTTTCTGATGATATTAAAGTGATTGGACATCCGTTTAACGAACCATATATCAGCAGAGACAAGGCATTTATGGAGTGGCAAAAACATTTTTTTCAAAAGCTGCTGCCTGAGTTAGGCGTTCCATTTGATGATGTGAAAGCAGAAAGGCTCATCCGGTCGGCGTACGCATTTTCCTGTACAAGATCCTTGACCCAAACGGTTACGGAAGGGATGAAAATTGACGGGATGGGTGACTGGACTGTTCTGGAAATGCCCGGACATGCAGAGTCGCATATTGTTCTCTTTCATGAAAAGACCGGAAGAATGCTTGGCGGTGATTTGCTGCTGGCGAACAGCTCGTCTAACCCGATTCTTGAAGCGCCAAAAACGGGAGAAAAAAGATCGGAGCCTTTACTGGATTATCAGCGGTCGTTGCGGAGGCTGTCTGAACTTGCCCCGAACACAGTGTTTCCCGGTCATGGCGAGACGATTGGCAATGTACGAGCACTGATCAAGAAGCGGTTTGACAAGCAGAGCAGCCGAACCGAGGATGTGCGTCATATGCTGTCGGAAAAACCGCTTACCGCTTTTCAGGTCTGTCAGCAGCTCTTTCCTGCCGTTTATGAAAAAGAGTTGTTTTTAACGATGTCAGAAACGGTTGGGCATCTTGATATATTGGCAGCCGAAGCAGGCATCACGTCATATTGGGATGGAAATACCGCATACTTTAGAGCAATAGAGAGGTGAACAGGTTGAAAAATATAGCTGGCAAGCGTATTTGGATTACAGGTGCTTCAGGAGGGCTTGGTGAAAGAATCGCTTATTTATGTGCGGCTGAAGGAGCCCATGTTTTGCTGTCGGCAAGACGTGAGGATCGTTTGAAGGAAATCAAAAGAAAAATGACCGAGGAATGGAGCGGACAATGTGATATTTTCCCTCTGGATGTCTCCCGTCTTGAAGATATCACCCTCGTCCGTGATCAGATCGGTCCGGTTGATGTGCTGATCAATAATGCAGGTTTCGGTATTTTTGAAACGGTTTTAGACTCTACACTTGATGAGATGAAATCAATGTTTGATGTCAATGTTTTCGGTCTGATTGCCTGTACAAAAGCTGTTCTTCCGCATATGCTTGAGCAAAAAAGCGGCCATATCATCAATATTGCCTCTCAAGCAGGGAAAATTGCCACACCGAAATCCAGCCTTTATTCAGCGACAAAACACGCTGTGCTCGGCTATTCAAACGCTTTGCGTATGGAGCTGGCGGGCACAGGCGTCTATGTGACGACAGTCAATCCAGGGCCGATTCAGACTGACTTTTTTTCTATTGCTGATAAAGGCGGAGACTATGCCAAAAATGTCGAACGCTGGATGCTTGACCCAGATGATGTGGCAGCACAAATCGCGTCTGCCATTATGACGAACAAACGTGAAATCAACCTTCCTCGTTTGATGAATGCCGGCACAAAGCTATATCAGCTGTTTCCAGCCCTTGTGGAAAAGCTGGCTGGACGGGTGTTCATGAAAAAATAAGCATGGAACTGCCTGTGTGAGGCGCCTTTTGGTGTGTTTGCAGGCAGTTTTTTATAAAGATATACATTTGTTAAAGGAAGGAGAAATGGCTGATGTCGATAAATCAAGAAACTTTGCGTAATCTGATAAAAGATCCATTTATTCAGAAATTGATTGATGCACGACCGGTATTCTGGGCTAATCCCGGCAAGAAAGAGGGGATGGTATTACAAGCGGCTGAGTGGGAAAGCGAGATAGCCGAGGCGGACAAAAGACTTCGGCGGTTTGCTCCTTATATTGCCGAGGCGTTTCCGGAAACAAAAGCTGCCGAAGGGATGATTGAATCGCCGCTTTTTGAAATACGCCATATGAAAAAGAAGCTGGAGGAAGTGTATGGCGAAACGTTTCCGGGGAGATGGCTTTTAAAGTGCGATCATGAGCTTCCGATTTCGGGATCGATTAAAGCACGCGGCGGTATTTATGAAGTGCTGAAACATGCGGAGGAGCTTGCGCTTCAAGAAGGAATGCTTAAGGAAACAGATGATTACAGCATCTTGCACGAAGAGCGGTTCACTTCATTTTTTTCACGCTATTCCATTGCTGTCGGCTCAACAGGCAATCTTGGTTTAAGCATCGGCATCATTGGCGCCAAACTAGGTTTTCTAGTGACGGTGCATATGTCCTCCGACGCTAAACAGTGGAAGAAGGATTTACTTCGCAAAAAGGGTGTCACCGTAATCGAGTACGAATCAGATTACAGTGAAGCGGTTAAAGAAGGACGGCGGCAGGCGGAACAAGATCCATTCTGTTATTTTATTGATGATGAACATTCCCGCCAGCTGTTCCTAGGATATGCGGTAGCGGCCAGTCGTTTAAAAACACAGCTCAGCTTTATGGATATCGAGCCTGGTCCTGAAACACCGCTGTTTGTGTATTTGCCTTGCGGAGTCGGCGGAGGGCCGGGCGGTGTGGCATTTGGACTGAAGCTATTGTACGGAAACCATGTCCATGTATTTTTCGGGGAGCCTACCCATTCACCGTCTATGCTCTTAGGTCTATATTCCGGCTTGCATGACCAGATCTCTGTGCAGGATATCGGCTTGGATAATATAACGGCTGCTGACGGGCTTGCCGTAGGGCGTCCGTCAGGATTTGTCGGCAATCTGATAGAACCTTTGCTGAGCGGCTGTTATACAATTGAAGACGAAACGCTGTATACATTGCTTCATTTGCTGGCTTTATCTGAAAATAAGCATTTAGAGCCGTCTGCGCTTGCCGGCATGTTCGGGCCTGTTCAGCTGTTTTTATCGGATACCGGGAAACACGACATGTCTGAAAATGATCTGCGTCACAGCATGAAAAATGCCGTACATGTTGTCTGGGGAACGGGAGGCAGTATGGTTCCGAAAGAAGAAATGGCTGCATATAACCGAATCGGTGCTGACTTGTTAAAAAGGTAAATTGAAAAAATAAGCAGACAGTAGGAATGTTTTCCGTTACAATCTTTGTAAGCGTTTGTTTAAAGCTACAGAGAGTCAGGTGTAAACAGTGAAAAATAAAGAGCTTAATTTACATACTTTATATACACAGCACAGCCGGCAGTCTTGGTCAGGATTTGGGGGCCATTTGTCGATTGCTGTTTCTGAAGAAGAGGCAAAAGCTGTTGAAGGGCTTAATGATCATCTATCCGTAGAGGAAGTGGAGACGATCTATATTCCGCTTGTTCGCCTGCTTCATTTGCATGTCAAGTCGGCTGCCGAACGAAATAAGCATGTGAATGTTTTTTTGAAGCACCCTCATTCAGCCAAAATTCCGTTTATCATCGGCATTGCCGGCAGTGTCGCAGTCGGGAAAAGCACGACAGCGCGGATTTTGCAGAAGCTGCTTTCGCGTTTGCCGGATCGCCCCAAGGTCAGCCTGATCACGACAGACGGTTTTTTATTTCCTACAGCTGAGCTGAAGAAGAAAAACTTGCTGTCAAGAAAAGGATTTCCTGAAAGCTATGATGTGAAAGCGCTCCTTGAATTTTTGAATGACGTAAAGTCAGGAAAAGAAAGAGTGAAGGCCCCTGTATATTCTCATTTAACCTATGACCGCGAGGAAGGTGTGTTCGAGGTTGTAGAACAGGCTGATATCGTGATCATCGAAGGGATTAATGTTCTTCAATCGCCGACCTTGGAGGATGACCGGGAAAATCCCCGCATCTTTGTTTCCGATTTCTTTGATTTTTCAATTTACGTCGATGCGGACGAAAGCCGGATTCTTACCTGGTATTTAGAGCGTTTCCGCCTTCTTCGGGAAACAGCCTTTCAAAATCCGGACTCGTATTTTCATAAGTTTAAAGACCTGTCTGACCAGGAGGCTGACGAGATGGCAACCTCGATTTGGGAGAGTGTCAACCGCCCTAATTTATATGAAAATATTTTGCCGACTAAATTCAGGTCAGATTTAATATTGCGAAAGGGAGACCGGCATAAGGTAGAAGAAGTGTTAGTCAGAAGGGTGTGACCATTGTGCATCATATTGAACTGTATGTCTCCGATTTGGAAGCGTCTAAGCGGTTTTGGGGATGGTTTTTAGCAGAAATTGGCTATAAAGAGTGTCAAAAATGGAGTTCCGGCATCAGCTGGAAGAAAGATCACTTTTACCTTGTGATTGTTCAGGCAAAAGAAGAATGTCTAGAGCCGAAATATCACAGGTGCCGTGTCGGGCTGAATCATCTCGCGTTTCATGCTGAATCCAAGCTTCAAGTCGACCTGATGACTGAAAAATTGATGGCGAAAGGCTATCGTGTGCTGTACCGAGACCGGCATCCTTTTGCCGGAGGAGACGGGCATTATGCAGTCTATTGTGAGGACCCTGACCGGATTAAGGTAGAGCTCGTTGCCCCAAGCGGTTAATCGTTTTGGTCTTCGGACATGCTGTTAAGCTTTTTTTCGATTCGGTCCAGCTGTGCTTTACGGTTTTTCGCATATGTAGAGCCGATCACAGCCGCCGAGATAACAGCGGCAAACATAAAAAATACGATCAGCTGAAACATGATATCACCTATATTCATATTTCATCACCTCGTTTTTGCGGGAGAGAGCGATTCTCTCCCGTCTTCTTGTGTTAAAGCGGCTTCCCCAGTCCGGGTTGCTGCTCAGTGATTCCCGCTTTCATCCTCCGATAGGCAAACACTAAAAACGGCAGGCCAAGCAGGGTGATGCCGCTAAGGACAGAAAAAATGGAACTTGGATGCCCGGCACCAAATGCATCTATACATAAGCCGCCGGCCCAAGGGCCAATCACATTCCCAAACTGCGAAAAGCCGATCGCTCCGAAATACGTTCCTTTTAATCCGGGTTTTGCAATCTGGTCTACAAACAAATCCATCATACAGAATAAGAGCACTTCTCCAATTGTAAATGCAATCACAATGATAACAAGTGAAGAAACCCCGTGTGACATGGTAAGAATCATCATGCTGGCGCTGATCATGATATTGCCGAGCATCAGGGAGCAAAGCGGCGAAAACCGTTTACCAAGGTGGACGATGGGAAACTGTGTTGCCAAAACAACAATTGCGTTTAATGTCAGCATCAAGCCGTACAATTTTGTCCCATTTTCGATAAAAGGATTTTGCGCCATATATTGCGGGAATGTAGAGCTGAACTGTGAATAGCCGAAGCTGCATAGTGTAATGCCGATAAGAGCAACTGTAAAAAGACGATCCTTTTGCGTTACCATAAACGCTTCCCGAACGTTCAGATTTCTGGATTGTTCTAATGTCGCGGGTGGATGCTTTTTAAATTGGATGGCAAGGATGACACCGTACATCCCATAAATCACCGCGGGCACCAAAAAAGGAGCGGTAGATTGTGATGAACCAAAGTACAGACCGAGCACAGGGCCGAAGACAACGCCGATATTAATGGCTGCATACCGTAAATTAAAAACCAGCAATCTTGTTTTTTCTTCTGTCATATCTGACAGCAAAGCTTTTGAAGCAGGTTCAAACAGTGATTTACAAAGTCCGTTTAACGCATTTACCACAAAAAATACCCAGAGGTGAGAAGCGGCTGCAAACCCTGCAAACACCAGCATCCAGCCGAAAATGGATACAAGCATCATGTTCTTTCTGCCGAATTTGTCCGAGATATATCCGCCATAAAAGCTTGCAATGATACCGACTGATGAGCTCGCCGCAATGACAAGCCCCGCGTAGGACGCTGATGCGCCTTGGACAGCTGTTAAATAAATCGCTAAAAACGGAATGCTCATCGATGTTGCCATCCTGCCAAAAATGGTTCCGATAATAATTGTCCAGCTGATTGGGTGGATATCTTTCCATGTCTTCATCTATTGTTCTCTCCTGTTAGTAAGATCTTTTTCTATCATACATGAAAAAATTTCCTTATCCAACGGGGGATTAAATTTTTTTACTTACTGGTTTATATGGGATTGTATTACACTATGTGTGCGCAGGATGACCTTTGTTTTTTGAATGGTTCATGTTTCACGTTGACGATGGCGTTTACGCCGTTGAAGTGGAGGGTGAAGTACACGGATTTTTGTTCGGCGCTTATATCATGAAAGTGCAATTCTCATTGAGCAGGAAATGCCCGGTCAGTTTAAAGACATTAGGAAGGCGGGAGAAGCAAACGGATTTCCGTTCGAAGACGTTGACCCATCAGGCTGTAGATCATATCGGCGGGGTTCCTGAAATGCTGAGTGAGACCGGGCATCAGATTAAAGTTTATGCTGACGGGCTTGAGCGCCCGTATATGAGAAGGGGCGCTTCCCGTCGATATCAGCCGCGTCCCTTCTGGCCATACGAAAACAGATATACGAAATTTCTCCAACAATGAAGGTGCATGTCACTAAGAAAACAGCCCTTGGTTTGTGACGTAGTCATAAATGATATCCTCTATATGCGCATGCAGGTCCTCGTCTGGATCTTCATTTTGTCTTTCCTCTAAAGCAGCTTTCAGGCTTTGTTTTTCATACGGGCTTAACGGATCAATGGCAACATTTCGGCCGTATTGGCGCAATGCCTGTCCCAGCATTTTTTCGACAAATTTCTCCATTTTGACTCTCCTATCTTTATGGTTCGCTTTCATTCTACTAAATGTTTTCCTTCTCTCAAACCCTTGCATCATATTTTCTGTCAGACAAGAATCATTTACCAGTATAAATCGAACATATTTTCGCATATAATAGTGAAAGCGAACATAAGTTCTTTTTAGAGGTGTGTATGATGAAAGAAAAAGTGATTTTTCTCGTTGACATGCAATCGTTTTATGCATCTGTAGAGAAAGCGGAAAATCCACATTTAAAAAATCAGCCGGTGATTGTTTCGGGTGATCCGGAAAGGCGGGGCGGAGTCGTATTGGCTGCATGCCCGCTGGCGAAACGAAAAGGGGTAGCCAATGCCTCACGCCTGTGGGAAGCGCAGGAAAAGTGCCCTGAAGCTGTTGTGCTCCGGCCTCGTATGCAGCGGTATATTGATGTATCGCTGCAAATCACCGCCATTTTAGAGGAATATACAGATCTTGTGGAACCCTATTCCATTGACGAGCAGTTCATGGATATCACAGGCAGCCAGAAGCTGTTTGGGGCGCCCGAGGAGATTGCTAAAAGCATTCAGGACAGAATCATGCGGGAGGTCGGCATTTATGCCCGGGTCGGAATCGGCCCTAATAAAGCGCTTGCCAAAATTGCGTGTGACAATTTTGCCAAAAAGAATAAGAACGGTATTTTCACGTTAACGAAAGAAAATATGAAAACCGAGATGTGGCCGCTTCCGGTGGGGAGTATGTTTGGCGTCGGGAGCCGGATGAAACATCATTTAAATCGAATGGGCATCAGCACGATCGGCGGGCTTGCGGTTTTTCCGCTCGAGCTTTTAAAAAAGAAATGGGGCATTAACGGACACGTGCTGTGGATGACGGCGAACGGAATCGACTATTCTCCTGTGTCAACGGCATCGCTGGACGGACAAAAAGCGATTGGCCACGGAATGACACTCCCGAAAGACTATGAACACTTTGACAAAGAAATAAAGGTCGTTCTGCTGGAGCTGAGTGAAGAGGTATGCAGGCGAAGCCGAAACGCCGGGATGATGGGGCAGACGGTTTCGGTGAGCTGCAGGGGGGCTGACTTTGATTTGCCGACCGGCTTCAACCGGCAAGTGAAGCTGGCGGAACCGACCAATTCTACGCAGGATGTGTACCAGGCTGTATGCAGACTGTTTCTCAAGTTTTGGGACGGGAAGCCTGTCCGCCGCCTCGGGGTCAATCTCTCTCAGCTCTCATCTGATGAAGTATGGCAGCTTAATTTATTTCAGGATTATGCAAAGAAGATGAGCCTCGGCTATGTGATGGACGGGATTAAAAACCGGTTCGGCGACACGGCGATCATCAGGGCGGCCTCACTGACAGCGGCAGGCCAGGCGTTTGAACGAGCGGCTAAAATAGGAGGGCATTATAAATGAATGAGCATTTAAAAAGAGGCAATCTGCTGTGGGAAGGAAGCCGAATGTTTCTGCCTGAACATAAACAAAGCCTGCTTGAGAGAAAACACCATAAACAGAAGCTGCAAAGGCCAATCCTTGATTCGGATAAGCTGGAGGAGATGAACCAAACGTTTTGCATGGCAATGGAATTTGCTCAGGATATTACTGTCAGCTGCTTTCAAGATGGCGAAATTGTCACCTGCAGCGGGAAAATCTGCCGCTATGAAGAATTTGAAAAAACAGTGTGGATAAAAGGGGACGCCGGCAAGCTCTGTAAGCTGAGACTTGATCAGGTGCTTGATATTTTTCTGTAAATGTTCCCCCTCCTGGAGGGGGAGAACTAGATGTGAAAATAGCAAACATTGTTCCGTCAGCAGTCTGGAAACGTATGATACAGAAAAGAAGGCATTTACAATTCCAGTCAGGCAAAATATAATTTTTATATTGTGAGAAAAAAGAGACATTCGTTTTGCCAGACGGAGGGAGATCAAATCGTAATGGATATTCGAACAATCACGTCTTCAGATTATGAAATGGTAACGTCTGTAATGAATGAATGGTGGGGCGGCAGGCAGCTGAAAGAAAAGCTCCCGCGATTATTTTTTGAACATTTTCAGGACACCAGCTTTATCACACATGAACATAACAGCATGACTGGATTTTTAATCGGATTTCAATCGCAATCAGATCCTGTAACGGCATACATCCATTTTTCCGGTGTGCATCCGGATTTCAGAAAAATGCAAATTGGAAAACAATTATACGATGTGTTTATTGAAGCAGTTAAGAAGAGGGGATGCACCCGGGTAAAGTGCGTCACGTCCCCGGTAAATAAGGTGTCAATCGCGTATCATACAAGACTGGGTTTTGAAATTGAAAAAGGCAGCAAAACAGTGAATGGCATCTCAGTATTTGCAAATTACGATGGAACGGGCCAGGACAGGGTTCTTTTTGTGAAAAACATATGAGGAGGAACCGCTATGGATTTTTTGTCAAAAACACCTGAGCCTCCTTATTATGCTGTTATCTTTTCTTCTGTCAAAAGTGAAAATGACGAAGCATATGGAGAAACAGCAGAGCGGATGGTTTCGCTTGCGGCGAGCCAGCCCGGATTTTTAGGTGTGGAAAGCGTTCGCGAAGCGGATGGAACTGGCATCACAGTTTCCTATTGGGAGAGTATGAACGCAATCAATCATTGGAAGCATCACACCGAACACCAGGCAGCGAAAGAAAAAGGAAAAAGCGTATGGTATGAATCGTATGCGGTCCGCGTCGCCAAAGTCGAGAAGCAGCGGCTGTTTTCAGGAGAAAACAAATGATTGCATTTCTTCAGCATAAGGAAGAGGATGTATCGCGTGAGATTATTGACGTTCAAAAGCCAGCTTATGTAAAAGAAGCGGAGCTTATCGGTTTTGACGGAATCCCTGCTTTACACGAAAAAGCTGAGGATATCAGAGCCTCTCAGGAGCGATTTGCGGGATACCGGGAAGACGGGAAACTGCTCGGTGTCATTTCATACGAGAAGTTTATGCATGAGCTGACCATTTGCAGGCTTGTTGTGCATCCCGACGGTTTCAGAAAAGGCATCGGACGAGCACTCGTGCAATTTGTTATTGATCAGAACGAAGACGCTGAGAAAATCGAGGTAGTAACAGCCGAGAAAAACAACCCTGCCGTATCGCTGTATACGCAGGCAGGATTTGTAAAGACGAAAACCGTCAAAGCGTCAGAGGGGCTTTTGCTGTCAGTCTTTCATCTCTATCCGAAAAGAAAGGTTGAAGTCGTTCACTACAATGAAGAATGGGTAAGGCTGTTCAGTGAGGAAAAAGATCGTCTGAAGCTTGTGCTCGGCCCGGAGATCATTGACGTGCATCATGTCGGAAGCACATCGATACCAAATATGGCGGCAAAGCCGGTCATTGATATCCTGATTGCAGTAAAGGATATCGCGGCCGTGAACCAATATGATTCGAAAATGGCGGAGCTCGGCTATATGCCGAAAGGAGAAAACGGCATGATTGGCAGACGCTATTTTCAAAAGGGCGGAAATAAGCGTACCCATCATGTCCATATTTATGAGGGAGGGCATCCTGCTATTGAAAGGCATTTGGTGTTCAGAGATTATCTCACAGCTCATCCGGAAATAGCGAATGAATACGCCGCGCTCAAAAAACAGCTGGCGGCCCAGTACCCGGACAATATCAAGCCGTACATACAGGGAAAAACCGATTGGATCAAGGCTGCAGAAGAAAAAGCGAAGCGGTGGAAAAAAGGCAGAAACAATGCGAACGGACGCGTGGTGTGCTACAATAGCGAAAATGAAAAAAACGGGGGTTTCACCTTATGAACATTCATGTGACAGATGCAGCAAAACAGGCACTGCAGCAGGCGCTTGACGCCAACCCGGGAAAAAAGGCACAGCTCCGTTATGACGCTGAAGGATGCGGCTGCACAGTAAGCGGTGTACCGACCATCTGGGTGACAGAGGAATTAGCGGGACAGTGTGAGCAGCTGGAAACGAACGGCATTCCGCTATATATCCAGTCGTCGCAAAAAGTGTTTTTTGACGATCAAATGACAATCGATTACAATGAAAAAGCCAAAACGCTGGCGCTGAAAAGTCCGGCTCAAATGCTCAGTCCAAGAATGAGCATATTAGTAAAGTAGGGAGACACGAAACGTGGAACAAAAGCTGAAGTCAATTAAGAATACAGTACAGAATAAAACGTGGGTATCCTTTCTGAACAAAAACCATCCCTACACCCTGCTGCATTGGTCAATCGGAGGAGCGCAATCCGTCGAGAAGGATGTTTGGCTTTTGCAGGATGAAATGACATTTGAAGCGCAGGAGTTTACTACGATAGACCTTGCGATTGAATGGATCAGTGAAAATATGGATGGCATCACCGACGTTTTATGATGGAAAAGCGAAAGGCCGAAAGGGGCCTTTCGCTTTTTACGTTATTTTGTCTAAAAAGGCTTGCACGGTTTTTCGATACGTGTCCCGATTTTTTGTATACGACATGGCGTGTTCTCCAGCTTCAGCAATATAGAGTTCCTTTGGACCGGGCTTTTTTTTATAAAGCCGCTCGGTTGCAGAAACAGGAATATAATCATCGTGCCTGCTGTGAATAAAGAGGACCGGCTTTTCGATCGTTTCGATGACGGCAAGCGGAGATACATCGCGTGCGCGGTAGCCGTCCCTGAACCGCAAAAAGGAGTCGGCAATGGGAAGAATCGGCCAGGAAGGCAGCCGGTATTCCGCTTTCAGACGATACGCAAGCTGTTCCTCGAAGCTTGCAAACGGGCAATCGGCAATATAAAAATCAGCGCCATCGTCAGGATGTGCGCCTGCATACAGCAGAGCAGTCACTGCTCCCATTGATTCACCATGAATTCCGACCAATCCGCGGTTGCAGGTTTTGTCTTTGACCCATTTGACGACCTCGTTTAAATCATCCTTTTCATAAAAACCATAGCTTGTAGTCTTTCCGCCGCTTTGTCCGTGCCGGCGATGATCGTAAATCAGTACATTCCAGCCGAGATCAAGAAATAAATCCATATATTTGAGAGAATTCAATACATTTACAGTCACACCGTGGCAGATGATCATTGTATTTGATGTATCGTGCGGTGCAGCATAGTAGCCTTTTATATCATATCCGTAAGCCGATGGAATCACAAAAGTCGTTTTCTCCATGCGTTCAAACGATTCAAATACATCATGCCCGTCATCTGTTTCTCTTTTCATAATCTCTTCGTCGGTTTTTTTCTTTATGAACATAATGATATTTGTGAAACAAATACCGATAGCAGCTACAGCTGCCAAGACAGCGCCGACGGCTAAAAGGAATCTTTTCAAAAGACACAGCACCTTTCAACTCTATTATGGATAACCTTCTAAAACCATTATACCTAAACGCTGCTGAGCCGGCAGAAAAATATGACAGCGTTTTTCAGAAGAGAGTCTGCTTGTTCAGCCTGAATCTCCATGATAAACTGGCTTCAAAACAAAACACGGGGGAAGCGAGCATGAAAAAACAAAGATCCGCTGACAAACACCAGTTAAAAGACGATCTTCAATCCGATATAAAAGAAAAGCTGATGCAGATGAAAAGCCAATTGAAGGAAGAGGATCAGGAGAGACAGAAAAGAGAAAAAGCGGAACAGATCAGAAAGAAAAAGGAGATCGAAAAAAACAAAAGCTTTGAACAGCTCCTCGATGAAAGCCAGCTCGATTGGCATCAATATAAATAAACCAGCACCCGGTCAGGTGCTGGTTTTCTTTATGAACGGTGCGCTTCGTAAACGTCTTGTTTCGTGTGAGATTGGAGCGCTTTGATTTCCTCTTCACTTAAACGCCGTGCGTTTGCAGCATGAACGTTTTCCCGTAACTGCTCAATCTTACTGGCGCCTGTAATCACTGAGGCGACAGCAGGCTGTGCTAACAGATACTGCAGCGACTTTTCTGTCATAGACAGATCTGGCGCGACATTCTCCATCGCTTTGCGGGCATTTGTCAGTGTCTCGAACGAATAGGATAAGTACCCGTTTTGTTTGATACTGTCAGCCGATTGTTCAAGTGGTTTCTCAGTCAACAGCCCTTTAGCGACCGGGCCCCTGGCAACGACACTGATCTGATGTTCCTCTAAAAGCGGGAGCCATTCCTCCGGCCGTCTGTCAAACAGGCTGAATTGCATCATAATGCTGACGATGTTTGACTTTTTCACATATTCTTTAATGACGTTCGGGCGAATAGAAGAAATTCCATAATAACGAATGACACCTTCTTGTTTTAATTCTTCAAATGCTTCAATCGTTTCATCAATGTTATCTTCTATTGTGCCGCCGTGAAGCTGATACAGGTCGATATAATCCGTTTTCAGACGTGTCAAGCTCTTTTTCACAGCTTCTTTTATGTAAGCTTTTGAAGGGTCCCAATACCAGCCTTCACTTTCGTCACTCCAGCGGTTTCCGGCTTTTGTGGCCAAAATAATATCCTGGCGTCTGTTTTGAATCGCTTCGCCGACGATTTCTTCATTGCGGCCGCGGTCATACAAATCAGCTGTGTCCAGATAGTTGATGCCAAGCTCAATGGCTTCATCAAGGATCGACAGCGCTTTATTTTTTTCGGTTCCAAGGGACATACAGCCAAGTCCGACTTCGCTTATTTCTATATCAGATGAACCTAGTTTGCGCTTTTTCATGTGCACACTCCTTTTTTAGGCTTTGTAATGACCGTAATATAAAGGAGCGGAGTTTTCAACTTTTACGGCTCGGAAATCCAATCTTTCACATACCGGAATGTGCGCCCGTATTCCTTGAGCTTCGCCCGCACCTCCCACGCTTTTCCCACTAAAACGACGCCCTTTTGCATACGGTACACTTTCATAAAGAAGCCCCCTTTTCTCTAGTATGATAAAATGTATGGGGCATGATATAGAGACAGAACGGGAGATGAAGAAATGAAACACTTAGAAGAAAAAACAATTGCTAAAGAACAGATTTTTTCGGGTAAAGTTATTGATCTTTATGTAGAGGACGTCGAGCTCCCAAACGGAAAAACGAGTAAACGCGAAATTGTAAAACACCCGGGTGCGGTAGCGGTGCTGGCTGTCACAGACGAAGGGAAAATCATAATGGTGAAACAATTCCGGAAGCCGCTGGAGCGGACGATCGTTGAAATACCGGCCGGAAAGCTGGAAAAAGGAGAAGAGCCGGAGTATACGGCGCTTCGGGAGCTGGAAGAAGAAACAGGCTACACAGCGAAAAAGCTGACTAAAATCACAGCATTCTATACATCGCCCGGTTTTGCCGATGAAATTGTCCACGTTTTTCTTGCGGAAGAGCTGTCTGTGCTTGAAGAAAAACGGGAGCTTGATGAGGACGAGTTTGTTGAAGTGATGGAGGTGACGCTTGAAGACGCACTGAAGCTGGTTGAGTCGCGTGAGGTATATGATGCAAAAACAGCCTATGCGATTCAATATCTTCAGCTGAAAGAAGCGCTGCAAGCATAAAAATGAAAAAGATTTACGCGGATTTACACATTCATATCGGCCGGACCTATACAGGAAGGGCTGTCAAAATAACAGGTGCAAAAACCCTGACGCTGGACCGGATTTTGGTTGAGGCCAGTGAATATAAAGGGATTGAACTTCTCGGGATTATTGACTGCCATTCCCCGGAAGTCATAATAGAGCTTGAGGAAGGCATTGCTTCAGGCAGGTATCACGAGCTTGAGGGCGGCGGAATCCGTTATCGCAGCACAACTCTTTTATTGGGAAGCGAGCTGGAGATTTACGATGAAGCCTGCAGCGGGCCGATTCATGTGCTCGCTTTTATGCCGACACTCGCTGATATGAAACAATTTTCAGCCTGGCTTTCAGCGCGGATGAAAAATATTCACTTAAGCTCGCAGCGGATATACGAAACAGGCTTGAACCTTCAAAAAAAAGTAAAGGAAATGGGCGGATTGTTTATCCCCGCCCATATTTTCACGCCCCACAAAAGCTTGTACGGAAAAGGGGTTAAGTCAAGTTTAACTGAAGTTTTTGATTCTTCTATGATAGATGCGGTCGAGCTTGGTTTAAGCTGTGACACACCTATGGCTTCACGGGTTTCCGAATTAAATAAATATTCATTTTTAACAAATTCTGATGCGCATTCCTTAGGGAAGATTGGCAGAGAATATAATGAAATATATGTGCAGTCAGCTGATTTTTCTGAGTTTGCTCTTGCATTAAAGGGGCAGGACAACAGGAAAATTACTGCAAATTACGGATTAGATCCGCTGTTGGGGAAGTATTATCAAACGGCTTGTGAAGTATGCGGGGAGCGTACAGTGAGCGGGGCAACGGCGTGCGCGGAATGCGGAAGTGCCAGATTGACAAAGGGTGTCAGCGAGAGACTGCGCGAACTGAGTGATCAGTCTGGAAAAGGCATAACGCGTCCTAGATATGTCCATCAGATACCGCTGCAATTTGTTCCGGGTGTCGGACCGAAAACCCTTGACAAGCTGAAGACTGCCTTTGGCACAGAAATGGCTGTTCTCCATGAGACTTCAGAGGAGGATCTGGCGCGGGTTGTTCCGCCGAAAACCGCCGCTCTTATTGTGAAAGCGAGATCAGGAAAGCTTGAACTGAAAGCCGGAGGAGGAGGAACCTACGGGAAAGTTAAGTCGTGAGTGAAAATTAACTCAGTTCCTCCTGGACTTTTCTCTTTGTCCGGATAAAGGTGATCAACTGTATAATTTCGTCTTCAGACAGCGGCTTGCCGTCAACAGCAATATCAATGTCAAGGCTGCTCCACGTGGTCAATTCAATGGTCTGAGGAGCAGTCTGCTTTTGCTTTGGGCGGCCTAAGAGGTCATCGCAGGTTGTGTCAAAAAGGTCTGCCAGCATTGCCAGCGCCTCAAGTGAAGGGCGGCGGTAGCCGGACTCGTATCCCGCGTATGTGCTTTTTGCAATGCCCAGGAGGTCAGCCGTATATTGAAGCGACCAATTTTTCTTTTTTCTCAATTCAGTTAAACGATCTAAATTCATGGACTTCCGCTCCTTTTTCAACTTGAGCTGATTATATCATATAGGTATTCGGAAGTGTACGCGAATTGAATAATAATGTCTTGCGTATTTTATTTTCCGTGTCTATAATTGCATTAAAAGTATGCGAAAAGCGAATGCCTTCTCGCAAACCCATCTTTAGATATAGTGAAGAGGTGTATGGTATGAAAAAATTATTGATGTTGACAACTGGGGGAACGATCGCTTCAGTTGAAGGGGAAAACGGGCTTGCCCCGGGGGTGAAGGCTGACGAGTTGTTAAGTTACGTATCAAAACTTGATAACGATTACACGATGGAAACCCAATCGCTTATGAATATAGACAGCACCAATATGCAGCCTGAATACTGGGTAGAGATAGCGGAAGCCGTTAAGGAAAATTATGATGCCTATGACGGGTTTGTTATTACCCATGGTACAGATACAATGGCCTATACATCTGCCGCATTATCTTATATGCTGCAGCATGCTAAAAAGCCGATTGTGATTACAGGCTCGCAAATTCCGATTACCTTTCAAAAGACAGATGCCAAAAAAAATATTACAGATGCCATTCGCTTTGCCTGTGAAGGCGTAGGTGGGGTTTATGTTGTGTTTGACGGCAGAGTCATTCAAGGAACACGTGCGATCAAGTTAAGAACGAAAAGCTATGACGCGTTTGAAAGCATCAATTATCCATATATCGCTTTTATTACAGAAGACGGGATTGAATACAACAAACAAGTAACGGAACCTGAGAACGACTCCTTCACGGTTGACACTTCACTATGCACAGATGTTTGTCTGCTTAAGCTGCATCCGGGCTTAAAGCCGGAAATGCTGGACGCTCTGAAAAGCATGTACAAAGGAATTGTCATCGAAAGTTATGGCAGCGGAGGCGTTCCGTTTGAAGGCAGAGACATTTTGTCCAAAGTAAATGAGCTGATTGAAAGCGGCATCGTTGTCGTCATTACGACTCAATGCTTGGAAGAAGGCGAAGATATGAGTATTTACGAAGTCGGCCGCAGAGTCAATCAGGACTTGATTATCCGCTCAAGAAACATGAACACTGAAGCAATCGTTCCTAAATTAATGTGGGCACTCGGCCAATCCTCAGATCTGCCGGTCGTAAAAAGAATTATGGAAACACCGATTGCCGATGACGTTGTCCTGTAAAAAAGCTAAAACTATAACCATTATAGAGAAAGTAGGTTAAAGATTATGTTAAACGGCCAAAAAGAATACCGCGTGGAAAAAGATTTCCTTGGAGAAAAACAAATTGAAGCAGATGTCTATTACGGCATCCAAACGCTGCGTGCTTCAGAAAACTTTCCGATTACGGGATATAAAATCCATGAAGAAATGATTAACGCGCTGGCGATTGTAAAAAAAGCTGCCGCTCTTGCAAACATGGATGTAAAACGGCTGTATGAAGGAATTGGCCAAGCTATCGTACAAGCCGCTGACGAGATTCTGGAAGGCAAGTGGCACGACCAGTTTATCGTCGATCCGATTCAAGGCGGCGCTGGTACATCCATGAACATGAATGCGAACGAGGTCATCGGAAACCGCGCGCTCGAAATCATGGGTCATAAAAAGGGAGAATACATCCACTTAAGTCCTAACACACACGTTAATATGTCTCAGTCAACAAACGATGTATTTCCGACAGCCATTCATATTTCCACACTGAATCTGCTGGAAAAACTGCTTAAGACGATGGAAGACATGCATGGTGTGTTTAAACAAAAAGCACAGGAATTTGATTCTGTCATTAAAATGGGACGGACTCACCTTCAAGACGCTGTTCCGATTCGTCTCGGCCAGGAATTTGAAGCATACAGCCGTGTTCTTGAGCGTGACATTAAACGCATTAAACAATCCCGGCAGCACCTGTATGAAGTCAACATGGGCGCTACAGCAGTCGGCACTGGCCTGAACGCCGATCCGGAATATATCAAACAAGTCGTTAAACACCTTGCTGATATTAGCGGACTGCCTCTTGTCGGCGCTGACCATCTTGTTGATGCAACGCAAAATACAGACGCTTACACAGAAGTTTCTGCATCATTAAAAGTCTGCATGATGAACATGTCGAAGATCGCAAACGACCTTCGTTTAATGGCATCGGGACCGCGCGCCGGACTTGCGGAGATTTCTCTGCCTGCCCGCCAGCCGGGATCTTCCATCATGCCGGGTAAAGTCAATCCGGTTATGGCGGAGCTCATTAACCAAATTGCGTTCCAGGTGATTGGAAACGATAATACCATCTGCCTAGCTTCAGAAGCAGGTCAGCTTGAGTTAAACGTTATGGAGCCAGTGCTCGTCTTTAATCTGCTGCAATCAATCAGCATTATGAACAATGGTTTCCGTTCCTTCACTGACTATTGCTTAAAAGGCATCGAAGCTAATGAAAAACGCTTGAAACAATACGTAGAAAAAAGCGCTGGCGTTATTACCGCTGTGAATCCGCATCTTGGTTATGAAGCGGCTGCCCGAATCGCCAGGGAAGCGATTATGACAGGCCAATCCGTCCGTGATCTTTGCCTTCAGCATGATGTGCTGACAGAAGAAGAATTGGATATCATTTTAAATCCATACGAGATGACAAAGCCAGGGATTGCTGGAAAAGAGCTATTAGAAAAATAAAATTTAAACAAAATACAGCTTATTCACCTCTGGATAGCCGGTGAATAAGCTGTTTACAAGCATAGGGATGAGGAAGTATAGTATACGTGTTGCACTATTTATTGAAAGCGTTTTAGCTTTTTCATTAAGGGGGACTTCTTTTGAAGGATGTAAGATTGCCAACACTATTTGAAATTATTATCGTACTAGGAGCATTTTTAGCACTTGTTCTGTCGTTTACAGTCTTTTTAGACTTGCCAATACAGCTAGCGCTTTTTGTTTCTTGGTTTATTGCAATGATTCTCGGAATCAGACTGGGTTATTCATATAAAGATCTGCAAAACGCGATTGTTCATGGGATATCTAATGGTCTTGAAGCTGTTCTGATTCTCGTTTCAGTCGGAGCGCTCATTGGAACATGGATTGCCGGAGGCGTCGTGCCGACCTTGATTTATTATGGATTAGAATTTATTCATCCTAGTATCTTTTTACTCGCAACATTAATTATTTGTTCTATTATGTCTGTGGCAACAGGAACGTCATGGGGAACAGTAGGAACAGCCGGCATCGCCATGATCGCAATTGGTGAAGGCCTCGGAATCCCGCTTCCTCTTGTAGCTGGAGCCATTCTTTCCGGAGCTTACTTCGGGGACAAGCTGTCTCCTCTGTCTGACAGTACAGTCCTGGCTTCTTCATTATCAAAAGTGGATGTATTGGCTCACGTCAGAGCGATGCTTTATTTATCAATACCAGCATATGTGATTACGGCTATTCTCTTTACAGCTGTTGGATTTATGTACGGCGGGAAAAATATTGATCTCGACAAAGTTGAATTTTTGAAATCTTCATTGCAGAATACATTTGACATTCATATTTGGATGCTGATTCCGGCTGTTGTCGTAATCGTCTTATTAGCGATGAAAAAGCCCTCTATGCCGGTTATCGTAATTGGTGCATTGCTTGGGGCTGCTTGGGCTGCTATTTTCCAAGGCATGAATATCGCCGATGCGATTGCAACTGCGTACAACGGCTTCTCTATTAAAACAGATGTTGAGTTTTTAAACGGCCTCTTAAACCGCGGAGGCATCGTCGGTATGCTTGACTCTCTCGTCGTGATTATCTTTGGTCTCGGCTTTGGCGGATTGCTTGAAAAACTCGGTGTATTAAAAGTGATTGTCTCTACTTTTGAAAAGAAATTAACATCAGCAGGCAATGTGACATTATCTACGCTGATTGTAGCATTTTTGGCGAACATCTTCGGGTGTGCCATGTATGTATCTCTTATTTTGACACCGAAGATTATGGAAGACAGCTATGACCGTTTGCATCTGGACAGAAGAGTTCTATCCCGTAATTCAGAGGTCGGGGGAACTTTGACTTCAGGTATGGTCCCTTGGTCTGATAACGGCATTTACATGGCCGGGATTTTAGGAGTTTCTACCTTCTCCTATCTGCCATTTATGTGGCTCAGTTTTGTCGCAATAGGTCTTGCCATTATCTATGGTTATACAGGAAAATGTATATGGTATACGAAAAACGATACAGCTCAAGCTGAAAAACTAGGCTAAGGGGAGGATCACTGAATGATAGCGAAACACATGATTCGGACACTGATGATAGAAACGCCTTCGGTTCCCGGAAATCTCGGAAGAGTGGCTACAGCAATCGGCCTTCTGGGCGGAGACATTGGTGATGTGGAGACGGTAAAAGTCGGACCCAATTACACGATGCGCAATATTACTGTACAAGTGGAAAATGAAGAACAGCTTCAGGAAGTGATCATGGCTGTTCAGGCTCTTGGCGAAGGGATCAGGCTTCACACGGTATCTGATGAAGTCCTGTCTGCTCATGAAGGCGGAAAAATCCAAATGAAAAGCAAAATGCCAATCCGTTCGCTGGCAGAGCTCGGGCGTGTCTATACCCCAGGTGTAGCAGACGTCTGCAGACTGATCGAGAAAGAACCTCAGAAGGCTGATATCTACACAACAATCAGCAACTCGGTCGCAATTGTAACCGATGGAACAGCGATTCTCGGCCTTGGTAACATCGGCTCTGTGGCGGGAATGCCTGTTATGGAAGGAAAGGCAGCGTTGTTTGATCAGCTGGCAGGGATCAGCGGTATCCCGATTTTGCTGGATACAAGTGATCCTGAAGAAATCATCAATACAGTAAAACATATTTCACCAGGATTTAACGGCATCCTGCTTGAGGATATCGGGTCACCGCATTGCTTCGAAATTGAAGATCGCCTAAAAGAGGAGCTCAATATCCCTGTCATGCACGATGATCAGCATGGGACAGCTGTCGTCACGCTGGCAGCTGCCATTTCGGCATGTGAAAGCGCGGGCGTTGACTTGAAAGAAGCAAAAGTGGGGCAGATCGGCCTCGGCGCAGCGGGCGTAGCCATCTGCCGGATGTTTATGGCTTACGGCGTCAAAGCTGTATGCGGTACAGACAAATCAGAGGCGGCGATGAGTCGTCTTGAGCAATACGGCGGACAGACAGCTGACAGCATCGAAGAGTTAATGGGAACATGTGATATTGTCATTGCCACAACAGGAGTTCCTGGTTTAATTAAACCTGAATTCGTACGATCTGGCCAGGTCATATTGGCATTATCCAATCCGAAGCCGGAAATTGAGCCTGAGGCTGCTTTGCAGGCCGGCGCAGCGTATGCAGCTGACGGGCGGTCTGTGAATAATGTGCTTGGCTTCCCGGGTATATTCAGAGGAGCACTGAATGCCAAAAGCAAGGAGATCAATCACGATATGCTTGTGGCGGCAGCAGAGGCCATTGCAGCCTGCACAAAGCCAGGCGATGTGGTTCCGCAGCCGCTGGATTCAAAGGTCCATCACGAAGTGACAGCCGCCGTTGAACGCGCAGCTCTTACAGCGGTCAAACATTAAAATGAAACCAGCACCTGGCACGACAGGTGCTGGTTTTTCTGACGGGTTCAAAACATTTTAATAACAAGTTCCATTTGCTATCATGAATCAAAATGAAACAAGGAGTGATCAGCATGGCAAAAAGCCGAGCGAAAAGAAAACGGGAGCATCTGCTTAGAAACAGCGGACGGGACGCCTTATTATCAAGAGGCAGTTCTCCATCCTTCAGCACCCATGAAAGAATGACAAAAAGCAAAAAAGACATATTGAATAAAAGAAAGCATATACACAAAAATCCTTATGATTATAATGCCTTTGATGATAGGGATTTTTTTATGCCCGAAACAGCCGCCTAGCAATCTCTATCGTTTCTTTTTGAAAAAGAGCATGTTTTTTCGTTTCTTTCATACAATCTATTAAATCAAATCAATAGAGCGGGCGGGAGGAAACGATATGCGGAAAATTTCTTATAAGGACATGTTTCTCGGGCATGTAAAGGATCATCTCTCTCTTTATATATTTGTGTCTGTCCTGTTTTTCATGGGTGTGATTTTTGGCGCTATTATTGTCAACAGCATGACGATCAGTCAGAAAGAAGATTTATATTATTATTTAAGCCAATTTTTCGGACAGCTATCAGACGGAAAGCAGGCCAGCTCATCCGATATGTTTTGGCAAAGCATTTTTCATAATGTAAAGTATTTAGGGCTGATGTGGATTTTAGGCATTTCTGTGATTGGTATGCCGATCATTTTCATTATGATTTTTCTAAAAGGAATTGTTGTCGGATTTACTGTGGGATTTCTCGTCAACCAGATGGGAATCAGCGGTTTTTTCTTATCCTTTGTCTCGGTTTTGCCGCAAAATGTGCTGCTTATTCCGGCTTACCTCATTATGGGCACGTGTGCGATTGCATTTTCTTTAAAGCTGATCAGGCAGCTGTTCGTCAAACGAAGTCTGCATGATGCGCCGATCCAGTGGTTCGGGCGATATGCTGTTGTTCTCCTGATCATTTTATTTTTAGCGCTGATCTCGTCTCTCTTTGAAGCATACATGTCGCCTGTTTTGATGGAAAAGCTGACATCGCGACTTTTTTAAAAATATTATTAAAAGAAAATCATTTTATTTATCAGTTTATAATAATTATAGTTGGAACTCCGCGCTTATTTTGTTATAATGAGTCATGGAATGCGGCGTAGGAGGGAAAGACATGGAAAACCGTATTGATCGAATTAAGAAACAGCTGCACTCATCCAGCTACAAACTTACGCCTCAGCGTGAAGCGACAGTAAGAGTGCTGCTTGAAAACGAAGAAGACCATTTAAGCGCAGAAGATGTATACCTCCTCGTAAAAGAGAAATCTCCTGAGATCGGTCTCGCAACAGTATACCGTACGCTTGAATTACTAACTGAATTAAAAGTCGTTGATAAAATTAACTTTGGAGACGGCGTGTCCCGTTACGATCTTCGTAAGGAGGGGGCAGCTCACTTTCATCACCACTTGGTGTGCATGGAGTGCGGAGCCGTTGATGAAATTGAAGAAGATTTGCTTGAAGACGTAGAAGAAGTCATTGAACGTGATTGGAAATTTAAGATCAAAGATCATAGATTGACGTTTCACGGCATTTGCCACCGCTGTAACGGAAAAGAAACTGAATAGACGATGCCGGGCTCGAACCTTTTCTCTTGGGGAAAGGGTTTTTTGCTGTTTCGACGTATAATTCCTTTCTGATTTGGCATATGGTTTAAATAACTGGAACCATAGAGAAAGGATCGATTGGGACATGGGAAGATTCCTGAAAACGGCTGTTGATACATTGAAGGTTTTTATTCTGTTCACAGGTTTTACCGCTCTCTTCTATTATGCTATGATATGGGTAAATCAAGAGTATGAAAACTATCATCGGTACGATAAACCGGAAGGCTCTGCCGTAAAAGTTGTTGAAATGGATGCGGAAGAAAAAGGCGGATGGTTTGACCGGTTAATCTTTTTTTACCAAAATGGGGAGTAGATCTAGAGTGAAAGATCAAATAAAGGATTTCATCCACTATGTCATGGTAGAGAGAGGGCTTTCTCAAAATACGGTGGTCTCCTATGAGCGTGACTTGAAAAGCTATTCTCTTTACTTAACAGAAACCCTTCATATCAACAATTGGAACGATGTGACCCGTATACATATTATCCAATATTTGAAGCACTTGAAGGACTCGGGGAAATCCGGAAAGACATCAGCGCGGCATTTGGCATCGATTCGCTCTTTTCATCAATTTCTGCTTAGGGAAAAGGTGACGGACAAAGACCCTTCCGTACATATCGAAACACAAAAAACAGAACGGACGCTTCCGAAGGTGCTGGCGCTGAACGAGGTTGAGCGGCTGTTGGACACGCCTAAGCTTACGAGTCCTTTTGGCTATCGGGATAAAGCGATGCTGGAGCTGCTCTATGCCACAGGTATCCGAGTCAGTGAAATGATTGAATTGAAAACGACAGATGTCCATTTGTCAATGGGATTTGTCCGCTGCTTCGGAAAAGGAAGGAAAGAGCGGATTGTGCCGATCGGTGAAACCGCTGCTTCTGCTATTGAAGAATATATGATGAAAGCCAGGGGGAAACTGCTGAAGAACAAAGTGTCTGACGCACTCTTTTTAAATCATCACGGCAAGCAGATCAGCCGCCAGGGGTTTTGGAAAAATCTGAAGAAAATCGCGCTCGAAGCCGGAATCAAAAAAGAGCTCACCCCGCATACACTCAGGCATTCCTTTGCAACGCATCTGCTTGAAAACGGGGCTGATTTAAGAGCGGTGCAGGAAATGCTCGGCCATGCGGATATATCTACGACGCAAATCTATACGCATGTGACGAAAACAAGGCTGAAGGATGTGTACAAGCAGTACCATCCGCGTGCCTAGCCGCAGCCTGCGGCTTTTTTCTTTAGGCCAGACAGAAAATAATGAAGTTTCTCATTATTTTCAAATGCATTGTCAACAGGAATGAAAACGGTTTATACTTGAGTTGTCAGACCTCTAGGCGATACAATAGACGTATAGAAAAAAAGGAGGCTTTTATGATGCCTGCATACAAATATAATCGCGTGTTTTTAATCGTAATGGATTCAGTCGGAATTGGCGAAGCGCCTGATGCCGCCGACTTTAATGACGTAGGCGCCAATACGCTCGGGCATATTGCCGAGCACATGAACGGATTACATATGCCGAATATGGCAAAACTCGGCCTTGGCCTTATTGGTGATATCAAGGGCGTTGAAAAAACAGAACAGCCGCTCGCGTACTTTGGAAAAATGCAAGAAGCGTCAAACGGCAAAGATACAATGACAGGCCATTGGGAGATCATGGGCTTATACATTGATAAACCGTTTAAAGTGTTCCCTGAAGGCTTTCCTGATGAACTGCTTCAGGAGCTTGAGAAAAGATCGGGCCGCAAAATTATTGGAAACAAGCCGGCTTCTGGCACAGCTATTTTGGATGAACTCGGCAAAGAGCATATGGAGACAGGCGCTTTAATTGTGTACACTTCAGCTGACTCTGTTCTGCAAATTGCCGCTCACGAAGAAGTTGTTCCGCTTGAAGAACTGTACCGCATTTGTGAAACGGCGAGAGAGCTGACGCTTGATCCGAAATATATGGTAGGCCGTATTATCGCACGGCCGTTCGTCGGCGAACCGGGACATTTCAAACGGACGCCAAACCGCCACGACTATGCGCTTAAGCCGTTTGACCGCACTGTGATGAATGAATTGAAAGACAGTGGCTTAGATGTCATTTCAATCGGAAAAATTTCTGATATTTATGATGGAGAAGGAATTACGTCTTCCCGCAGAACGGTATCCAATATGGATGGAATGGACAAGGTGGTTGACACGCTCGGAGAAGACTTTACGGGTCTGAGCTTTGCAAACCTTGTTGATTTTGACGCCTTATACGGCCATCGCCGTGATCCGGAGGGCTACGGACGCGCGCTTGAAGAATTTGATGCTCGTCTTCCGGAAGTATTCGAACAAATGAAAGAAGATGATCTGTTAATCATTACAGCCGATCACGGCAATGATCCGATTCATCATGGAACAGACCATACACGTGAGTATGTGCCGATTCTTGCATACAGCAAAAAACATGAGAAAGCGCAAATGCTGCCGCTCGCAGATACATTTGCCGATATCGGCGCAACCATCGCCGATAACTTCCAAACAAAAAAACCGAAATACGGTAAAAGCTTTTTATCTTTATTACAATAGGGGGATTGTTTCTTGAAAGACAGAATCGAACGCGCAGCCGCTTTTATTCAACAAAACTTGCCTGAATCACCAAAGATCGGCCTTATTTTAGGCTCAGGTCTTGGTATTTTGGCTGATGAAATCGAAAATCCTGTTAAGCTGAAATATGAGGATATCCCGGAATTCCCGGTATCAACGGTTGAGGGACACGCCGGACAGCTTGTGCTTGGCACACTTGAGGGAGTTACCGTCATCGCCATGCAGGGCCGCTTTCATTTCTATGAAGGCTATTCAATGGAAAAAGTCACTTTTCCTGTTCGCGTCATGAAAGCGCTCGGAGTCGAGGCTTTGATCGTGACAAATGCGGCAGGGGGCGTAAACACTGAATTCCGTGCGGGAGACTTAATGATCATTACAGATCACATTAACTTTATGGGGACAAACCCATTAATCGGGCCAAACGAAGCAGATTTCGGCGCCAGATTTCCTGATATGTCTTCAGCCTATGATAAAGATCTTTCCAGCCTGGCTGAAAAAATGGCGAAAGACCTTAACATTCCAATTCAAAAAGGTGTGTATACCGCTGTGACAGGTCCTTCCTACGAAACACCGGCGGAAGTGCGCTTTTTAAGAACAATGGGTTCTGATGCAGTCGGCATGTCTACCGTACCGGAAGTGATTGTGGCAAACCATGCGGGTCTCCGCGTACTCGGCATTTCCTGCATTTCGAACGCAGCAGCCGGAATTTTGGATCAGCCTTTATCTCACGATGAGGTCATGGAAGTGACAGAAAAGGTGAAAGCCGGATTCTTGCAGCTTGTGAAAGCGGTAGTTGCTAAGTACGAATAAAAATGGAATTCAGAAAAAATAAGAAGACAGCTGTTTCTAATCGAAACAGCTGTCTTTTTTTATGTCGAAAAAGTCCCGAAACATTTTCCAACAGTGGTGTATAAAACCATTCAGCTTGGAAAAAATAAAAAGGATTATGAAATGGAGGGCTTTTGAGATGAAACGTCTTTTATCCACTTTGTTGATTGGTATGATGCTGCTTACATTTGCACCGTCCGCATTTGCAAAACAAGACGGAAAACATACATCGGAGCTTGCTCATGAAGCCAAGTCTGCGGTGCTGATTGAACGTGATACTGGAAAAGTGCTTTACAACAAGAACAGCAGTGAGAGACTGGCGCCTGCAAGCATGACAAAAATTATGACGATGCTTTTAATCATGGAAGCCTTAGACGAAGGAAAAATCAAGATGAGTGATAAGGTCCGTACGAGCGAACATGCTGCTTCAATGGGCGGATCACAGATTTTCCTTGAGCCCGGGGAGGAAATGACAGTTACAGAAATGCTGAAGGGCATTGCGATTGCATCAGGAAATGACGCATCCGTAGCGATGGCTGAATTTATTTCAGGCTCCGAGGATGAATTTGTGAAAAAAATGAACAAAAAAGCGAAAGAGCTGGGTTTAAAAGATACATCCTTTAAAAACCCGACCGGCTTGACTGAGGAAGGGCATTACAGCTCGGCTTATGACATGGCAATTATGGCTAAGGAATTATTGAAATATGAATCAATCACCAAGTTTACAGGTACGTATGAGGATTATTTACGTGAAAACACAGATAAAAAGTTTTGGTTAGTGAATACAAATAGGCTTATCAAATTTTATCCCGGTGTAGACGGCGTCAAAACAGGCTATACAGGAGAAGCGAAATACTGCCTGACCGCTTCGGCTAAAAAAGGGAACATGCGGGCGATTGCCGTTGTGTTCGGGGCAAGCACACCTAAGGAAAGAAATGCGCAAGTCACAAAGATGCTTGATTATGCTTTCAGCCAATATGAGACACATCCTTTATACAAACGAAATGAAACGGTAGCAAAAGCAAAGGTCAAAAAAGGCAAACAAAAAGTGATAGAACTCACCACTTCTGAGCAGATTTCTGTATTGACGAAAAAAGGCGAGGATATGAAACATGTGAAAAAAGAAATTAAAATGAACAACAATGTAAGCGCTCCGGTTCAAAAGGGCCAAGAGCTTGGCACGCTGGTGCTGAAAAAGGACGGAAAAGTGCTTGCTGAAAGTCCTGTCGTCGCCAAAGATGATATGGAAAAAGCCGGATATTTAACGTTTTTAAAGAGGGCAATGGGAGATTGGACAAAATTTAAGTAATTATGCCGAATGATCACTAGTTTTGTCACGGTGAAGGAATTCATTCCTGCGAAATCGAAACACTCATTATCCGATCATATCAAGGAGGAATGAGCATGAGCCTTGGAATTGACATGCATGTCAAAGAATCAGTGCTTTGTATTCGATTAACAGGCGAACTCGATCACCATACGGCTGAAACGCTGAAACAAAAAGTAACGGAATCATTGGAAAAGGATGATATTCGTCATATCGTGCTGAATCTGGAGGACCTTTCCTTTATGGACAGCTCGGGGCTTGGCGTTATTTTAGGCAGATACAAACAAATTAAGCAAATTGGCGGGGAAATGGTCGTTTGCGCCATCTCTCCGGCAGTGAAACGGCTGTTTGATATGTCTGGCCTGTTTAAAATTATTCGTTTTGAACAATCTGAGCAGCAGGCACTGCTCACGCTGGGGGTGGCATCATGAAAAATGAAATGCACCTTGAATTTTCCGCTCTCAGCCAAAATGAATCGTTTGCGCGTGTGACGGTTGCTTCATTTATTGCACAGCTTGACCCGACCATGGATGAACTCACCGAGATCAAAACCGTGGTGTCAGAAGCTGTGACGAATGCCATCATCCATGGGTACGAAGAAAATGGCGACGGAAAAGTATATATCTCGGTGACGCTGGAAGATCATGTCGTATATATGACCATCCGTGATGAAGGGCTCGGCATTACAGATCTGGAAGAAGCCCGGCAGCCTTTATTCACGACAAAGCCTGAGCTGGAGCGTTCTGGAATGGGCTTTACCATTATGGAAAATTTCATGGATGATGTCAGTATCGATTCATCACCCGAAATGGGAACGACGATTCGCTTAACAAAGCACTTATCAAAAAGCAAAGCGCTTTGTAATTAAGGAGATTTGTTATGGATGTGGAGGTTAAGAAAAACGGTAAGAACGCTCAGCTGAAGGACCATGAAGTAAAAGAATTAATCAAACAGAGCCAAGATGGCGACCAGCAGGCAAGAGACCTCCTCATAGAAAAAAACATGCGTCTTGTTTGGTCTGTCGTACAGCGGTTTTTAAACAGAGGATATGAGCCTGATGACCTCTTTCAGATTGGCTGCATCGGGCTGTTAAAATCTGTTGATAAATTTGATTTAACCTATGATGTGCGCTTCTCGACATATGCAGTGCCGATGATTATCGGCGAAATCCAGCGTTTTATCCGTGATGACGGAACTGTCAAGGTGTCAAGATCATTAAAAGAGCTTGGCAACAAAATCCGCCGAGCGAAAGATGAACTTTCAAAAACACTGGGCAGGGTGCCGACCGTACAGGAAATCGCCGAACACTTGGAAATTGAAGCTGAGGATGTCGTGCTTGCCCAAGAGGCAGTAAGAGCCCCGTCTTCGATTCATGAGACAGTTTATGAAAATGACGGAGATCCGATTACCCTGCTTGACCAAATCGCCGATAACTCAGAAGAGAAATGGTTTGATAAAATTGCGCTGAAAGAAGCCATAAGCGATTTAGAAGAAAGGGAAAAATTAATCGTCTATCTTCGGTATTATAAAGATCAGACGCAGTCAGAAGTTGCTGAGCGACTGGGGATATCTCAGGTGCAGGTATCCAGGCTTGAAAAGAAAATATTAAAACAGATCAAGGTTCAAATGGATCATACGGAAAGCTAGTCTGTCACTGCAGGCTGGCTTTTTGTTTTGCAAAAGTGTGGTAATTTATGGTCTTTTCAAGCGGATGAATGAGAACAAAATCGAACCACATACTACATATATAACCACCGAAAGATGGTGATCAATGATGGAACGACGACTATTTATCAGGCTTCGCCACCGCGTTTTGGCACATCCGGGGGATATCATAACGGTCGGGGATGCCGCGCAAATAGAAGGGCAGCATCAGCTGAAAAAG
The DNA here is from genome assembly GCF_002289525.1 of Bacillus sp. 7705b. NCBI lineage: Bacteria > Bacillati > Bacillota > Bacilli > Caryophanales > Bacillaceae > Bacillus > Bacillus sp. 7705b. Next base: position 110,025 of record NZ_NSDH01000015.1, on the reverse strand, counting down.
AAACTGTCGGCTATGCCGCTGTATCAGGTGAGCGAAAAAGATAAAAATATCGTAATTCTGGATATCATAAAAGTGCTCAAAGCCATTTATCAGCAGGATCCCACACTTGATGTTCAAACTGTGGGCGGAGCTGAAACCATTGTTGAAATTCAGTATCAGAAACGGCACATATCAACCGTTCTTTTTATTGGTGTCTGGCTGCTGCTGTTTATCGGATCGTGCCTCGCCATCATGAACTTCCATGAGGATGTCAGCATGGGGGATGTTCATATTGCGCTATATGAAATCATAACCGGAGAGCGGAATGACTATCCATATTTACTTCAAATCCCTTACAGCATCGGTTTGGGACTGGGGATGATTGTGTTTTTTAACCACATTTTTAAAAAGCGCCTTAATGAAGAGCCCAGCCCGCTGGAGGTTGAAATGTTTAACTATCAGCTTGATCTCGATCAATATGTGGCCATGCATGAAAATGAAGAAACAATAAAGGACCTGCATGATCGTTAGTGTATTGTTCATCATTTTTGTCGGGCTCGGCGGAGGCATCACAGTCGGGGCAGGTTTCGTGGCTTTTTTAACCGTGATGGGAATCATTCCGCGTCTGATGCAGCTCACCAAAACGATGAGATTTGTTCAAGCTTATGAAGCGGCTGTTATTCTCGGTGCGGTTTGCGGGGGCTGGGAAACACTTCATATGCACCATCTCTTTTTATCAAAGTGGATTGCCGTGCCGGTCGGGCTGTTGGCCGGAGTATTTGTCGGGATGCTTGCAGCCGCGCTGACAGAAGTGTTAAATGTCCTGCCGATCTTGGCTAAACGAATCGGCCTCAGAAGTAAAATCATTATTTTATTAATGGCCATTGTCATTGGAAAAATCGCGGGATCTTTATTTCATTGGCTGTATTTTATTCATCATTCATAAGGAGGTTTTAATATGACAAACATAAAAGAAAACTACAAATCAAAAGTAAAAACATATCAGCCAAAGCCGCCTTACGTATGGAACTGTGTAAAAGCCTTTCTTGTAGGCGGTTTGATCTGCATGATCGGACAAGGTCTGCAGAATTTTTATATCCATTTTTTTGATTTTAACGAAAAAACAGCAGGAAACCCTACGGCGGCAACGCTGATCCTATTGTCAGCGTTGCTCACCGGATTCGGCATTTATGACAGAATCGGTCAGTTTGCAGGCGCAGGATCAGCTGTACCTGTCACTGGCTTTGCCAACAGTATGGCAAGCGCGGCTCTTGAGTATAAAAGCGAAGGTTTAGTATTGGGAGTAGCGACAAACATGTTTAAACTGGCGGGAAACGTCATCGTATTCGGTGTTGTGGCTGCTTACATCGTCGGAATGATTCGGTTTGCTTTTGAGAAACTGATGTCATAGGAGGAGAAAGAAATGAAATTAACAGGAAAGCAAACCTGGGTGTTTGAGCATCCCTTATTTGTCAATGCAGCGGGAACAGCAGTAGGGCCTAAGGAAAAAGACGGTCCGCTCGGGTCTTTATATGATAAAACCTATGACGACATGCACTGTAATCAAAAAAGCTGGGAAATGGCTGAAAGGCAGCTAATGGAGGATGCCATCAATACCGTGCTGCAAAAAAACAATTTGAAAAAAGATGATATTGATCTTTTGCTTGCAGGCGATCTGTTGAATCAAAATGTCACAGCCAACTATGTGGCAAGGCATCTGAAAATCCCGTTTCTTTGCATGTTTGGCGCATGCTCAACATCAATGGAAACAGTTGCTGTTGCATCTGCCTTAGTCGACGGCGGATTTGCAAATCGGGCGATTGCTGCTACAAGCAGTCACAATGCCACGGCCGAAAGACAGTTCCGCTATCCGACGGAATACGGCGGGCAAAAACCGGATACTGCGACATCTACTGTAACTGGGAGCGGTGCGGTTGTTATCAGTCAGACACCGAGTGATATTCAAATTACAAGTGCAACTATAGGGAAGGTGGCTGACTTAGGAATTACCGACCCGTTTGATATGGGATCAGCCATGGCTCCTGCTGCTGCTGATACCATTAAACAGCACTTTCAAGACATGAACCGCACAGCAGACGACTACGATCTGATCCTGACGGGAGACCTTTCCGGCGTCGGATCTCCTATTGTCAAAGATATCTTGAAAGAAGAGGGATATCCGGTCGGCACAAAACATGATGATTGCGGGCTTCTGATTTACACCCCGGATCAGCAGGTATTTGCCGGAGGAAGCGGCTGTGCTTGTTCTGCGGTTGTAACCTACTCACATATTTTCAAGCAGCTGAAAGAAGGAAAATTAAACCGTGTGTTTGTAGTAGCAACCGGGGCGCTGTTAAGCCCGACTATGATCCAGCAAAAACAAACCATTCCGACCATCGCACACGGGGTTGTATTTGAACGTGCAGGAGGTGCATCTTAAGTGGACTATCTTTTGGCTTTTGTTTGCGGAGGCGCCATTTGTATTGTCGGGCAGCTGCTGCTGGACATATTTAAATTGACGCCTGCCCACGTCATGACATCCTTTGTCGTCATCGGGGCGATTTTAGATGGTTTTGGCATTTACGATAAATTTATTGAGTTTGCTGGAGGAGGCGCCACGGTTCCGATTGTCAGCTTTGGCCACAGCCTTCTGCACGGTGCCATGCATCAAGCGCATATACACGGATTTATCGGAATCGGTATGGGGATATTCGAGCTGACATCTGCCGGTATCTCAGCCGCCATTCTATTCGCCTTTATCGTCGCTGTTATTTTTAAACCGAAAGGATAATGCCGAGATGACGACAAAACGCAAGGTCATACTGGTAACAGACGGAGATGTGTATGCTGCTAAAACAATTGAATACGCTGCAAGAAGAGTTGGAGGGAGATGTATTTCTCAATCAAAAGGAAATCCCTCCACCCGCAGCGGCGCCGAGCTTGTCAGGCTGATTACATCAGCACCATATGACCCTGTATTTGTCATGTTTGACGACTCCGGCCTTCAAGGAGAGGGACCGGGAGAAACCGCTCTGACCTATGTGGCCACTCATCCGGCAATTGAAGTGCTCGGTGTGATTGCGGTAGCGTCGAAAACCCATCAGGCTGAATGGACCAGGGTTGACGTAAGCATTGACCGCAATGGAGAGATAACAGAATACGGCGTGGATAAAATCGGAGAGAGGGAATTCGATGAACACAGAATGAACGGGGATACGGTCTATTGCCTTGATAAACTTGATCTGCCGCTTATCGTTGGTATCGGGGATATCGGCAAAATGGGCAGGAAAGACGATATATCGAAAGGGTCGCCAATCACCATGAAAGCGGTCGAGTTTATTTTAGAAAGGAGCGGGTATCATGCCGGACAAACAGGAAGAGAAAATCCGGGTTTATCGGAATCCAGACAAAAATGAAGCTTATTTTAAAAATCGCGTCGGAATGGGAATCAGCTACGATGTAGGTGTTCGCAAGCTTACCATTTTAGACAGAGAAGTTCAGCTATACTATTTGAATGGATTATGTGACACTGCCTTTATCATTCACTTAATGAGAGAGCTTGTTGCGATTAACAACCGGACAGGAAAAGAGGACCCTGAAGAGCTGGTCGATATCGTTGAAAACAGGCTGCTCAACGCTCAGGTCGAAAAAGTAAAAACGCTGGATGAAACCACCGACCAGGTGCTGTCCGGGTTAGTTGCAGTTATTGTCGAAGATGCAGGATTTGCTTTTATCATTGATGTCAGAAGCTATCCGGGAAGAAATCCGGAAGAACCGGATACGGAAAAGGTGGTCAGAGGCGCCAGAGACGGATTTGTTGAAAATATCGTCGTCAATACCGCGCTTCTCAGAAGACGGATCAGGGACGAACGCCTTCGCGTCAAGATGACAAAGGTCGGCGAGCGTTCAAAAACGGATCTGAGCATTTGTTATATCGAAGACATTGCAGATCCGGATCTGGTTGACATCGTGGAAAAAGAAATTGCTGCCATTGATGTCGACGGATTAACAATGGCAGACAAAACAGTCGAAGAGTTTATTATCAAACAAAGCTACAATCCGTTTCCGCTCGTCCGTTATACAGAAAGGCCCGATGTGGCGGCCAATCACGTACTTGAAGGCCATGTCGTGATTATGGTTGATACATCGCCAAGTGTGATCATAACGCCGACAACCTTATTCCATCATGTTCAGCATGCTGAAGAATACAGACAGGCTCCTTCTGTGGGAACTTTTTTAAGATGGGTACGATTTTTCGGCATTCTTGCTTCTACTTTATTTCTCCCCATCTGGTTTCTCTTTGTTCTTCAACCGGAACTGCTGCCAGAGAATCTAAAATTTATCGGGTTGAATAAAGATATGCACATCCCGATCATTCTGCAGATTTTCTTAGCTGATTTAGGAATTGAGTTTCTCAGAATGGCGGCTATTCACACACCGACCGCTTTATCTACCGCAATGGGATTAATTGCCGCGGTTCTAATCGGGCAAATTGCCATTGATGTGGGGCTGTTCTCTCCTGAAGTCATACTGTATGTCTCGCTTGCCGCTATTGGAACCTTTACGACGCCAAGCTATGAATTAAGCCTGGCAAATAAAATGGCCCGTCTTACACTTATGATATTAGTAGCACTCTTTCATGTAAAAGGGCTCGTTATAGGATTTACTGTTCTGATTATTGCCATGGCCAGCATAAAATCCCTTCAAACCCCATACCTATGGCCACTCATTCCGTTTAACGGAAAGGCGCTGTGGCAGGTGCTGATTCGCACGGCGAAACCTGGTGCGAATGTAAGACCAAGCATTGTTCACCCAAGAAATCGCTTAAGACAGCCTACCAATTCATAATCGCATTGAAACTGACTGAAGAGTATGATAATGTATGTCTTAATTATGAAAGGACAGTCCATAAAACTGTCCTTTTCACCCATAAGCGGAGAAAGAGGGAATGACATTGTTCTTACACGGCACTAGCAGACAAAATCAACATGGGCATTTGGAAATCGGAGGTGTGGACGCTCTCTATTTAGCTGAAACATACGGCACGCCTCTTTACGTATATGATGTGGCTTTAATACGTGAGCGTGCTAAAAGCTTTAAGCAGGCATTTATAACTGCAGGGCTGACAGCGCAGGTCGCTTATGCGAGCAAGGCATTCTCTTCTGTTGCGATGATTCAGCTTGCCGAGGAAGAAGGGCTTTCCTTAGATGTCGTGTCTGGAGGAGAACTTTACACAGCTGTTGCAGCAGGATTTCCGGCGGAGCGCATTCACTTTCACGGAAATAACAAAAGCAGGGAAGAGCTGCGAATGGCGCTTGAACACCGTATCGGCTGCATTGTGGTTGATAATTTCTATGAAATCTCGATTCTTGAAGACCTGTGCAAAGAAACTGGGCACTCAATTGATGTTCTCCTGCGGATTACCCCCGGAGTAGAGGCGCATACACATGACTACATTACAACGGGACAGGAAGATTCAAAGTTTGGTTTTGACCTTCATAACGGACAAACTGAACAGGCGATTGAACAGGTTTTACAATCAGAACACATTCAGCTGCTGGGTGTTCATTGCCATATCGGTTCGCAAATTTTTGATACAGCCGGTTTCGTGCTAGCGGCAGAAAAAATCTTCAAAAAACTTGACGAATGGAGAGAAGCTTACTCATTTGTTTCAAAGGTGCTGAACCTTGGAGGCGGTTTTGGCATTCGTTATACGGAAGAAGATGAACCGCTTCATGCCACTGAATATGTAGAAAAAATTATCGAAGCTGTAAAAACAAATGCAGCCCGCTATGGATTTGACATACCTGAAATTTGGATCGAACCGGGCCGCTCGCTTGTAGGAGACGCAGGCACAACACTTTATACAGTCGGCTCCCAAAAAGAAGTGCCGGGTGTCCGGCAGTATGTAGCTGTTGACGGAGGAATGAACGACAATATCCGTCCGGCTCTCTATCAGGCAAAATATGAAGCCGCTACAGCTAACCGTATCGGAGAAGCGCACGATAAAACGGTATCGATTGCCGGCAAGTGCTGTGAAAGCGGAGATATGCTCATTTGGGATATTGACCTGCCGGAAGTAAAAGAAGGAGATCTGCTTGCTGTTTTCTGTACAGGCGCTTATGGCTACAGCATGGCCAATAATTATAATAGAATTCCAAGACCTGCTGTTGTATTTGTAGAAAACGGAGAGGCTCATTTAGTCGTAAAAAGAGAAACGTACGAGGATATTGTAAAACTGGATCTGCCATTTAAAACGAGTGTGAAGCAATGAAAAAAGCGCCGGGAATTCGGCGCTTTTTTATTTGAATATAGAAACAATCGCGTTCCAGATGGAAACGAAGAAATCAATGACTTTCTGGATAAAGTTCTTGCCTTCATCTGAGTCTAAAAATTTACTAATCTTATCTTTCGCTTTATCAAGCTGGTCACCGACCTGTCCCCAGTCGATATCAACATTTTTCATCTTATTGAACAAGGATACAAGCTGATCCTTTTGGCTGTCTGTCAGTGTGACGTTTAAATCGGAAGCCGCATCATCCACTTTTTTCTCAATATCGGCTTTATTGTCAGGCACACCGTTTTTAGCAAACTCTTCTTTTATTTTTGCAATCAGCGCAGCCGCATTTTCGTCACCGATTTTGTCACCAAGCTCTGAGGTCGTCACAAGCTCTTGGTTGGCGACTTGCTTAACGTCTTCAGAAATCGCTTCGTCAGAAGAAACTTCATATGCTTTGATCAAGCCTGTCAAAGCCGCAGTACCGGACACTTCAAACGGAGCGGTAACATAAACCTTCGCGTCCTTAACGCCGGCTGTCATCAAGGCATTGAGATACATTTCATCCGTAATGCCGCTAATATTATGTGTCTCAACATTTAATCCGGAGCCTTTTTTGGCAATGGTAATAGACGATGATGAAATCGCTCTTGAGCCAATTTGCGCGCTTGGTATATATTTTCCTAAATATTCGTGTTCTTCCTTATTGGTAACGGTCACGGTTGTGGCATTATCAGGGACATTCATTTCATCAAGCACTTTTTGCTTATCTGATTCTGACAAATTTGCACCAAGTGTCACGATGACATCTCCGACTGCGGCATCCGCGAGACTGACTTTCGGAATCGTCAGCAGCAAAACGGCCGCTGCCAGCATTCCAATCCATATTTTTTTCAAAGCAGTTGACCTCCTTCATTTCACAAGCAGCAGTTAAAGCTGCTTTGCGAGGACCTGAATCATGATGAAAAATACAGTTCCGATAGGTTAGACGGAGATAGAGAGGTTCAGGTTTCATTTTTATTTTGGAGAAAAGCCGGGAGAGTCGTTTTCCCCAAAAAGGTGTGGTATAATAGCCGCGACAAGGAGAGACAAGCCATAATGATGATACATAAATTTCTCCTTTGAAAATTAAAATAAAGAAAGTGGGCATACAATTGAAAACAGGTTACTTTTTATTAGAAGACGGCAACAAAATTGAATTTGAACTTTATCCGGAAGCAGCACCGGGTACAGTTGCAAACTTTGAAAAGCTTGCAAACGAAGGATTTTACGACGGACTTACATTCCACCGAGTAATTCCAGGCTTCGTCAGCCAAGGCGGATGCCCGCACGGTACTGGCACAGGCGGTCCCGGATACACAATCAAATGTGAAACAGAAGGAAACCCGCACACACATGAAGCGGGCGCGCTCTCTATGGCACACGCAGGAAAAGATACTGGCGGCAGCCAATTTTTCATCGTCCATGAGCCGCAGCCTCATTTAAACGGTGTTCACACTGTATTTGGCAAAGTAACAAGCGGTCTAGAATTCGCGAAAAACATGTCTAACGGTGACGTGATGAAAGAAGTTCGCGTAGAAGGCTAATAGGCAGGCAGAAAGCTCCCCGATATGAGGGAGCTTTTTCTTTTCGCTCACAGCCTGATCTGGTTGTGACAGTTAACAAACAGACGTTTTTAAGGTAGAACGAGGAGGCATAGAGAGATTTGAGTTAAATCCTATAGCTATGTTTCAAATCATAAGTGTTCAATCACAATTGTATTCAATCCGACGGAACCAAAACACTGATTTTTGATACGTTCAGCGGGCTTATAGAAAATGCATTGCCTACGCTGTTCCCTTCAATATGATTCATCGTAATGGGAAAATCATCCCTATCTCTTCTCATCTTCATACATATTAGAGACCGTATGAAATAGCTTAAAGTCAGATACACCCATCGGGGAAAAATTAAACAAATTTTAAAGCTGACATGCTTCATCCCAAACGGCATTTGTAGTAAAATGAAATAATATCAATGTCATTTTTTTGAAAAGGGGCTGCGTTTGATGAACAACAAGGGCTGTATAAAATGCGGAAGCACTGAAGCTGGCCAAAAAGAAATTGCCACAACTGGAACCGGATTGTCAAAGTTGTTTGATGTGCAGCATAACCGTTTTCTCGTCGTCTACTGTAAGAAATGCGGATATTCGGAGTTTTATAATAAAGAAACTTCAACTGCCGGCAATATATTGGATTTGTTCTTTGGAGGCTGATTGATTCTTCTCCCGATTTCATTAGGAAATGGAACAAATTGATTCTGGCAGAAGAATAAATAGATGTGAAAATTTTCTTCAATGGTCCTAATGGGATTTCTTATCGATTCGTGATAACATAAATTGAAGACCGTTGTTTATTGGAGGAACTCAGTTGAAAGCGGAAACCGTTTCTAAGAAAAAATCAATATTTGAATGGGCCAAAGCGATTATTATCGCAGTTGTTCTGGCATTACTCATCCGCAATTTTATTTTTGCGCCGTATGTCGTTGACGGTGAGTCCATGGAGCCTACCCTTCATGACCATGAAAGGGTATTTGTCAATATGACAGTTAAGTACATAGGCGAGTTTAAGAGAGGGGATATCATCGTGCTAAACGGGGATGATGTCCACTATGTCAAGCGGCTGATCGGCTTGCCGGGAGACACAGTCGAAATGAAAAACGACCAGCTTTATATCAATGGAAAAAAAGTGGATGAGCCTTATTTGAAGGCAAATAAAAAGCAAGCAAAAGAAGATGGATATGACCATCTAACTGATGATTTCGGCCCGATCAAAGTGCCTGATAACAAATATTTTGTTATGGGTGATAACCGCCGATACTCAATGGACAGCAGAAACGGGCTTGGACTCTTTACGAAAAAACAAATTGCGGGTACGTCAAAGTTTGTTTTCTTCCCATTTAACGACATTCGTAAAACCAACTAGGTATAAGCAGTTTCCTGAAAAGGAGCTGCTTTTTTATTCTTTTTCTCATGCATCCCCTAAAACCAGAACATAAATTCGTATATCTATAGAAAAGAAATTTTTGCAGAAATGCGAAACATATTCCCGTTATGCATCGTTATATTAATAATTTACGAGAATTTACGGTTTTTTATTCATGAAAAAAAGGAATAACTCATATGAATGAATAGATTCATATTGGCTGGAGGTTTTTTAAAATGGGAAGAATAAAAACCAAGATTACCATTCTGTTAGTGCTACTGGTTTTACTTGCAGGGGGGTATATGTACATAAATGATGTTGAACTGAAAGACGTTCCGACAGCGATTGGACAAACCTTGTCCTCCGAAGAAGAAGAGTATACAATCGAGGAATATCAAGTGACAAAAATTGACGGCACCGAATATCATGGAGAAGCAGAAAACGGCACGAAGATCATCTTCAACGGAAAAAAGTTAAATCAAGATTTGTCTGATATAAAAGAAGGCGATAAGATTAAGGCGTACTTCAGCAAATCAAAGCGGATCGACGGTTTAATCAAGGTTGCAAAAGTAAATGATTAAGTGAAAAAACACCTTTCGGAACGATGGGTGTTTTTTTGATTTCTCAAATTGTAAGTTTATTTCATTGCGTACTTAAGAAAGGATCGCTATAATAGCCATTAAGGACAAATGAATAAAGATTGTATCCTTCGGGGCAGGGTGGAAATCCCGACCGGCGGTAGTAAAGCGACATGCGCTTTAGAGCCCGTGACCCGTGTGCACATATGTACGCGGTGGATTCAGTTTAAGCTGAAGCCGACAGTGAAAGTCTGGATGGGAGAAGGATGAAGAACCGCTATGCAAAATGTATCAACATGCATAGTGTTATTTCCTATTGCGTAAAATACCTAAAGCCCCGAATTTTTCTTAAATTCGGGGCTTTTTTGACGGTAAATGAATAAAGAAGGGAGGGGAAAACAGATGGAAGAGTATTATATGAAACTGGCGTTGGGTCTTGCGAAGCAGGGTGAAGGACAGACCGAATCGAATCCGCTCGTAGGCGCTGTTGTGGTGAAGGACGGACAGATTGTCGGGATGGGCGCCCATTTAAAATACGGTGAAGCTCACGCGGAAGTCCATGCTATTCATATGGCAGGCGCACATGTGAAAGACGCTGATATTTATGTCACCCTTGAACCATGCAGCCATTACGGAAAAACACCGCCTTGTGCCGAACTGATTATCAAGTCCGGGATAAAGAGAGTATTTGTCGCAATGAGAGATCCTAACCCGCTTGTGGCCGGACGGGGAATCAGCATGATAGAAGAAGCCGGCATCGAAGTAAAGGAAGGCATTCTGGCAGATCAGGCGGAACAGCTGAATGAAAAATTTCTGCATTTCATGAGGACAGGCCTCCCTTACGTCACATTAAAAGCTGCCGCAAGCCTAGACGGAAAAACAGCGACCAGTACAGGTGACAGCAAATGGATCACATCAGAAGCTGCAAGACAGGATGCTCAGCAATACAGGAAATCACATCAAAGCATTTTGGTCGGAGCAGGCACTGTGAAGGCTGACAATCCAAGCTTAACCTGCAGGCTCCCGAATGTTTCAAAACAGCCGGTCAGGGTGATACTTGATACCGAACTTTCGATTCCCGATGACGCCAATGTGATTTGCGATCAGGCAGCGCCGACTTGGATTTTTACAACAACACGTGCTGATGAGGAGAAGAAAAAACGGTTTTCTGCTTTTGGCGTGAAAATATTTACTCTGGAAACAGATCGTATACCAATTTCCGATGTACTGAAAATCCTTGCGGAAGAAGGCATCATGTCGGTGTATGTGGAAGGCGGATCAGCTGTTCACGGAAGCTTCGTCAAAGCAGGCTGTTTTCAAGAGATCATCTACTATTTTGCCCCTAAATTAATCGGAGGAACGCTTGCTCCCAGCTTAATCTCCGGTGAAGGTTTTCAATCAATGAAAGATGTCCCCTTATTACAATTCACAGATATAACCCAAATTGGCCGTGATATCAGACTGACGGCAAAACCGAAAAACGAGTAGGATGGTGACCATGTTTACAGGAATTATAGAAGAAACAGGCACAATCGAATCCATGAAAAAAGCTGGCCCCTCTATGGCCTTAACAATTAAATGCTCAAAAATATTAGAGGATGTTCATTTGGGCGACAGCATTGCAGTAAATGGCATTTGTCTGACTGTTACTGATTTCACGAAAAGTCACTTCACAGTTGATGTCATGCCTGAAACAGTCAAAGCAACGTCGCTGAACGATTTATCAAAAGGCAGCAAAGTGAATCTGGAAAGAGCCATGGCGGCAAACGGGCGTTTTGGAGGCCATTTCGTTTCAGGCCATGTCGACGGAACCGCAGAAATCACGCGTATTGAAGAAAAAAGCAACGCAGTTTACTATGATTTGAAAATGGATTCGTCATTAACAAAAACGTTGGTTTTAAAGGGATCTATTACCGTGGACGGCGTCAGTTTAACCATCTTCGGGCTGACAGATGATACCGTGACGATTTCTTTAATCCCTCACACCATCAGCGAAACGATTTTTTCAGAAAAAACAATCGGCTCTAAAGTGAATATCGAATGCGATATGATCGGAAAATATATGTATCGATTTTTGCATAAAGCCAATGAAAATAAGAACCAACAAACCATAACAAAAGCCTTCTTAAGCGAAAACGGCTTTTAGAGAGGAAGATTTGCATGTTTCATCCGATAGAAGAGGCATTAGACGCTTTAAAAAAAGGCGAAGTCATCATTGTTGTGGATGATGAAGACAGAGAAAACGAAGGAGACTTTGTGGCTCTTGCGGAGCATGCGACTCCTGAAGTGATTAACTTTATGGCGACGCACGGAAGAGGGCTGATTTGCACGCCTCTCAGTGAGGAAATCGCTGACAGGCTCGATCTTCATCCTATGGTTGAGCACAATACAGATTCCCACCACACTGCTTTTACAGTAAGCATTGACCACCGTAAGACAAAAACGGGAATCAGCGCACAGGAAAGATCATTTACTGTCAAAGCTTTGCTGGACAGCGGTTCAGCGCCGGCAGATTTTCAGCGTCCGGGGCACATTTTTCCCCTGATTGCGAAAAAGGGAGGTGTTCTGAAAAGAGCGGGCCATACAGAAGCGGCAGTCGATCTTGCTGAAGCTTGCGGTTCTCAGGGAGCAGGCGTCATTTGCGAAATTATGAATGAAGACGGAACGATGGCAAGAGTACCTGAGCTGATAGAAATTGCGAAAAAGCATCAATTAAAAATGATCACCATTAAAGATTTAATTGAGTACCGCTACAACTTGACAACACTTGTAGAGCGGGAAGTCGATATTACCTTGCCGACTGATTTTGGAACATTTAAGGTGTACGGATACACAAATGAGATCGACGGAAAAGAGCATGTCGCATTTGTGATGGGAGATGTGCCGTTTAATGAAGAACCAGTATTGGTCCGGGTTCATTCAGAGTGTCTCACAGGTGATGTGTTTGGGTCTCATCGCTGTGACTGCGGCCCGCAGCTTCACGCCGCACTGACGCAAATTGCCGCAGAAGGCCGGGGAGTGCTTTTGTATCTCCGCCAAGAAGGCCGGGGCATCGGTCTGATCAATAAGTTAAAAGCTTATAAGCTTCAGGAAGAAGGGTATGACACCGTAGAAGCTAATGAAGCGCTCGGTTTTTTGCCTGATTTGCGCAATTACGGCATTGGTGCTCAAATTTTACGCGATCTCGGCGTGCGGAATATGAAGCTCTTGACGAATAATCCGCGGAAAATTGCTGGACTTGAAGGGTATGGTCTCAGCATTACAGAAAGAGTGCCACTTCAAATGGAGGCCAAAGAGCACAACAAAAAATATTTGCAAACAAAGATGAATAAACTAGGTCATTTACTTCATTTCTAATAACAAAAATCACAAAAAAGGATGGGAATCATATGAATATCATACAAGGAAATTTAGTTGGTACAGGTCTTAAAATCGGAATCGTAGTAGGAAGATTTAATGATTTTATTACAAGCAAGCTGCTGAGCGGGGCAGAAGATGCTTTGCTCAGACACGGCGTGGATACAAACGATATTGATGTGGCTTGGGTTCCGGGCGCATTTGAAATTCCTTTCGCTGCTAAAAAAATGGCGGAAACAAAAAAATATGACGCCGTTATTACACTCGGCACTGTCATCAGAGGCGCGACGACTCATTACGATTACGTCTGCAACGAAGCTGCAAAAGGCATCGCGCAAGCAGCGAACACAACAGGCGTACCTGTGATCTTTGGAATTGTCACTACGGAAAACATTGAGCAGGCCATTGAACGGGCTGGAACAAAAGCGGGCAATAAGGGCGTAGATTGTGCTGTTTCTGCCATAGAAATGGCAAATTTAAACCGTTCATTTGAATAATTTGCTGAAAACAGTTTAAAAATATGGCGAAAATGATATAATGTGAGAAAACGGATCACCTATACTTATCCGTTTGATAGAACTGGACATTTAGGATATAGAGGGGTTTTTATGTTAATTCGTTATAAAAAATCGTTTGAAAAGATTGCGATGGGACTTCTTTCATTTATGCCAAATGAAAAAGATCTTAAGCAGCTTCAGCAGACAATTAAGGACTACGAAACGGATACAGACCGCCAGCTCTTTCTTTGGAAAGAGGCCGAGGATATCGTCGGAGCAATCGGAGTTGAAAAAAAGGATTCCGAGGTTGAAATCCGGCATATCAGTGTGAATCCTTCTCATCGCCATCAAGGAATCGGAAAACAGATGATGGATGCTTTAAAGCATTTATTCAAAACGCAGGTACTGGTTCCGAATGAATTAACGCAGAGCTTTTTCGAACGCTGTCAAGGTCAGCAGGATCAAGACATTTCATACAATAATTAAGCAGAGGCTGTTATCAGCCTCTGCTTTTTTTTCTTCGTTCAATTTCTTTCTCGCGTTCGCGGATGACATCAGTCCGATCCCGCAAACGATGTTTATGAATTAGAAATCTATCAGTGAGTGTGCTGGGCTGTCCCCACGTGTAAGCTTTTCGCTTGCATTCAATGCGGCATGCTTCCTTCAGCCTCTCATCTTTAATTGGCAGCATGATGCTTTTATAGGAAGATCCCAGTTCAATTTGTTCGTAAACCGACTGCATAAGCTTTAGTAAACGGGTATGATCAAGCCCCAAATCTTCCACCGCTTGTTTTTTCGCTTGAAGAATCCGTATGCTGTTTGCCAGCAATCTTTTGGCCCCGGCTGTATTCTGTCTTCTGTGATGATACAAAGCAACAGCAAGCTGGATAAAGCCGACCCAAAGTATTTTTCGTTTGTTCGGAGGATCTTCCTTCCAATATTCTTCTAGTATTTCATGGCATTCAAAATAATCCCGTGTTGCGTGAAATTCAACGAGATAATCGATATAAGCTTTCGGGTACAAGATGCTTCCTCCTTTTAATCCGCCTTTAGTGTAACACAGGACAGATAAAAGGAAAAAACAGCGCATTGGACCTGCTCATTTTTAGTTCTAGCAAATCCAAGCGGCACCTACGATAATCAGCAGAATAAACAAAACGACAATTAAAGCGAAACCGCCGCTGAAGCACTTTTCTCCCATGAACATTCAGCCTCCTTTGTTATGGTCTACGCGAGCATCCTATGTACACCTGCCCTTTTTTGTGTAGGCGGATATCTTGTTATTTGAATATTCAGCACAAATCTCTTGAAATGCAGGAAATGAAATAGTATTGGACGAGAGCTTTTTGGTGGCTTATACTAAAGGGTAGCCAGTTTATCCGGCAATGAGAGTGATACTTGAAAATGGTGAGATGATGGAAGAATATCAAGTAAAAATTGATACGTTTGAAGGCCCATTGGACCTGCTGCTTCATTTAATCAATCGTCTTGAAATTGACATATATGATATACCTGTGGCGAAGATTACTGAACAATATTTATTATATGTACATACGATGCGTGTGCTTGAGCTTGATATCGCCAGCGAGTATTTGGTGATGGCTGCCACACTGCTCAGTATTAAAAGCAGAATGCTGCTCCCGAAGCAAGAGGAAGAGCTGTTTGAGGATGAATTGCTTGAGGAAGAAGACCCGCGGGAGGAACTGATTGAAAAGCTGATTGAGTATAGAAAATATAAAGACGCGGCGAAGGAATTAAAGGAACGGGAAGAAGAAAGACAAAAATCATTCACGAAACCGCCGAGTGACTTGAGCGAATATGCAAAAGAAGTGAAACAGTCGGAGCAAAAGCTGTCAGTCACAGTCTACGATATGATTGGCGCTTTTCAAAAAGTGCTGAAGCGAAAAAAAATAACAAGGCCGATGGAAACAACAATTACAAGACAGGAAATACCAATCGAAGACAGAATGAATGAAATCGTGCACAGCCTGAAATCAAAAGGGAAAAGAATCAATTTTATGGATCTTTTTTCATATGAGCAAAAAGAACATTTGGTTGTCACCTTCCTGGCGGTTCTAGAACTGATGAAAAATCAGCTGATTTTGATTGAGCAGGAGCAAAATTTTTCAGATATTTACATTATGGGGAGTGAATCCATTCATGGGGCTTGATATCGTGAATTGGAAAGCTATAGTGGAAGCCCTTCTATATGCGGCAGGCGATGAAGGACTGACCAAAAAACAGCTGTTAACAGTGCTTGAAATAGAAGAGCCTGAACTGAACACCATTATGGCGGATGTCGCAGACGATTACCGTCATGATACAAGAGGCATTGAACTTATTGAATATGCAGATACGTACATGCTTTCCACCAAAAAGGACTTTGCGCCGTACTTGAAAAAACTGATCGAAGTACCGTCGAAAGGCCTTTCCCAGGCATCTTTGGAGGTGCTGGCGATTGTTTCATATAAACAGCCGATTACGAGAGCGGAAATTGAAGATATCAGAGGCGTGAAATCAGAAAGAATTTTACACAGCCTTGTCGCCAAGGCGCTGCTGTGTGAAGTCGGACGCGCTGACGGTCCGGGACGGGCCATTTTATACGGCACGACGCCGACTTTTCTTGAGCAATTCGGCTTAAAAACGCTGGACGAGCTTCCGCCGCTGCCTGAAAATGCGGAAGATGACGTTCTTCAAGAAGAAGCGGATTTATTCTTTGAAAACTTTAACCAAACCTTTGAAGACATAAAATAGAGATTTAATGAATCGCGCTTTTTCATCAACATAAGATATAAGGAAGAAGTAGCTATCATGAAAGAAGCAAAATGTGAGAGACAAAGACATGAGGGGAAGATACCAAACGAAATGGGACATTCGATTGTGCGAGTGCAGACTCAAAAAACAGGCGAATTCTTATCAATGGTTGTCAATACCGTTAATGATTATTTAAATCAAACCACACTGGCGTCTATGCAGGCTGAATTGCCTGTTGAAGAGGCATACTGCTGTGATGTGCTGAGCACGCTGAGAAGAATGACAGTATTTTGTGAAGGAGGCGCTGAAGCATGCCGCCGTCTCCTTATGCAAGAGCCATTTCAGGAAACCAGAGCGGAAAAAACACTTTACAATGTGTATCATCAATGCATTGAAGAGTTCTTTATGCCAAAGAAAGACACCTGGTGTGAAAACAGCCGGGCGTCATATACCGGAGTCAGCGCAATTGAGTTCTACCATGCTGTTCCGCAGTCTCTGGAGCAATTATTATTGCCGCTGAGCGCAGCGTTTCTGAAGATGAGGGAAGAACTGGCTCATTACGAAGCGTCCGGATCTAGCATGGCATCAATCAGATAACACTTACTCTCCCTTTATGGGAGAGTTTTTTTATGTTTGCAGGCCAAGACACAATTGTTATTCATAACTGATGGACATGCGCATAAACTTGTACAAACCACCACAAGGACGTGAACAAACATGCGCATTTTTAAAAAAGCTGTATTAATAGTCATCATTTCTTTTCTATTTGCAAATGTAAATGTGAACACAGCACATGCAGCTATAAATGTCAGTGCGAAGAGCGCCATTGTCATTGACGGCACATCAGGAAGAGTGTTATTTGCCAAGGACGAGCATGAAAAAAGGCGGATTGCCAGTATTACAAAGATCATGACCGCTGTTCTCGCCATTGAATCCGGAAAAATGGAAGAAACCGTGACTGTTTCTGCAAATGCGGTCAGAACAGAGGGCTCGGCCATTTATTTAACCGAAGGGCAAAAAGTAAAATTAAAGGATCTTGTGTATGGCCTGATGCTGAGATCCGGGAACGATGCTGCTGTTGCGATTGCTGAGTATGTCGGGGGAAGCCTCGATGGATTTGTCTATATGATGAACCAAAAAGCAGAACAAATCGGTATGGAGAATACCCGTTTTCAAAACCCGCACGGATTGGACGACCATGAAAATCACTACTCAACAGCTTATGACATGGCTGTTTTAACGAAATACGCCATGAAGCTCAAAGACTATCAAACCATCTCCGGCACAAAAATATACAAAGCAGAAACAATGGAAAGCGTATGGAAAAACAAAAATAAATTGCTGACGATGCTGTATCCATACAGCACAGGGGGGAAAACAGGCTATACCAAGCTTGCAAAACGCACACTGGTTTCAACCGCTTCAAAGGACGGCGTAGATCTGATAGCCGTTACCATTAATGACCCCGACGATTGGGATGATCATATGAATATGTTTAACTATGTATTTGATCATTATCAAACATATTTAATCGCAAAGAAAGGAGATATTCCGAAGCTCAAAGGTACATTTTATGAGTCTAAAGCTTTCATCAAACGGGACATCACCTATTTGCTTACCGAAGAAGAAAAAGAAGATGTCAAAATCAACACTACCCTGCTCAAACCAAAAAAAGCCTGGGAAAAGGATGTCTCAAAAATTCCGGATATTGTAGGATATATGAAAGTCATGTTCAACGATGAAATCATCGCAAAAGTGCCGATCTATTACGAAAACGAACGAAATCAAAAACCGAAAAAAAAGTTTTTTGAAACGTTTCAATCCATTTTTCTGAATGCGGCTGGCGGGGCAAAATGGTCAATATAATTTGGGTCAGCTTAACTGTGATCGGGCTAGTATTTGCGATGTGCAACGGAACGCTGCAGGATGTAAATGAGGCGGTGTTTAAAGGAGCCAAAGAAGCTGTCACAATCTCATTTGGACTTATGAGCGTGCTTGTTTTTTGGCTGGGTTTAATGAAAATAGCTGAACAGTCAGGATTGCTGGATATTTTCAGCCGTATGTGCAGGCCTTTTATTTCTAAGCTGTTCCCTGACATACCGCCGGATCATCCCGCAATGGGCTACATTTTATCAAATCTCATGGCGAATTTCTTCGGTCTCGGGAACGCGGCCACACCTCTTGGCATTAAAGCAATGGAGCAAATGAAAAAGCTGAATGGAAACCGTTCGGAAGCGAGCCGTTCCATGATCACTTTTTTAGCTGTTAATACTTCCTGCATTACTCTCATCCCGACAACGGTTATCGCCGTGCGAATGGCCTATTCCTCCAAAACGCCGACAGATATCGTCGGACCGAGCATTTTGGCGACACTCATTTCTGGAATCGGCGCCATTATTATTGACCGTTATTTTTATTACCGCCGTAAAAAGAAGGGGAGGTAAGCCGATGGAAATTATCAACTGGCTGTCTTTAGCCATGATCCCTATCATTATTGCCGGCATTCTACTTTATGGAACAATCAAAAAGGTGCCGACATATGAATCCTTTGTTGAAGGCGGAAAAGAAGGAATTGAGATCGCATTTTCGATTATCCCCTACTTAGTAGGGATGCTTGTTGCGATTACCGTTTTCAGATCATCAGGCGCGCTTGACTTTTTTATGGATCTTTTAAAGCCGGTCTTTTCCGCCATCGGCATACCGGCTGAGGTGGTTCCGCTTGCGCTGATCCGTCCGATCTCCGGTACGGCTGCTCTGGGTATGACCACCGATTTAATTGCAGTGTATGGACCGGATTCCTTTATTGGCAGGCTGGCATCGGTGATGCAGGGATCAACGGATACAACACTTTATGTGCTGACGGTGTATTTCGGAGCGGTCGGCATTAAAAAAATGGGTGATGCGTTAAAGGTGGGACTTCTTGCTGATTTAATCGGTGTAGTTGCATCTATCATCATCGTTACGTTATTATTTGGGAGCGCCTGAAAATGGCGTTTTTTTAGATAAAGCATGCGAAATCTGAAAAAGCTTGTTTGTTCAGGTTGAAAAAAGTAAGATAATACTTGAGGTGAAAGACATGGAAAGACTGCAAAAAGTAATTGCTCACGCCGGAGTTGCATCGCGCAGAAAGGCAGAAGAGCTGATTAAAGAAGGAAAAGTAAAGGTGAACGGCAAAGTAATAACAGAGCTTGGTGTTAAAGTCACCGGTTCTGATCAGATTGAAGTAAACGGCTTGAAGGTGGAACGTGAAGAGCCTGTTTATTTTCTGCTATATAAACCAAGAGGCGTGATCTCCGCAGCGGATGATGATAAAGGGCGCAAAGTCGTGACGGACTTTTTTAGAGAAGTGCCGCAGCGCATCTATCCGGTCGGACGTCTGGATTACGATACAAGCGGTCTTTTGCTTTTAACCAATGACGGCGAGTTTGCCAACAAGCTGATGCACCCTAAATATGAAATAAACAAAACATATGTAGCAAAGGTAAAAGGCATACCGTCTAAAGAGCTGATCAGAAAGCTGGAGCGCGGCATTATGCTAGAGGAAGGCAAAACAGCGCCTGCCAAAGCGAAGCTGCTTTCATTGGATAAGAAAAAACAAACAAGCATTATACAGCTGACCATCCATGAAGGACGGAACAGGCAAGTGCGCCGCATGTTTGAAGCAATCGGACATGAAGTAATTAAGCTGAAGCGGGAAGAATACGCATTTTTAAATCTGAGAGGCTTAAATACGGGAGACGCAAGAGAGCTTACGCCGCATGAAGTCAAAAGACTCAGAGCGCTAGCGGAACACGGTAAAAACGCTTTCTAAGTTTCACATAACCTTCAAAAAGTTAGAAATGTGAAATGATTGTGAAATGATATAATTGAATGGATCTGCAATAGGGGAAGGGGGCAGTGGACAATGAAGAAAAAAAGGCGTTTATTCATTCGGACCGGCATCCTTCTCGTTTTAATCTGCGCGCTGGGCTATACAATATACAATGCTGTATTTGCCGACAAAGAGAGCATATCCGAAGGGTCCGAGGCACCGAATTTTGTCCTTGAAGATACGAATGGGGAACGTATTGAGCTGAGTGACTTAAAAGGAAAAGGTGTTTTTTTGAATTTCTGGGGCACCTGGTGTGAGCCGTGCAAAAAAGAATTTCCTTATATGGCGAACCAATACAAATATTTTAAAGACCATGGCGTTGAAATTGTCGCGGTAAATGTTGGGGAGTCAAAGATAGCAGTACATAATTTTATGAAATCCTACGGAGTGAATTTTCCGGTTGTCCTGGATACAGATCGTCAGGTGCTTGATGCCTATGGCGTATCTCCGCTTCCGACAACCTTTTTAATCAATCCGGAAGGAAAAGTTGTCAAGGTGGTGACCGGCACTATGACAGAAAGCATGATCCATGACTATATGAATCTGATAAAACCCGGAGCGACTTCGGGATGAAGCAGGTAAAATGTGAATGCGGACATATCAACCCGGTCGGAACCGTTTTATGTGAATCGTGCGGCAGGGCGCTTCAGGAAACGCAGCCCCCGCTTGCTGATATGAGATACGATGGAAGTGCGAGACGTTCACAAACCTATAACAAAACGTCCATTGATAAAATATGGAACTTCTTTTCTTCGGTTAAGGTCGGAATATGGCTTATCGTCATAACCCTTGCAGCATCGGCATTCGGGACTATTTTTCCTCAAGAAGCCTATTTGCCCCCCGGCGCTCAGGCTGATACATATTATAAAGAACAATACGGCACGTTCGGCCAGCTTTATTATTTACTCGGGTTCCATCATTTATATGGATCTTGGTGGTATTTGCTGCTGATTGCCTCTATCGGCATTTCTCTTGTCATCTGCAGCCTTGACCGTGTGATTCCCCTGTACAGAGCATTGAAAAATCAGGGGGTCAGGAGAAGCGCTGTTTTCTTAAAAAGGCAGCGGCTGTTCAGTGAAACGGAGACCGAGCTCAACCTTGAAGAAAAAGAAAAGATTGTGACTCTCTTAAAGAAAAAGCGTTATAGAATACGAGAACAAGAGGGCAGCATTCTGGCGGAAAAAGGGCGTTTTTCCCGCTGGGGTCCGTATGTCAATCACATAGGACTAATCATTTTCCTGATTGGCGCAATGCTGAGATTTGTGCCGGGCATGTACGTCGATGAAACGCTCTGGGTCAGAGAAGGCGAAACTGCGGCAATTCCAGGCACAGACGGAAGATATTATTTGAAAAACAATCAATTCAGCGTAGAGACTTATAACAGCGATACAGAAAAAAAGGTGTTCGCTGATGCCATTGACAGAGTCGGAAGCGGAAAGGTCGCGAAAAATTTTCAAACAGACGCGGTTCTCTATAAACGGGAAGGCAAAATTGTCTACGGAGAGAAGCCGAAGCTGAAAAAAGTAAAAGAAGAAGATATTCGTGTCAATCAGCCGCTGCGCTTTGATTCGTTTTCTGTTTATCAGGTGGATTATAAAGAGAATCAGCTCGATCAGATGGTGTTTCAGCTGATTGACAAAAAATCAAAAAAATCCTTTGGGAGCCTACAGATCAACCTATTGGATCCAGATTCGGTTTATGATCTTGGCAACGGTTACAAAGTTGAGGTCGCCAGCTACCTTCCTGACTTCTATTTTAATCAGGACGGAGAGCCGAGCACAAAAACAAAAATCCCTAACAATCCGGCGTTTGTTTTTAATATCATAACGCCAGATAAGCCAAAAGGCGAAAAAAGTTTTGTTGCCATTCAAGAAACAATTGAAGGGTCGGGCAGCAATAAGTACAAGTTGAAATTTGACCATGTCGAAACGAAAAACATAACCGGTCTGACAGTCAGAAAAGATCTGACGCTTTGGGTGCTTGCCATCGGCGGAGCCATTTTTATGATTGGCGTCATTCAAGGAATGTACTGGCAGCACCGCAGAATCTGGCTGCATACACAGGAAGGTGCAGTCATGGTTGCCGGCCATACCAATAAAAACTGGTACGGACTAAAGCAGGATTTAAAATTTGTTTTAGCCGATACGGGGCTGACTGAACCAGCAGACCAAAAAGAATTAATGAAAACACAGAAATAGGCGAAAAGGGAGTGGTGTCATGGCGGAGCTGAGCGGAAATTTTCTTTATGCGGCCTTTCTCGTGTATTTAATTGCGGTCCCGATTTTCGGCGGGGCCATACGCGGAAGGAAAAATAAAAAAGACAGGGCAAACCGGTGGGCGACGATCGGGATTACCCTTTCGATTATCGGTTTTCTCTGCCACCTGGGCTATTTTATTACAAGGTGGGCTGCCAGCGGTCATGCGCCTGTCAGCAACATGTTTGAATTTACAACGGCCTTTGGCATGATGCTTGTGCTTGCTTTTATTATCCTTTATTTTATCTATCAATTGCCTTCATTAGGTCTGTTTACATTATCGATCGCTTTATTGCTGATTGCATACGCCAGCATGTTTCCGACGGACATTTCGCCTTTAATTCCGTCATTGCAGAGCAATTGGCTGTATATCCACGTAACCACGGCCGCGCTGGGGCAAGCTATACTCGCCATCAGTTTTGTCGCAGGTGTCATTTTTCTTTTGAAGCATGTTGACCAGACAAAACCAAGTAAAAAAACCTTTTGGCTTGAAGCTATCATGTTTATTATGGTGACGGCAGTTGCCTTTATTATGATAACATCTGTGTTTCGTTTTGCCGGCTATGAAGCTGAGTTTAACTGGGTGGATAAGAATAAGGAAAAAAGCGTGATGGTCTATGAAATGCCCGCACTTGTAGGTCCGCATGAGGGTGAGCTTATCACCGAGGGGAAAATGCAGCCCATTGCAGAGCTTCCGGCCCTTTTCTCAGGCAGAAAGGTAAACACAGTGATTTGGTCGTTTGGAGCTGGACTCCTATTGTACGGAGCGCTTCGCCTGATCGTCAGAAAAAGAATCAGTGCCTGTTTACATCCTCTGGTGAAAAACGTGAATCTTGATCTGGTGGATGAGGTTGGCTACAGAGCCGTTTCCATCGGTTTTCCGATTTTTACACTCGGCGCGCTGATCTTTGCAATGATTTGGGCTCAGCTCGCTTGGACGAGATTTTGGGGCTGGGACCCGAAGGAAGTATGGGCGCTGATCACGTTTTTGTTTTACGCCGCTTATTTGCATTTAAGGCTGTCAAGAGGGTGGCACGGTGAGAAATCAGCATGGCTGGCCGTAATCGGTTTTGCCATCATTATGTTCAATTTAATATTCGTAAATCTTGTGCTTGCCGGACTTCATTCTTATGCATAGTCCAGAACAAAGCGATACAGTTATCAAACTTTCTCACGATTTGATAAAATGAAAGTAACAGAAGGAAAGCAGGGGGAAAACGATGGACCAATCCAATGAAACCAAAATATTAGTAGTTGATGACGAAGCCAGAATTCGCCGCCTTTTAAAAATGTATCTTGAACGTGAAAATTATGTGATTGAAGAAGCGGAAAATGGTGATGAAGCCATTGCCAAAGGCCTCGAAACCAATTATGACTTAATTTTGCTTGACCTAATGATGCCTGGCACAGACGGAATTGAGGTCTGCCGCCAAATTCGCGAAAAAAAAGCTACACCAATTATCATGCTGACCGCAAAAGGAGAAGAAGCAAACCGGGTGCAGGGGTTTGAATCGGGAACAGATGATTACATTGTCAAACCGTTTAGTCCGAGAGAAGTTGTGCTGCGGGTAAAAGCGCTTCTGAGAAGGGCATCTCAAAACTCTTATTTCAATGCGAATACGCCGACGAAAAACGTATTGGTGTTTTCTCATCTGTCAATCGATCATGATGCCCATCGGGTAACTGCTGACGGAACTGAAGTGAGCTTAACACCGAAAGAGTATGAGCTCCTTTACTTCTTAGCGAAAACACCTGACAAAGTGTATGATCGGGAAAAGCTTCTCAAGGAAGTGTGGCAGTATGAATTTTTTGGCGATCTGCGTACAGTAGACACACACGTCAAACGTCTCCGGGAAAAGCTCAATAAAGTATCACCGGGAGCTGCCAAAAAAATCGTCACCGTATGGGGCGTCGGTTATAAATTCGAGGTAGGCGCTGAATGAAATTTTGGAAAAGCGTAGTAGGCAAGCTGTGGGCTACGATCCTTTCTCTTGTCCTGATCGTATTATTTATTTTAACGGTGCTTTTACTCGAGTTTATCGAAAATTATCATGTGGAAGAAGCCGAAAATGATTTAACCCAGCTTGCAAATAAAGTCGCAGTCATCTTAGAAAAACACGAGGATCAGGCGCTGGCAAGGTCGATCACCTGGGAGCTCGCTGATAACTTAACAAGCATTGCGATCATACAGGATGAGAAAAAATACTGGTATTCGCCGAACGATAAAAATCGGCTCTCATCTATCACGCTTGAGCAAATACAGCGGGACAAGGATTTACATCAGGCTCTGGACAACCATAAAAAAGTCAGTAAACGCACGGGCCTGAGTGGAAGAGACACGGATAATGAACGCCTGATTGTGGGTGTTCCGTATGAAAAAGACGGAAAAAAAGGCATGGTCTTTTTATCTCAATCTCTGCTTGCCGTCAAAGACACAACAAAACACACGACCCGTTATATATTCCTTGCCGCAGGCATTGCGATTGTGCTGACCACATTTTTTGCTTTCTTTTTATCAAGCAGGGTCACGTATCCGCTTCGAAAAATGAGAGAGGGCGCACAGGATTTGGCGAAGGGCAAGTTTGACACGAAAATCCCGATTTTAACCCAGGATGAAATCGGTGAGCTGGCAACCGCCTTTAATCAAATGGGACGGCAGCTTAACTTTCATATCAATGCGCTCAACCAAGAAAAAGAACAGCTTTCAAACATATTAAGCAGTATGGCTGACGGTGTGATTACCATCAATATCGACGGCACGATTCTCGTGACAAACCCGCCGGCCGAACGTTTTCTGCAGGCTTGGTATTATGAGCAGAATATGAATATTAAAGAAGGCGACAATCTTCCGCCAGAAGCAAAAGAACTGTTCCAAAATGCTGTCAGCACAGAAAAAGAACAAATGATTGAAATGACGCTGCAGGGCAGATCGTGGGTGCTGCTGATGTCGCCGCTGTATGCGGAATCGCATGTCAGAGGCGCGGTTGCCGTTCTTCGAGATATGACCGAAGAACGCCGCCTTGATAAATTGCGCGAAGACTTTATCGCAAATGTCAGCCATGAATTAAGAACGCCGATCTCCATGCTTCAAGGGTACAGTGAAGCCATTGTCGATGACATTGCGAGCTCCGAAGAAGACCGAAAAGAGATTGCTCAAATTATATATGACGAGTCGCTGCGAATGGGCCGCCTTGTCAACGATTTGCTTGATTTAGCGCGAATGGAATCAGGCCATACTGGATTGCATTATGAACAAATCAATCTTAATGAATTTATAGAAAAGATCATGCGCAAATTTTCCGGCGTTGCCAAAGAAAAAAATATTTCTTTGCATCAGGACATTTCTCTCACTGAAGAGGAATTTATGTTTGATGAAGATAAGATGGAGCAGGTGTTTACCAATTTAATTGATAACGCGTTGCGTCATACTCAATCAGGCGGCAATGTCTCCATCTCCGTTCATACGGTTAAGGATGGAATAAAAATAGACGTCAAAGATTCTGGCTCCGGGATACCGGAAGAGGATCTGCCGTTTATTTTTGAGCGATTCTATAAAGCAGATAAAGCAAGGACAAGAGGCAGAGCAGGAACCGGACTGGGACTGGCTATTGTTAAAAATATTGTGGAAGCTCACAACGGTACCATTACGGTGCACAGCCGGATGGACAAAGGAACGACGTTTACGTTTTATATTCCGACAAAATGATCAAGTCGAGTCTGAATTTGCCGAAGAATCTTGTTCCATAAGAAACACCCGTTGATCTAAGCGGGTGTTTTTTAAAAGGTTTTTCTTAATAAAATTTAAGGATATGTTAATATAAATTCCCTTCCAAATTCCAGTTTCTCGTAATATAGTTGTAATGTAACTTTTAAGCTATTATTACGACTAAAGGAACGGAGGGGTTTCCTATGGAAGAAACCTTTCAAGCGTTATATAAAACTTACCATCAAGATTTATATCAATTTTTATTTTATATGGTAAAGGATAAAAGCCAGGCTGAAGACCTTCTTCAGGAGGTTTATATTCGTGTATTAAATTCATATCATACGTTTGAAGGAAGAAGCAGTGAAAAAACATGGCTTTTGTCGATTGCACGCCATGTGGCGATAGACTGGTTCCGTAAGCAGCAGACGATCAGACAGCGTGTACTCGGGACATTTGATTGGGACACACAGGATGTCAGAGATCAGCAATTGCTTCCGGACGAACTCGCGGTTCAACATGAAAATGTCCGGGAAATTTATGCTGCGCTCGATCAATGTACGATCGATCAAAGAGCTGTGATTATCTTACGGTTTATTCAGGGATATTCAATACAGGAAACAGCCAATGCTCTGCGCTTCTCGGAAAGCAAAGTGAAAACGACCCAACACAGAGGGCTCAAAGTACTTCGGAAACATATGGAGCTTTTGAGGGAGGAGCTAATGGATGATGAAGTCAGATTGGAACGAAGAACAGATAAAGGAGTTGTTAAGTCAACTGCCGGCAGTTAAAGACCATCGTTCTCCGCAAGACATATACAAGCGGCTTTCGATGGCAAAAAGCAAAAAAAAGTCCGCTGTTAGGTGGATTGGCCCCGCATGTGCCACTGCAGTTGCGGTTTATATCGCCTTCATTATTTCTCCTCATTTCTTTGATCAGGCACAGCCTCAACAAAAAGAAGCGTCCCAAGAAAACGCTATAACGAAAACTGAGACAGCAGACAGCAAAAAAGCTGCATTATCCCTGTATCAGTCATCGTTAGTTGTTCCTAAAAAGGAGCAGAACAATTATACGACTGTAGCAATTGCCGATGCCGAAACATCCACAATTATACCCGTCAGTATTAAAAAAACGAAATCAAACCAAACCAT
The DNA here is from genome assembly GCF_002289525.1 of Bacillus sp. 7705b. Classification (NCBI taxonomy): domain Bacteria; kingdom Bacillati; phylum Bacillota; class Bacilli; order Caryophanales; family Bacillaceae; genus Bacillus; species Bacillus sp. 7705b. Next base: position 82,640 of record NZ_NSDH01000015.1, on the reverse strand, counting down.
ACAGGAGGTGCTGTTTGAAAGTGATCAATTGGATATCCTTGATCACGCCATCACGATTCCCTCCTTCATGGATGAAGTGGAAGTAAAGGAAAACCAAAATCATAAGGAATTAAATATACAAGTCGATCAGCCCATTGAGGCTTTTTCTGTAAAAGACGACGCAATACTAAAAAAATTGCTGAAAGAATCTTTAAAATGGAGTCCTTATGAAAAAATCAAAATTTTTTCATCGGAGCAGAAAAAGGACGGCGCCAGTATTGGCTCAAATGGTACTTTTACTGAAATTCCTATTCCTAAACAGTCGAACAGAGCCTACTCCTTGTACCAAAATGAACAAGGACAAGACTTTCTCGTTCCAACAGAAAGAGCATTTAATACTGTAAAAGAAGCTATTAAGGAAATGGAATCGAGCACTCAAACAAATACTGCACCTCTTATTCAAGCGGGTGCCGTCAAATCTGTAACGGAGAAACAGAATCACTTATATATCCATTTCTCAAAACACTCGGGGGTTGAGGATTCTATTGCCGGCATCTTAATGCTGGAGGGACTTCTTTTAACAGCAAAGGAGTTTGGCTTTACAGAAGTGACCTTTGCGGAAACGGGAACAAAAAAAATCGGCAGATACGATGTATCAGAAGCTATTCCGGTTCCTGCTGCTCCAAATCCGATTTCCTTACATTAAAAGAGCCTTTTTTCAGGCTCTTTTTTCGTTGCTTTTCATATAATAGAAATTTTCAAAAAAAACTTGTCCGTGTATAATAAAACAAGGTAAAGATTGAAAGGATTTGAGACGAGTGAACGTGTTAACAATCAAAGGAGTTTCCATCGGTGAAGGGATGCCGAAAATCATCGTTCCGCTGATGGGGAAAACAGAAAAGCAAATTTTAAAAGAAGCAGAAGCTGTGAAATTACTGGATCCGGATATTGTCGAGTGGCGAGCCGATGTATTTGAAAAAGCAGACGACAATGAAGCAGTCATAAAGATGATCTCGAAGCTGCGAGAGTCTTTGAGAGACAAGCTGTTTCTATTTACATTCAGATCGCTTAAAGAAGGCGGGAGCAAAGAAATGGATGTAAGTTCCTACATCGCTTTGCTGGAAACGGCTATCCGCACAAAAGATATAGACTTTATCGATATTGAATTATTTTCAGGAGAGGCAAACGTTGAAGCCTTAGTATCTTTAGCAGGAGAAAATGGTGTCTACGTGATTATGTCTAATCATGACTTTCAGAAAACACCTGCAAAGGACGAGATCATTTCTCGGCTTCGTAAAATGCAGGAGTTAGGAGCGCATATTCCGAAAATAGCCGTAATGCCGAAGGATGCAGGAGATCTTTTAACCTTGCTTGATGCGACGTATACGATGAAGACAAAATATGCGGACCGACCGATGATCACAATGTCAATGGCGGGAACGGGATTAGTCAGCAGGCTGAGCGGTGAGGTATTTGGATCAGATTGCACATTCGGCGCAGGAGAAGAGGCTTCAGCACCTGGGCAAATACCTGTATCCGAACTGAGAAGCGTGTTAGAAGTACTGCACAAACATACATAAACAGGAAACCGTTAAAAAGCAGAAAAAAACTCAAGCTGTAGAGCTTGAGTTTTTTTCATTATGGAAGATCAATAAGTTTCACAGACACGATATCAGGAACATCTGTTAGTTCTTTCACAATTTTATCTTCTAAATGTCTGTCAAAAGAAAGCATCATGATGGCTTCGCCGCCTTTTTCTTTACGGCCAACCTGCATGGTTGCAATGTTAATATCGTTATCTCCGAGAATACGTCCCACTCGGCCGATGACCCCCGTCGTATCCTGATGCTGGATGTAAACCAGGTGGCCTGTTGGATAAAAGTCGATATTAAACCCGTTGATTTCGACAATGCGTTCTCCGAAATGAGGGATATAGGTAGCTGTAACGGTAAAGGTGCTGCGGTCTCCTGTCACTTTTACGCTAATGCAATTATCGTATCCAGATTCAGAAGTGGAAATCTTTTCACTAAAGCTAATGCCGCGTTCTTTTGCGACACCGCCCGCATTTACTTCGTTAACTGTTGAGTCAACGCGTGGTTTTAAGAAGCCTGACAGAAGGCTTTTTGTAATAAACGATGTTTCAAGTTTAGCAATTGTGCCTTCATATTGAATCGCGACATCCTGTACCGGCTCTTTCATGCATTGTGATACGAGGCTGCCGATTTTTCCTGCGATTTGGTGGTACGGCTTAATCTTAGCGAATTCATCTTTTGTCATGGCAGGCAGGTTAATGGCTGACATAACAGGAAGACCTTTTGCGAACTGCAGAACTTCTTCTGATACTTGCGCTGCAACATTCAGCTGCGCTTCTTTTGTCGATGCCCCTAGGTGAGGAGTGGCAATCACTAACGGGTGGTCAACGAGTTTATTATCAACTGGCGGTTCAACTTCAAAAACGTCAAGTGCCGCACCGGCAACATGGCCGCTTTCTAAAGCTTCAAGAAGAGCTGCCTCATCGATAATGCCGCCTCGTGCACAGTTAATTAAGCGAACACCTTTTTTCGTTTTTGCAATTGTTTCTTTGTTTAATAAGCCTTTGGTTTCTTTTGTTAACGGTGTATGCACAGTGATGATATCTGCGCTTTCCAAGACTTCTTCGAACGTACGGCTGTTTACACCGATTTTTTTCGCTCTTTCTTCTGTTAAGAAAGGATCAAAAACGTGCACGGTCATACCGAAGGCTCTCGCACGCTGTGCAATTTCGCTTCCGATTCTGCCTAATCCTACAATTCCAAGTGTTTTGCCGTAAAGTTCCGAACCGACATATGCTGTGCGGTTCCATTCTCTGGATTTTACAGAGATATTGGCCTGAGGGATGTGTCTCATTAAAGATGAGATCATCGCGAATGTGTGCTCAGCTGTGGAAATTGTGTTTCCGTTTGGCGCATTAATAACAATTACCCCATGTTTCGTCGCTTCGTCAATGTCGATATTATCAACACCGACACCGGCTCTTCCGACGATTTTTAAAGAAGTCATTTTTTGGAAAAGGTCTTCTGTTACTTTTGTCGCGCTTCGCACCAATAGAGCATCAAAGGTATGTAATTCATCCTCTGCATCTGCTACGTTTTTTTGGACGATTTCAATAAAGTCTGATTCAATAAGTGGTTGTAAGCCGTCGTTGCTCATTTTGTCTGAGACCAATATTCGAAACATCGTAAGATTTCCTCCTAAATTGACAAACTAAATATCTGATAATTTAACATATTCTCAATAGAGTGTCAATGTGTATTGACGCAGTAAAGGATAAAAGGAAAGTGAGGAATTGACCAGTTTTAGAGACTTTTGGCGTTATATTTAATTTGAAGCAATTATCTATACAACCAACCGTTTATCGTTTATAATGGAACCAAATTCATATGATCAATCTTCGGGGCAGGGTGAAATTCCCTACCGGCGGTGATGAGCAATGGCTCTAAGCCCGCGAGCTGTTTTTGACAGCAGGATTCGGTGCGATTCCGAAGCCGACAGTATAGTCTGGATGGGAGAAGATGGAGGTTCAGCAGCGTTTTGAAAGAAAGGTTTTCAAACGTTTCTTTACCAAGCCAAATTTTTGAAACCCCGCTTTTATATCATAGAGCGGTTTTTTTATTGGCTGGAAAAAGAACCTTTCCGCTTTTCGAGTAAGATGTGATCGAAAAGGAGAGAGCAAATTGAAAGTAAAAAAATTAGTCGTGATCAGCATGCTGAGCAGCATCGCATTTGTTTTGATGCTGTTAAATTTTCCGTTTCCGGGGCTTCCTGATTATTTAAAAATTGATTTCAGTGATGTCCCTGCCATTATTGCGATTCTTATATACGGACCTTTAGCGGGTATTGCCGTTGAAGCGATAAAAAACGTTCTTCAATATATCATTCAGGGGAGCATGGCTGGAGTGCCTGTAGGACAAATTGCAAATTTCATTGCCGGAACACTCTTTATTTTGCCGACTGCTTTCTTATTTAAAAAGCTGAACTCAGCAAAAGGCCTGGCAGTAAGTCTTCTGCTTGGAACTGCAGCTATGACGGTGCTGATGAGCATTCTGAATTATGTTCTGATTCTTCCGGCCTACACATGGTTTTTACACTCCCCGGCATTATCCGACAGTGCGCTGAAAACAGCGGTAGTCGCTGGTATCCTGCCATTTAACGTCATAAAAGGCATTGTCATTACGATTGTGTTCACACTTATCTTTATCAAGCTTAAACCGTGGATTGAACAGCAAAGAAGCGCGCATATTCATTAAATAAAAAAAGCTCCCGCAGGGGAGCTTTTTCGATTACTTCTATTCAAATTTAAGCGGGTCGCCCTCAAACGGCTCATCCGCCACTTTGATGGAATCAGTAGGGCATCCTTCAAATGCGTCAATCATATCTTCTTCCAGTACTTCAGGAACTTCGACAACGCCTTTGTTTTCGTCAAGCGTTACGAACGCGATGCCTTCATCATCGTAATCGTAAATGTCTGGTGCAGCCGCTCCGCAAGCGCCGCATGCAATGCATGTATCTTTGTCTACGATTGTGTACTTTGCCATGAATAAAACCTCCCAGATTGTTCTTGGTGGAACAAATGGATCAATCTTTATATTTAATCAATTTAACACCTATTCCTCTTACTTATTGTAATGATGTTGATGCCACATTTCAACAGAAAAATGATTGAGAATGCTTATCACATAAGGGGTTATCTACATAACATCCCCCCTAATGATGACTTTAAACGTCGATTTCTGTTTAAAATCTGTTAAAATAAAAAGAACAAACCAGCGATTTTTGTCAGGAAGAATGTGGGTGGATAGGTTGTCATTAAATTACTTTGATATCATGGTTCTCGATTGCCTTTCTAAAATAAACGGGGAACGGACAGGAAGTGCCGTTTTTCACTTATTCAAAGGAAAAAGATCGTCACAAACCATTCAAGATGCCGGCTTATTTCAGACTGCAAGATATTTTGGAATGGCTCCGCAATGTTCAAGAAGCGACATTTCAGCCTCACTCCGCAAGCTTGAACAGCAGTCATTTCTGGAACCGATGTCAGAAACAGATACATACAGAGTGACTATTAGAGGCGAAAGCATGTTGAGGCAGGCGCTGAGTGAACGGCCTTGGCCAGCCCATTGCCACGGCGCTTATTTTCAGCAGGCCGCAAGCGTGCTCTGGAAAAGACTTTCCCTTCTCGTACAGGTATTGTCAAATAAGCAGCACAGCAGCAGACAGTATATTCCCGTCACAAAAGATTATAAGACGCTTCACTGGGTCAAGCGATACATGCACAAGCAAAAGGATCATGAAAAACTGGCAAGAGGCTTGCAGGATATGCTGGAGAATCATTTGCAAAAGCTTGACGAGAAAGCAGCTCTTATCTTTGTCTACTCATTAACTTCATATAATAGGATCGGTTATACGAGCAGGCAGCTTGCTGACAATCTGAAAGAAGACGAGTGGTACGTTTATGTCTTGTTTTGGGCTGCGGTACATTATTTTATTCATTCCATGCCGCAATGTGAAGATTCTATATTAAAGGATCTTCTTTCTGATGTGCATTTGGAGAACGCACTGACTGAGTCTACGAGAAAAACATGGCAGATGGTCAGACAAGGGATTCCGATTCAGCGAATTGCTGAAATCAGAAAGCTGAAAACCGCCACAATTGAAGACCATATCGTCGAAATTTCTCTTCATGAGCCGGCTTTTGTGATTGATGGATATATTTCGGCTGAAGATCAGCTCCAAATTGCTGAGTTCGCCAAACGCATGCGGACAAACAAGATCAAACAAATTCGAGAAGGCCTAGAGCAGCGGTTCAGCTACTTTCAAATCAGGCTGGCATTGGCAAAGCAGGTGAAACAGTATGACTAAATTACAGCAAGCGTTATATCAGTTTTTTGGTTTTCATTCCTTTAAAAAAGGGCAGGAGGACATCATCAGAAGCGTACTCAGCGGAAAGGATACCATTGCAATGCTTCCGACAGGGGGAGGAAAGTCTCTTTGCTACCAGTTGCCCGGTTATATGCTTGACGGTATGATATTAATCGTTTCTCCTTTGCTTTCTTTAATGGAGGACCAGGTGCAGCAGCTGAAAGCGCGGGGAGAAAAACGAGCTGCCGCATTGAATAGCATGCTCGGCAGGCAGGAAAGACATTTCGTTTTGGAGCATATCCACCGCTACAAATTTTTGTATCTGTCGCCCGAAGCTTTGCAGTCGTCATATGTCCTGGAAAAATTAAAGAGCGTTCCGATCAGTCTTTTTGTTATTGATGAAGCGCATTGTATATCGGAGTGGGGACATGATTTTAGGCCTGATTATTCAAAGCTTGGACAGCTGAGAAAAAAACTTGGGCATCCGCCGGTGCTTGCTCTGACGGCTACGGCGACGAAGGATACGCTGCATGATGTCATGAATTTGCTTGATCTGCAGCATGCCGAACAGCATCTTAACTCGGTTAACCGGCCGAATATTGCACTCAAAGTTGAAAATACCGCGGATACTGCCGAAAAAATAGATAGGGTCGTTCAGCTGGTTGAAAACCTGCAAGGACCGGGAATTGTCTATTGTCCGACAAGGAAATGGGCAGAGGAATTAGCGGAGGAAATTAAAAATAAAACAAGCAGCAGGGTTGATTATTACCATGGCGGCATGGATTCTGGTGACAGAATGTTAATTCAGCAGCAATTTATCAATAATCAGCTTGATGTCATTTGCTGTACAAATGCGTTCGGCATGGGTGTTGATAAATCTGATATCAAATATGTCATCCATTTTTATCTCCCGCAGACGGCTGAAGCTTTTATGCAGGAAATCGGCAGAGCAGGGCGTGACGGAAAACCGAGTGTCAGCATTTTGCTCAGAGCGCCTGGAGATTTCGAATTGCAGGAGCAGATTATCCAAATGGAGAGCCTTGCGGATGGAGAAATCGCCAATGTTATTCGCGTGCTGGAAGAAACGGAAGAACAGGACGAAAGAAAACTGCGCGAATTATTCATGCAATATGGTATCACAGAGACGCAGTCGCGCATGATCATCCATCTCTTTATGCAGGGGAAAACATCAATTGATCTGATCAAGCGGGAAATCACGTATCGCATGGAGCTGAAACTTGAAAAAATGCGTCACGTGGCAGCTTTACTTCATCGCGATGGCTGTTTAAGACAATCGCTGTTAGCCTATTTTGATGAAACCTACGAGCCCGATAAAGGAAGCATGCCATGCTGTTCACATTGCGGTTTTGATCTTTCGCTGTATGAACAAAAAGAGGAGCGCGTCCAAAAAGCGCCATTAGACGGCTGGAGATCGGAATTGCACCGTATATTCAGTCTAGAGACTGTAGGTGAGCCGAACTGAAACAGCAAAAGGATTTGATCCAGCATCTGTCTGACCGTGATATACTGAAGCAGCTATACATGACACAGCTTCTGATCATCATGGTGTCCGCTGCTGCCGTTTTGTTCTTTTTTCAGGATATAAGTGATTTTTTCAGCCTCTGGCATATTAGAGATACAAGAATCATTTGGTATGGTGTTTCTTTGGCGGTTATTGTCATTTTAGCCGACATGGCAATCATGAAATGGTGTCCGCCTCATTTATATGATGACGGCGGAATCAATAAAAAGTTATTCAGTAAAAGGCCAATCCCTCATATTATATTTTTAACGCTTCTGATTTCTTTTGCTGAAGAAATGTTATTCAGGGGAGTGCTGCAGACCCATATTGGTTTATGGGCGGCCAGTCTTGTATTTGCTGTTCTTCATTTTCGGTATTTGACAAAATGGCTGCTATTTATCATGGTGACGGCAATCAGCTTTTTGCTTGGACTGATTTATGAATGGACCGGCAATCTATTTGTTCCGGTAACGGCGCATTTTATTATTGATGCCGTGTTTGCCTGTCAGATTCGTTTTGAACATGTTAGGAGGGATACACATGACGAACATGTCTAGAGTAGAGAGAAGAAAAGCCCAGAATCTTTATGAAGACCATAAAACCTCATTGGCGGACGACCTTTTCGAAGATGATGAAGAAAGCCTTCCGACAAGACAATCTGTAAAAAATCAAAGAGAGAAGAAAAAAAAGCAAGGCAAAACAAGAACGCCGTTATTTACCACTCTCGCAGTACTGTTTGTATTTGTGCCGGTTATCGTCTTTGTCACCTTATTTTATCTAATGAAAAGCCATCCGGGAAATCCCGATGATTATGAAGATGTTTTTATAAACAGCAGCCAGAGTAAATACGAGGTGGTCCAAAAACCAGAGGCCAAAAAAGAAACGGCAGAGACAGTTCTGCGCGAAGAGTCAAAAAAAAAATCTGAAGGCAAAAAGACAGAGAAACAAACAGAAGCAACAACTGATAAGAAGCAGCCTGCTGTAGCGGAAAAAGAGAACACAGCAAACAAACAGGAAGCAAAAAGCGCGGCTGCTTCCCCTTTCCCGGAAAAAACAGTCCAAAAAGAGCAGGAACAGGTACAGCAGCAGTCTGAACCAGTTCAAGATACGGAGGCAAAACGTATCGTTCAGCACACCGTTCAAAAGAAAGAAACGCTGTACCGCATTTCCATGAAATATTATAAAAGCAGATCAGGAGAAGAAAAGATCCGTGCCTATAACCATTTGAACGGAAATGACGTTTATACCGGGCAAATTTTGGACATCCCTTTGACTTATTAGCGGGCATCTTTTTGATCGCAGGCTCATATATTGTAGCAATGAAAAGGGACAAGGTGTGAAGCGTATGGAATCCTTATGGAACCAGCTGGACCGATTTACGGACGCGCCGACCAAACAGATGCTACAGGCGTTGGTGAAACGAAAACAAAAATACGAAAACTATGCTGCGCAATGCCGCAGGTGGCGGTGGACCTCACTCATTTGCCTGGGCTTATTATGTCTTTTTATGATGATCAAAAGTCCGGCGCCTCAGCTCATTCTTCAAGAAATGCTCAGCCATACCTTTTATTTATTTTGGATGATGGCAACTGCTTTTGCATACTGCACTTCATATTATTTTAAGAAAAAAGAAGAAAAAGCCGAGGGTGATTTCCATAAACTGAGATGTGAAATTATTCAGAAAAGCACTGATCTTTGGCCGCAGCCTGATAAATGGAAGGCGAGAGAATCTGTTTTTCAATTGATGAAGCACCAATACGATATTAATCTATATTTTGAAAGTAAATAAAATGGGGCGTTTTCTCAAACGATAGAAACGTCTTTTTTTTATTGTCCGTCTTATTGATAAGTTCTAAAAGAATGGAGAGTTTTTAATGAAGCGATCAATGAAAATTGCCGGTGCATTGGCTATTGCAGCAGTGGCAATGACGGCAAAAATGTATTCAGTGGCAAAAGGCAATCACCTAAAAATCCATACATTTACGTTATCAAAAATGAAGGGGAAGCCGCCTCTTACGATCTTTTTTATATCTGACATTCATAAACGTATTGTTGATCACGGTCTTTTGGAGGAAGCGCAGGGCCATCAGCCGGATTTGGTTATAATCGGCGGTGATTTAGCTGAGGGCGGGGTGCCCTGCTCGAGAATTGAGGAAAACGTCAGAAGGCTTGCGGGTTTGGGAGTCCCTGTCATGTTTGTCTGGGGAAACAATGATTATGAAATCAGTCAGCGGGAACTGTATGCTATATTTAAAACGCACCGTATTATTACGCTGCGAAATGAATCGGTTCCTTTTACGTATAACGGACATACCATCACCATAGCCGGAGTGGATGACATCAGGATGGAGATGGATGATTATGAAGAAGCGATTAAAGAAATTGACGGGAACCAGGTGAACGTTCTGGTTTGCCATAACCCTGAGATCCATCAACAAATCAATGAAACTGACGGTATTGATGTGATATTCAGCGGGCATACCCATGGCGGGCAGATTCGATTTGGGAAATTTGGCCCTTATGAGCTTGGTACAACCGGTTTTGTTAAAAATGCTGCGTACCTCATCAGCAATGGGTACGGCACAACAAAAGTGCCCCTTCGTTTAGGGGCGGAGCCTGAGGCACACATCGTGACACTTGCAGCACCTGAATGACTTCCCTAAAGAGTGTGTCAATAAAAAACTGCATTGTGCTTGTCTTACTAGTGAACTCAGTGTAAACTGATAACAATTAAGAACCTATGACTCATCATCTCATATAATGTGTTATATGATTTGTGTGCAAGTAGAGGCAGGAGGGAACGTTATGCGGCTTGAGCGTCTGAATTATAATAAGATCAAAATCTTCTTGACCCTCGATGATTTAACTGATCGTGGATTAACAAAAGAAGACCTCTGGAAGGACTCATTTAAAGTCCACCAGTTATTTAAAGATATGATGAATGAAGCAAATACAGAGCTCGGCTTTGAAGCGAATGGACCGATTGCAGTGGAAGTGTATTCTCTCCAAGCACAAGGGATGGTTGTGATCGTAACAAAGAACCAAGAAGCGGATTCAGAAGAAGATGAGTATGATGATGATTACATCGAAATGCAAGTCAAGCTTGACGAAAGCGCGGACATCATATATCAATTCCATTCCTTTGAAGATATCATTCAGCTTTCTGAAAGCTTACAGCGGATCGGTATCACAGGAGGAACTGTCTACCACTATGAAGGACAGTACTTTCTGAGCCTTGAAGACTTGGGATCACAGACTGCCGAGGGTGTTGTGGCGGTCCTGGCTGAATACGGCAATCCGACAACATTAACGATTTATCGCTTACAAGAGTATGGTAAGCTCATTATGGATGGAAATGCTGTAGAGACAATCCAAACTCATTTTTCATAAGAATGGAAGAAAAACTGCTGTTTTTTACAGCGGTTTTTTTTGTTAAAAAACATGGAAAAACATAACGTTTATCCTATGCATAGATCATATGAAGGTGTATACTATTCTCTGAAAGGGAGCATGTGAGAAACAGAAGATTCTAGGAGGTTAACTCAAATGGCAGCCGATCGAAACACCGGTCATACAGAAGAGGACAAACTTGATGTATTAAAATCAACCCAAACCGTAATACATAAGGCTCTGGAAAAATTGGGATATCCTGAAGAAGTATACGAACTGTTAAAAGAGCCGATGAGATTATTAACGGTAAAAATACCAGTTCGTATGGACGACGGTTCAGTCAAGATTTTTACGGGTTATCGTGCCCAGCACAATGACTCTGTCGGTCCGACAAAAGGCGGGATACGTTTTCACCCGAACGTAACTGAAAAAGAGGTGAAGGCACTTTCCATTTGGATGAGTTTAAAATGCGGTATCATTGATCTTCCATATGGCGGTGGTAAAGGCGGAATTGTTTGTGATCCAAGGGATATGTCGTTTAGAGAGCTGGAGCGTCTAAGCAGGGGTTATGTCAGAGCTATCAGCCAAATTGTCGGTCCGACGAAAGACGTGCCGGCACCGGATGTATTTACAAACTCACAAATCATGGCTTGGATGATGGATGAGTATTCAAGAATTGATGAATTTAATTCGCCTGGGTTCATTACAGGCAAACCGCTTGTGCTTGGCGGATCTCACGGGAGAGAATCAGCGACAGCAAAAGGTGTAACCATCTGCATAAAAGAAGCGGCGAAGAAAAAAGGCATCGATATTAAAGGTGCGCGAGTTGTCGTTCAAGGCTTCGGAAACGCCGGAAGCTATTTGGCGAAATTTATGCATGATGCAGGGGCAAAGGTTGTCGGCATATCCGATGCATACGGCGGACTGTATGACCCTGAAGGCCTGGATATTGATTATTTACTCGACCGCCGCGACAGTTTTGGCACAGTGACAAAGCTTTTCAACGATACCATTACGAACCAAGAGCTGCTGGAACTGGATTGTGATATTTTAGTTCCTGCCGCGATTGAAAACCAAATTACAGAAGAAAATGCCCATAACATTCAGGCGAAAATCGTTGTTGAAGCAGCAAACGGCCCAACTACGCTTGAAGGAACAAAAATTCTTTCAGACCGTGACATTCTGCTTGTTCCGGATGTACTGGCAAGCGCGGGAGGCGTAACGGTTTCTTATTTTGAATGGGTTCAGAATAACCAAGGCTTCTACTGGAGCGAGGAAGAAGTAGAAGAGAAATTAGAAAAAATGATGGTAAAATCATTCAACAATATTTATGAAATGGCCAACAACCGAAGAATCGACATGAGACTTGCCGCTTATATGGTAGGCGTGCGTAAAATGGCGGAGGCTTCGCGCTTTAGAGGCTGGATATAAGTTGATGATTTGCATAAAAAATAAAAATCTCCTATGATAAAATAGGAGATTTTTTTATTTGGAAATAGAAAAATGTGAATCGAATGCCAATCGCAGGAGTTGACGGAAATGATTGAAGAAAAAGCAATAATTATTGGCGGAGGTCCTTGCGGGTTATCTGCGGCCATTCACCTAAAACAAATTGGCATTGATGCCCTCGTCATTGAAAAAGGCAATGTCGTTAACAGTATTTACAATTATCCGACGCATCAAACCTTTTTCAGCTCAAGTGAAAAGCTTGAAATCGGTGACGTGGCATTTATTACCGAAAACAGAAAGCCTGTCAGAATTCAGGCTTTGTCGTACTACAGGGAAGTCGTGAAGCGGAAAAAGATCCGTGTGAATGCATTTGAAATGGTGCAAAAAGTGACAAAAGCAGAAAACAATTCATTTGTTATCGAAACGTCAAAAGAGACGTATTCAACACCATACTGCATTATTGCCACAGGCTATTATGATCATCCAAACTATATGAACGTACCCGGTGAGGATTTGCCGAAAGTATTCCATTATTTTAAGGAAGGACATCCGTATTTCGATAAAGACGTCGTCGTTATCGGCGGGAAAAATTCAAGTGTAGATGCTGCGCTTGAACTCGTAAAATCAGGAGCGCGTGTCACCGTTTTATACAGGGGCAATGAATATTCTTCTAGCATTAAGCCATGGATTCTGCCAGAATTCGAATCTTTAGTAAGAAACGGTACAATCCGAATGGAATTTGGCGCTTGTGTAGAAAAAATCACTGAAGATAAAGTCGTTTTCCGCTCCGGCCAGCAGGAACTGATTACCATTAAAAACGACTTTGTATTTGCCATGACGGGTTATCATCCTGATCATCAATTTTTGAAAAAAATCGGTGTGAAAATCGATGAGGAATCAGGACGTCCGTTTTTTAATGAACAAACGATGGAAACCAATGTGGAAGGCGTTTTTATTGCCGGGGTCATCGCTGCCGGAAACAATGCAAATGAAATATTTATTGAAAACGGAAGATTTCACGGCGGCCACATCGCAAATGAAATCGCAAAAAGAGAAGATAAGTGAAAAGAGGAGAGCATATGAAGGATTCGTATGCTCTTTTTATTTATTTAAGGGCAGACAGATGTAAATTCATACACAACATGGTAGGATAGACATAGGAATATAAAGGAAAGAGGTTGCCTGATGTTTGCAATCATCTCTGCAGGAATTGCTCCCGGCATCGCGCTGTTAAGTTATTTTTATTTAAAAGATCAGTATGATAATGAACCTGTACATATGGTGCTTCGGTCATTTTTTCTTGGGGTTGTTCTTGTATTTCCCACCATGTTTATCCAGTATGTGCTTGAAAAAGAGAATGTGGGAGGCGGAAGCTTTTTTGTTTCTTTTTTGTCTTCAGGCTTTTTGGAGGAATCATTAAAATGGTTTATTTTAATGATCAGTGTTTACCCGCACGCCCACTTTGATGAACATTATGACGGAATTGTATACGGCGCAAGTGTATCGCTCGGTTTTGCGACACTCGAAAATATTCTTTATTTAATCGGTCATGGCGTGGAGCATGCGTTTGTCAGAGCGCTGTTGCCCGTTTCATGCCATGCCTTAATTGGAGTGATTATGGGGTTTTACCTAGGGAAAGCGCGTTTTTCCGCTGAAAAAGCACGTGTAAAATGGCTTTTCCTTTCGTTGGCCGTACCTTCACTTTTACATGGGTCGTATGACTTTATCCTGACAGCCCTCAGTAATTGGATCTATTACATGTTTCCATTTATGTTATTTTTATGGTGGTTTGGTTTGCGAAAAGCAAAAAAAGCCCGTTCCGTCAATATGATGCAGATATAGAAGAGCCGCACAGCGATAGTGCGGCTTTTTGATTTGCTGAAATTTTTAAGCTGTGAGGGATAAGAAGGAAAGAGTGTATAAAAATAACCTCGTTACAGAAAATACGATTACACTCAAAAATTTGCTGTAGGAGGCTTGAAAAGATGAAGTCCAAAGGATCGATTATGGCATGTCTCATCTTATTTTCCTTTATAATTACGACGTTTATCAATACTGAAACAATTTCAGCCTTTTCTAATCAAGTCATTCAAAGAGGGGCAACAGGGGACGATGTGATCGAGCTGCAGGCGCGTCTTCAATATAACGGATATTATAATGGGAAAATTGACGGGGTTTATGGATGGGGGACATACTGGGCAGTACGGAACTTTCAGGATCAATTCGGCTTAAAAGAGGTAGACGGTCTGGTCGGAGCCCAAACCAAACAGACCTTGATATCTAAGTCTAAATATTACCGTGAATATGTCATGGAGCAGCTCCAAAAAGGAAATAAATTCACGCATTACGGAAAAATACCGCTGAAATACCAAACGAAACCGTCAAAAACAGCGACTCAAAAAGCAAGGCAGCAAGCAGAGACGCGCCAGAAACAGCCTGCTGAAAAAATAACACAGCAGCCGCAAGCGAATAAACAGCAAAACAACAACACGCCTGCAAAAACCAGAAAACAGGATGCGGTTGCAGCTAACATGCCGGGCGGTTTTTCCAATAATGATATTCGGCTGCTTTCTCAAGCGGTTTACGGGGAAGCGCGTGGCGAGCCGTACGAGGGACAGGTTGCTATTGCAGCAGTTATCTTGAATCGTTTAAACAGTCCGTTATTTCCAAATTCAATAGCAGGTGTTATTTTTGAACCGCTTGCCTTTACAGCGGTGGCTGACGGACAAATTTATATGCAGCCGAACGAAACAGCAAGAGAAGCAGTATTAGACGCCATTAATGGCTGGGACCCTTCCGAGGAAGCGCTGTATTACTTTAATCCGGATACAGCTACCAGCGCGTGGATTTGGGGGCGCCCGCAGATTAAGAGAATCGGTAAACACATTTTCTGTGAGTAGCAGGACATAAGAAAGCATAAAAATGAGGTGTGATAAATGATCAGAGCTATTTTAATCGCAGTGCTAGGTATTGCAATTGTCGGTACTAGTTACTGGGGATACAAAGAGCACCAGGAAAAAGACGCTGTCCTTCTTCATGCTGAAAATAACTATCAGCGGGCGTTTCATGAGCTCACCTATCAGGTAGACCAGCTGCATGATAAAATTGGTGCAACGCTTGCCATGAACAGCAAAAAATCACTGTCCCCCGCATTGATAGATGTTTGGAGAATTACATCAGAAGCCCATAACAGTGTCAGTCAGCTGCCGCTTACATTAATGCCGTTTAACAAAACGGAAGAGCTGTTATCCAAGATCGGCGATTTCAGCTATAAAACGTCAATCAGAGATTTGGATCAAAAACCGCTCGACGAAAAAGAGTATACTTCGTTAAATAAGCTTTATCAGCAATCAGAAGATATACAAAATGAACTGCGCCACGTTCAGCACCTTGTCATGAGCAAGAACTTGCGCTGGATGGATGTAGAGATGGCGCTGGCCTCTGATGAAAAACAGAGTGATAACACGATCATCAACAGCTTTAAAACGGTTGAAAAAAATGTTGGATCCTTTGCATCAGGAACAGATCTTGGGCCAAGTTTCACCAGCACCAAAAAAGAAGAGAAGGGTTTTGCCCATCTGAAGGGAAAAGAAATTTCTGCACAGGAAGCCAAACAAATTGCCCAACGCTTTGCACCTGATGACAATTATGCAATCAAAGTGATAAAGAGCGGAAAAAAAACAAACCGTGACGTCTACAGTATCAGTATGAAAGATCCTGATCATAAAGCAGCGATATATATGGATATTACAAAAAAAGGCGGACACCCGGTTTATTTAATCCAAAACAGAGAAGTGAAAGATCAGAAAATCAGCTTGAATGACGGATCGAATCGAGCCCTTGCTTTTCTAAAGAAAAACGGATATGAAACAAAAGATCTGGAAATCGATGAAAGTGCGCAATACGATAAAATCGGTGTATTCTCATATGTTCCAATAGAAAATAATGTCCGGATGTATCCAGAAGCCATCCGTATGAAAGTTGCCTTGGATGACGGCGAGGTTGTCGGCTTTTCAGCACGAGATTTCTTAACATCCCACAGAAAAAGAGACATACCAAAGCCGGCTATCTCTGAACAAGATGCGAAAGCAAAATTAAACAAAAGTGTAGAAGTGAGAGAAACAAGGCTTGCTGTGATCACAAATGAATTAGGACAGGAAGTATTATGCTATGAAATGCTTGGTACGATTGAAAATGATACATTCAGAATGTATATAAATGCTAATGACGGAACGGAAGAGAAAGTTGAAAAACTAAAAAATGCTGAACCTATATATAAAGACCTATAAAAACTAGGAGGAAAGGGCTAAAAGTCTTTTCCTTTTTTTCATTACATGATTTAATAAAAAAGTGAGTATATTGAATGCGAAAGAGTGAAGTCAATGATAGAGATTGGGGAAACTGTACACTTAGAATACATAGAAGAAAATGATTTAAAAATAGCAAAGAGCAAAGCCGTGAGTATAGAAAACGGAGAGCTCCTGATCGCATATCCGGTTGATGTAAACACAGGAAGAACCGTGATTTTACATCATGATACTGAAGTAACGGTAGAGTTTGTCGGTAAAGACGAAGTGCCTTACCGCTTCTCAAGCCGAATTAAGGGAAAAGTGAAGGATAAGCTTCAAATGATCTGCCTTGAAGTGCCTCCCCGTGAAAAAATGAAGCGAATTCAGCGCCGGCAATATGTAAGAACTGACGCGGTATTGGATGTGCTGGTCGAGCCGGCAGATGAAAAAGACGGGTTTCATACACTCTCGTACAATATCAGCGCCGGCGGTATTGCTTTGATTGTGACAGATGGCTATTCTTTTCAGCATGGGGATACGCTGCGCCTGTTCATCAGCCTTCAGGATGGGGAGAAAACGCATCAAATAGAGGCTGACACGGTTGTCAGACGTGTGTTTAATGATTCAAAATTCGGCAAACGTAAAATGACCTTGGAATATTCGGAGATTTCAGCCAGTGATCAGCAGCTCCTTCTTCAGTATTGCCTTCGCCGCCAGTTAAACAAGAGAAGAAAGGGACGATTGGAATAAACATCGGCAAACACTTCCATACTATTTGTGATGGAGGTGGGCCGATGAAGACCTTTGAACGGCTGCTGCTCAAATTATTGTTCATTCAGGCAGTGATTTTAATTGGTATCCAGTTTCTTTTTCACTATCAGCATATTGAACCTTATGTCTCAAAAGTGATTCAATATGAAGGGGTGGATAAAATGGAAGTTAATGATTGGGTAGAAACCTTCAAACATTAATTATTCATGAATTTTTCACCCTTTTTCATAAAGTTCATGATACAATCCATAGAGGAGAAAAGAGCAAGGAGAGGAATTATGGAAAAGAAATTATCGATTGCGATCGACGGCCCGGCTGCTGCGGGGAAAAGCACCGTTGCCAAAATTGTGGCTGAGAAAAAATCGTACATATATATTGATACGGGAGCGATGTATCGGGCCATTACATATGTGGCTTTACAAGAAAAAGTTGATTTGACAAATGAAGCAAAATTGGCTGAGCTGTTAAAGCAAACCGATATTGAGCTGATTACAACAAAAGAAGGACAAAAGGTGCTTGTCAACGGCACAGATGTGACTGAGGACATCAGAAAAGACGAGGTCAGCAATCAAGTCTCAATTGCTGCCAAGCACAGAAGCGTCAGGGAAGAAATGGTGAAACGCCAGCAGCAGCTCGGAGAAAAAGGCGGCGTTGTCATGGACGGACGTGATATCGGAACTCATGTGCTTCCAAATGCTGAAGTGAAGATCTTTCTTTTGGCATCTGTTGAAGAGAGAGCGAAACGCCGTTATGAAGAAAATGTAAAAAAAGGCTACGATGCCAACTACGAAACATTAATTGAGGAAATTGCAAGAAGAGATAAACTCGATTCAGAGCGCGAAGTTTCTCCGCTTCGAAAAGCAGATGACGCGCTTGAAATCGACACGACTTCTCTCTCCATTCAGGAAGTTGCTGAAAAAATCCTTGATGTAGTGGAGCAAAAGTCCCGCTGATACCGGCGGAGGCCACTTTTTTTGAATTTTTCAACAAAGAAAGAATGTTATTGCTTGACAAACCTGTCCTTTTATTAGAAGTTAATACTAATAAAACTTTTTATTGATCATTCAAAATCTTTTTTGGATGATTCTTTAATACATATTCGGCTAAAAGCGGACATGCATGATACGTGTTCAGCTTTCAAACCGTTTTTAATTAAGCTGTGTAGGTTTGGACCAAGGAGGTTATTCAAATGACAGAGGAAATGAATCAAATTGATGTTCAAGTACCAGAGGTTGGAGATGTAGTAAAAGGGATTGTGACAAAGGTAGAGGACAAGCATGTGGATGTTGAAATTATCAATGTCAAACAGTCCGGTATTATTCCAATCAGTGAATTATCAAGTCTTCATGTAGAGAAAGCATCGGATGTCGTAAAAGTAGACGACGAGCTTGACCTGAAAGTAACAAAAGTGGAAGACGATGCTTTGATTTTATCTAAACGTGCTGTTGATGCAGACCGCGCTTGGGAAGACCTTGAGAAAAAATTTGAAACAAAAGAAGTGTTTGAAGCTGAAGTGAAAGATGTCGTAAAAGGCGGTCTAGTCGTTGATATCGGCGTTCGAGGCTTTATTCCGGCATCACTTGTAGAAGCGCATTTTGTAGAAGATTTTACCGACTATAAAGGAAAAACACTGTCTCTGCTCGTAGTAGAGCTTGACCGTGATAAAAACCGCGTCATCCTTTCACACCGTGCGGTTGTTGAAAGTGAGCAGGCGAATAAAAAACAAGACCTTCTTCAGTCTCTAGAAGTTGGAAGTGTGCTCGATGGTAAAGTGCAGCGCCTGACTGACTTTGGCGCGTTTGTTGATATCGGCGGTATCGACGGGCTTGTGCACATTTCACAGCTTTCCCACTCCCACGTTGAAAAGCCGTCTGATGTTGTGGAAGAGGGACAGGAAGTGAAAGTGAAAGTATTATCGGTTGACCGGGATAATGAGCGTATTTCTTTATCTATTAAAGAAACTCTGCCTGGGCCTTGGAGCCAAATTGGGGAGAAGGTCAAGCCGGGTGATGTGCTTGAAGGAAAGGTTCAGCGCCTCGTGAGCTTCGGTGCGTTTGTTGAAATTCTTCCTGGCGTAGAAGGTCTCGTTCATATTTCTCAAATTTCTAATAAACACATCGGCACGCCGCATGAAGTCCTTGAAGAAGGACAGACTGTAAAAGTGAAGGTTCTTGATGTGAATGAAAATGAAGAGCGCATTTCATTAAGCATGCGTGAGCTTGAAGAAGCTCCTAAAGCCGATCAAGAGGATTACCGCCAATATCAGGCGAAGGAAGAAACAAGCACTGGCTTCCAGCTTGGAGATCTGATCGGAGATAAGCTTAATAAACTAAAATAATTGGTGATAAACGTGACTCGAGCAGAACGGAAAAGAGAACACATCAATCATGCCCTGTCTACCGGCCAAAAGCGGGAGACGGGTCTTGATGATATTACGTTTGTTCATGTCAGTCTGCCCGATCTTGCATTAGAACAAGTAGATATTTCCACAAAAATCGGCGAACTTTCAAGCAGTTCGCCGATTTTTATCAATGCAATGACTGGCGGCGGCGGACAACTTACATATGAAATTAATAAGGCGCTTGCTAGAGCAGCTCGTATAGCTGATATTCCTCTCGCTGTCGGCTCACAAATGTCGGCGTTAAAAGACCCGTCTGAACGCTATTCGTATGAAATCGTCCGAAAGGAAAATCCGAATGGGCTGATTTTTGCCAATCTGGGCAGTGAGGCGACAGCTCGTCAGGCGAAGGAAGCTGTCGAAATGATTGAGGCGGATGCGCTTCAGATTCATCTGAATGTGATTCAGGAAATTGTCATGCCCGAAGGCGACAGAAGCTTTAGCGGCGCTCTTTCCCGTATTGAACAGATCTGCAGCGAAGTCAAAGTGCCTGTCATAATAAAAGAAGTAGGCTTCGGAATGAGCAAAGAATCAGCAAGAAAGCTGTATGAAGCTGGTGCGGCAGCTGTTGATATCGGCGGTTACGGAGGGACAAATTTCTCGAAAATAGAAAATCTCCGAAGACAGCGGAAGATCACTTTTTTCAACTCATGGGGGATTTCAACAGCAGCGAGCCTGGCGGAAATCCGCTCTGAGTTTCCCCGTAAAACAACGATTGCGTCCGGCGGCCTTCAAAATGCGCTTGATGTCGCGAAGGCGATAGCTCTTGGGGCTTCCTGTACCGGAATGGCAGGGCACTTCTTAAAAGCGCTGACTGAAAAAGGCGAAGAAGGGCTGCTTGAAGAGATTCAGCTGATCCTAGAGGAATTAAAAATGATTATGACTGTGCTTGGCACCAGTACGATTTCTGATTTGCAAAGGGCTCCTCTTGTCATAAAAGGTGAGACTCATCACTGGCTGACTGAGAGAGGCATTCATACTTCCAATTACAATGTGCGTTGACAGCTGTATAAGAAAAGCCCAAAACGGTGTGAGTTTTGGGCTTTTTGTATTATGATTTACGCTTTTTAAATTTGCCGTTTTGTTCAAGGCTGGTGGCTCCGTCATAGTGAATCGATTGGTCCCGGTCTGATTCCACTCTGCCCGAAGCCTTGAGTTTTTTCTCCTGTCTGTCTTTTCCCATGATCATTCTCCTTTACGTGAAGCGGTTTGTTTAAAAAAAGTGTTTAGACTCCATACTGGGAGTATGGAGGAAGCGAAATGGAACAATTTTATTATTATTGGTCAATGTGGTTTTTGTGGGTGCTGACAACCTTTATTCTTGGAAAGACGAAAAGGCGCTTTGCCGTCTCAGTATTTATTTTGACTAATATCATCTTAAGCATACATCACTTTACTTTATATTTTTCTCTGAATGCGGCGTACGTGATGTTTCTCGTTTGCGGGTGCGTCTATGCCGGATATTTAGGGATGTATAAACGATTTCGCTATATCATGGTGCACCTGACGCTTGTTTCCGGGTATGCGTTTGTTTATCTTTTTGCATTATATGATCCGGTTTGGTTCATCATAAAACCTGAGTGGACCGCTGTTGTATTATGTGTGCTTTTGACTGCTTCTGTTGAAAGGGATTTTCAGATGCAGCTTGCCTTATATGTTCTAGGAATGTGCCAAGGTGAACTGGTGTATTCTTTTGTCATTCAACAATTGGCAGGGCATACGGCTGTCGGAGGTTTTCAATGGCTTAACGCGTGCTCTGCAGGAACGATATTGCTGTTTGGCATATCAAAGTATGAACAGCTCGCCAGTCAAATTGGCCAGAGAGGCAAAAGATCAAACAAAGGAGCTACTAAAATGTCATGAGTGATTACATCTATCCGATTATTGCGGGGGTCGTAGCAGGAGTCGCCACAAGGCTGTATATGCTGAAAACAGATTACCGTCAGTATCCGACCTATATTCACGGAAAAGTCATTCATATTGCACTTGGGCTTATTGCGGCAGGGTTAGGGGCCATTATTATGCCTGCGCTATTACAGGAGGAGTTTACGGCCATCACGTTTTTGACACTTGCAGCCACTCAATTCAGAGATGTCAGAAATATGGAGCGGAATACGCTGACACAAATGGATTCGTACGAACTTGTCTCAAGAGGGAGCACATATATTGAAGGAATCGCCATTGCGTTTGAAAGCAGAAATTATATCGTAATTTTTACTGCTCTTTTGACAACATCGGCGTACGTGTTTTTCTCAATCTGGACTGCTGTCATCACCGCTGTTGTTTGTTTTTTGTTGGCAATGAAATTTATGTCCGGCAGTGTATTGAAAGATATTGTGGATATTGAGTACATAGAGCCTCACTTCGAAGGGCCGGGTCTGTTTGTAGATAATATTTATATGATGAACATCGGACTTCCGGAGAAACAGGAGCTGATTTTAAAGCATGGAATGGGGTTTATTTTAACCCCTAAAAATTTTAATTCAGCTGCAACCATTGCCAACCTGGGTCAGCGCCAGGCCATTTTATTTGATGTCTCCAATGTGCTGGGGGTATATCGGGACTCAGGAGAGCCGTCCCTGACGCCAATCGCGAAAAGGGATCTTAATGACGGAAGAGTGGGCGTTTTTGTCCTGCCGCAAATTCATCACCCGGAAACAGCTGTTCAGATTATCAGTAATGTTCCGACCTTGGAAAACGCAATCAGAATGCCTACGGAATTTATCAAAAAACAGGATAAGGTGATAGGATGAGTGAATCGCTGACGAAAGTGATTTTGTCTGTTATCACGACAAACCGGAACCGTGCTTCAGGAGGGACACCTATCTTTTTTTGTAATGACCAAAAAGAGATGGAGCTTTTCGCTAAAAACCTTGAGGCAATCCTTGACGGAATTGCCCATAGAATTGGGGAAGATGTTTATTTGATCGTGAAACATTTTTAAGAATAGTTGTGATCCCAGTAAAAACTGATATAATAAATGAGTTAAGCCCTTCCTCTGAAGGGTTTCTTTTCATAAAAGTGAATGAGATGATTTAAATAACCGGTTGAGAATTTATGTAAAAATGAAAGCGGCTGGATCGAAAGGAAGGGTACTATGGGTAAACCTGTCGTAGCCATTGTCGGGAGACCGAATGTAGGAAAATCCACAATCTTTAACCGGATTGCGGGTGAAAGAATTTCAATAGTAGAAGATACCCCTGGTGTGACAAGGGATCGGATATACAGCTCGGCTGAATGGCTGAATTATGATTTTAATTTGATTGATACAGGCGGTATTGATATCGGTGATGAGCCGTTTCTAACACAGATACGCGAGCAGGCCGAAATCGCCATGGATGAAGCGGATGTCATTATTTTTATGGTGAATGGCCGTGAAGGTGTGACTGCTGCTGATGAAGAAGTAGCGAAAATTTTGTACCGCACGAAAAAGCCTGTTGTTTTAGCGGTAAATAAACTGGATAACACAGAAATGAGAGCGAATATTTATGATTTTTATTCGCTGGGCTTTGGTGAACCGTATCCGGTTTCAGGAACACACGGGCTGGGACTCGGTGATTTATTGGATGCCGCAGCGGAGCATTTTAAAAATATCCCTGAGACAAAATACGATGATGAAGTCGTTCAATTTTGCCTGATCGGACGTCCGAATGTAGGGAAGTCTTCTCTGGTAAACGCGATTCTTGGCGAAGATCGTGTCATTGTGAGTAACGTGGCAGGAACAACAAGAGATGCCGTTGATACAACATTTACTTATAACCAGCAGGATTTTGTCATTGTAGACACTGCCGGCATGAGAAAAAAAGGTAAAGTGTATGAAACGACTGAAAAGTACAGCGTGCTGCGGGCGCTGAAAGCCATTGACCGCTCTGAAGTTGTTGCGGTGGTGCTTGACGGTGAGGAAGGCATTATCGAACAGGACAAGCGAATCGCGGGTTATGCACATGAAGCAGGCAAGGCTGTCGTGATCGTAGTAAATAAATGGGATGCTGTTGACAAAGATGAAAGTACGATGAAAGAATTTGAGCAAAATATCCGCGACCACTTTCAATTTCTTGACTATGCACCGATTCTGTTCATGTCAGCATTAACGACAAAACGGATTCATACGCTCATGCCTGCAATCATTAAAGCAAGTGAAAATCACTCACTTCGTGTCCAGACGAATGTCTTAAATGACATCATTATGGATGCTGTGGCAATGAATCCGACACCGACTCATAACGGGTCGCGCTTGAAAATTTATTATGCGACTCAAGTTGCGGTGAAGCCGCCGAGTTTTGTTGTGTTTGTAAACGATCCGGAACTGATGCATTTTTCATACGAACGATTTTTAGAAAACCGAATCAGAGACGCGTTCGGTTTTGAGGGGACACCAATCAAAATATTTGCAAGAGCTAGAAAATAAAAAGGTGTGAATCAAAATGAAAAAAGTAACAATGCTTGGAGCAGGGAGCTGGGGAACCGCGCTGGCTTTGGTTTTAACCGATAACGGAAATGAAGTATGCGTTTGGGCTCACCGTGCAGAGTTAATACATCAAATCAATGAGCTGCATGAGAATAAAGACTATTTGCCAAATGTTAAGCTGCCTACAACTATGAAAGGGACAACCAATATGAAAGAAGCTGTGTCAGACGCAGATTTCATCATAGTTGCTGTTCCGACTAAAGCGATTCGGGAAGTGTTGAGACAGGCAGTGCCTTTTATGACGAAAAAAGCAGTTTTTGTTCATGTGAGTAAGGGGATAGAGCCGGATTCGCTCCTGCGTATTTCTGAAATTATGGAATTTGAGCTCCCGAGTGATGTCAGAAAGGACATTGTCGTGCTCTCCGGGCCGAGCCATGCTGAAGAAGTAGGACTCCGGCATCCGACAACCGTCACTTCCTCTTCAAAGAGCATGCAGGCGGCAGAAGAGGTGCAGGATCTGTTTATAAACCACAATTTTCGGGTGTACACAAATCCTGACGTTATCGGTGTAGAAATCGGAGGCGCTCTGAAAAATATTATCGCCCTTGCTGCTGGCATCACAGACGGCTTAGGATACGGCGATAATGCCAAAGCTGCTTTGATTACGCGGGGTCTTGCTGAAATTGCGAGACTCGGCACAAAAATGGGCGGGAATCCGCTAACGTTTTCCGGATTGACAGGTGTCGGAGACCTGATTGTTACGTGCACAAGTGTTCACTCCAGAAACTGGCGTGCCGGCAATTTACTCGGAAAAGGGTACAAGCTTGAGGACGTTCTCGAAGAAATGGGAATGGTCGTTGAGGGAGTGCGCACGACAAAAGCGGCTTACCAGCTTTCAGAAAAATATCAGGTGCAAATGCCGATTACAGAAGCCCTTCATCAAGTTCTGTTTAATGGACAAAAGGTAGAAACCGCTGTTGAATCCTTAATGGCGAGAGGGAAAACCCACGAGATGGAGGACTTGGTGAATACATTTGATAACCAAGTTAAATAAAAGTGTCAACGGAATAGAAATCCGCATATCCTAATTGCACGAAAGCCCGAAACACAGAAGAATACCCATGCCTTGGGATCTCCTGAAACATTTTACCGATTTAGGCAAGAGAGGATGCATCTGTATGCAAAGTCGCATACTATAGCATCGAAGTCCAAGAGAGTGTTTCTTAAACGTAGGTGAATATAGTCAATTTGACTGAAGCAAAGTCCCCCTCTTTGCTTCAGTTTTTTTTATTCTATCAAAGGATGGAAAATCTGGTTGATCTTTTCAAGCGCTGTATATTAAAATAAAATGTAACGCTTACAAAACAAATGTCGGAGGGGGCGCGGGTCATTTGAGTCTGGCATTGATCAAAATGTGGTTTGCCCTTGGTTCCATGGGGCTGATGTTTCTGGCCGTAGCATGCATCTATTTAAGCCGTTTTAAATGCCGAAACCGTTTTCTGAAGATTGCGGTTTCATCGTTTGCTTACATGTGTGTATTGATTTCAGGAATTATTGTATTTGTGGTGGTATTCAGCGGCCCTGTTAATGAATAAAGCTGTAAAAGGAAGTGCTGTATGGGTAAACTGAAGTGCGCTATGATTTTTGTAGCAGTGATTTTCTTATCTGGATGTTTATATCCACATGAGCGGAAAAGCAGTGTACAAGCCACTCCATATCAGGACCAATTAAAGCTGGTTCAATCAGCCGTTGATGAATTTCAAAAGGCAAACGGAGGACTGCTTCCCATTCAAACAAAAGATATGTCAACACCGCTTTATCAAAAATATCCGATAGATTTTAACCGTTTAGCGCCGAGATATATGGCTGAACCTCCAAGCACGGCATATGAAAGCGGCGGAGACTATCAATACGTGCTTGTCGATGTAGAGAATAATCCGACTGTTAAACTGATTGATGTAAAGATGGCAGAAAAAATACGTGATATCAAATTACGCGTTCAAATGTACCGCCAAGAACATAAATATCCGCCATATCAGGATGTATTAGCGCGTGACTTGTTTACGCTTGATGGGAAAAAACTAGGGGAGGCTGACTCTCTTTCTGTCACAAGCCCAATCTCAGGAAACTCCCTGCCGCTTATGATTGACGGAGACGGAGAAATTTATGCCGACTATAGGACAGAGCTCGTTTCCTGTCTCAAAAAAAGCAAAAAAACTTTTAAACCCGGCACGGAAATACAGGGCATAATATGGGAAGAGACGCCTTTCGTCCCCGCATTTTCAGTGAAATATACCGTTAATGACAAACAAGAACCTGTTTTTTTAGAAAATGATATAAAAAAGGAATGAACCTTTCTCCCTTGCATACAAATAGGGAGAAAGGTTTTTTTATACTTTAATAGATTAAGGATAGAAAATTTTCTAAAGATGTCATATTGAAATAGGACAACGTCATACACATATAGTGTCCTGTGTTTGATTGAAAAAGGTTAATAAAATTGATAAGGATAGGAAGTCCGGGAGGGGATCACTTGGAAAAGGTCGATATTTTCAAGGATATCGCTGAACGAACAGGAGGCGATATATACTTAGGAGTCGTTGGTGCTGTCCGTACAGGGAAATCTACGTTTATTAAGAAATTTATGGAGCTTGTGGTGCTCCCGAATATCAGTAATGAAGCAGACCGGGCACGTGCGCAGGATGAACTGCCACAAAGCGCAGCCGGAAAAACGATTATGACTACAGAGCCTAAATTTGTTCCGAATCAGGCGATGTCTGTTCATGTATCAGACGGACTCGATGTCAATATAAGATTAGTAGATTGTGTAGGCTACACAGTGCCGGGTGCAAAAGGATACGAGGATGAAAACGGCCCGCGGATGATTAATACACCTTGGTACGAAGAACCGATCCCATTTCATGAGGCTGCTGAAATCGGAACGCGGAAGGTGATTCAAGAACATTCGACCATCGGAGTGGTTATTACGACAGACGGCACGATTGGTGATATCGCCAGAAGTGACTATATAGAGGCAGAAGAAAGAGTCATTGAAGAGCTGAAAGAAGTCGGAAAACCCTTTATTATGGTCATTAACTCAGTAAAACCTTATCACCCGGAGACAGAGGCGATGCGCCAGGATTTAAGCGAGAAATACGATATCCCTGTTTTGGCAATGAGCGTAGAAAGTATGCGGGAAAACGATGTACTGAATGTTCTCAGAGAGGCTCTTTATGAGTTTCCTGTGCTTGAAGTAAATGTAAATCTTCCAAGCTGGGTCATGGTGCTGAAAGAAAACCATTGGCTGCGCGAGAGCTATCAGGAATCAGTGAAGGAAACTGTTAAGGATATTAAACGCCTCCGTGATGTCGACAGGGTTGTCGGTCAATTCAGTGAGTTTGAGTTTATTGAAAGTGCCGGATTAGCCGGGATTGAGCTCGGCCAAGGGGTTGCAGAAATTGATTTGTATGCGCCCGACCATTTATATGATCAAATCCTAAAAGAAGTGGTAGGCGTTGAAATCAGGGGCAGAGACCACCTACTAGAGCTGATGCAGGATTTTGCCCATGCGAAAACGGAATATGACCAGGTGTCCGACGCTTTAAAAATGGTCAAACAGACGGGATACGGCATTGCAGCGCCTGCTTTAACTGACATGAGTCTGGATGAGCCGGAAATTATACGGCAAGGCTCCAGATTCGGCGTAAGATTGAAAGCTGTCGCACCGTCAATCCATATGATCAAAGTGGATGTCGAAAGCGAATTTGCGCCGATTATCGGAACTGAAAAACAAAGCGAGGAACTGGTGCGTTACTTAATGCAGGACTTTGAGGATGATCCGCTTTCAATTTGGAACTCTGACATTTTTGGAAGATCGCTCAGCTCTATCGTGAGAGAAGGGATTCAGGCTAAGCTGTCACTGATGCCTGAAAACGCACGATATAAATTAAAAGAAACATTAGAAAGAATCATAAACGAAGGATCAGGCGGCTTAATCGCCATTATCCTGTAATGCGGGGAGACCTCTTTATAGAATAGGAGGTCTTTTTTCTTTGCTCTTAATATTGGAAAAGGATCAAGGAATAGGATGAAAAAAGGAAAAAAAGGAATATTTGTTCGATAAATCACGTTAAATCCTTGACGAGCAAGGGATTGACGCTTTAAAATGCTTGATATGGCTTTTTATATGTGTTACTCTACATACAGAAATTCTTCACTCTGATGGACAAACATTCCTTGGAGTGCAGTTTTTCTTAAAAGCCGTTTAATTGTCTTTCTCTTGCTTGTCTGATTTTTTTCTCAGGCAGGTTTAGAATCAGACTGAACTGTGAAGAAATGATAATAAACGAACTGAGCTTATTCCTTTTGGGAGGAGGTGAAAGGCATGAACAAAACAGAACTTATTAATGCGGTTGCGGAAGCAAGCGAATTGTCTAAAAAAGACGCGACAAAAGCAGTTGACTCTGTTTTTGATACGATCTTAGATGCACTTAAAAACGGTGATAAAATCCAACTGATCGGTTTTGGTAACTTCGAGGTGCGTGAACGTTCTGCACGTAAAGGACGCAACCCTCAAACAGGTGAAGAAATCGAAATTCCAGCAAGCAAAGTACCTGCTTTCAAACCAGGTAAAGCGCTTAAAGACGCAGTTGCCGGAAAATAATTGTGAATATAGATCGTGTATGCATCTAGATTACATACACTTTATTTCTTCACAGAAAAGCCCCTTCTTAAGGGGCTTTTCATTTTTTTAGGAGCGTGTGCATTCACTTTGCTTTTAGCGGGGCATGTGTGCTAGAATCGAAATTAAATGTATTCATTGGTGGAGGACACAGAACATGAAAGAAGTTAATAAAGAACAAATCGAACAAGCTGTTCGTCAAATTTTAGAAGCGATCGGAGAGGACCCAAACAGAGAAGGGCTTCTTGATACTCCGAAACGAGTCGCAAAGATGTATGCCGAAGTATTCTCCGGCTTGAATGAAGATCCAAAAGAACATTTCCAGACTATCTTCGGTGAAGACCATGAGGAGCTTGTTCTAGTAAAAGATATCGCGTTTCATTCTATGTGTGAGCATCACCTTGTTCCTTTTTACGGAAAAGCACATGTTGCATATATACCGCGGGGCGGAAAAGTCACAGGGCTCAGCAAATTGGCGCGTGCTGTTGAGGCAGTTGCAAAGCGTCCGCAGCTTCAGGAGCGCATCACTTCTACAATTGCAGAAAGCATCGTAGAAACGCTTGATCCGCATGGCGTAATGGTTGTTGTTGAAGCAGAGCATATGTGTATGACAATGCGGGGCGTAAGAAAGCCGGGCGCCAAAACAGTCACTTCAGCTGTCAGAGGCATTTTCAAAGATGATGCTGCTGCACGTTCAGAAGTATTGGAACATATTAAACGTCAGGACTAATAAAGATAGAGGGTGCTATAAATGAACGAAAAGCATTCAAGCGATTTTGTCGTCATTAAAGCAATTGAGGATGGAGTGAATGTGATCGGCCTGACAAGGGGAACGGACACAAAGTTTCACCATTCCGAAAAACTCGACAAGGGAGAAGTGATCATTGCTCAGTTTACAGAGCATACTTCTGCCATTAAAGTCAGAGGAGAGGCGCTCATTCAAACCGCATACGGAGAAATGAAAAGCGAAAAAAAATAAGCTGGCTGTCCCCGCTGTTTTAAAGCAAATGCTCGCAAACAGCGGGAGGATACAGCCAATTTGTTTTTTTTATGCTATAATGATACCTGCGTAATCTTATGACAAAATAAAACTCATACATATGATTTAGAAATAAATGTGAATTTGGGGACAAGGGTGATATTTTTGCAAGACATCTACGGAACTTTAGCCAATCTGAACACGAAAATAAAACAAAAGCTGTCTCATCCTTATTTAGCGAAGCATATTTCTGCGCCTAAGATCGATGAGGATAAGCTTCTTCTTTTTCATGCATTATTTGAGGAAGCCGACATAAAAAACAATGACAGAGAAAATTATATTGTAACAGCGATGCTTGTACAAAGCGCCCTTGATACCCATGATGAAGTAACGACAGCCAGAGTCATAAAACGAGACGAAAACAAGAACCGCCAATTGACTGTTCTAGCAGGCGATTATTTCAGCGGACTGTACTATTCATTACTATCTGAAATGAAGGATATCTACATGATTAGAACGCTCGCTACAGCAATTAAAGAAATCAATGAACATAAAATTCGTCTGTATGACCGATCTGTAAAGGACGAACACCATTTTTTCGAAAGTGTCGGCATCGTTGAATCAGCTCTATTCCATCGGGTGTCTGAACATTTCAATCTCCCGCGCTGGAATAAGCTATCGAGTGATTTTTTTGTATATAAGCGGCTTATGACCGGAAATGATACATTTTTAGATGTGATCGGCAGTGTTATACAGCTGGGGAAAACAAAAGAAGAGATGCTGGAAGAGTGTTTTAAGAAAGCAAAGAACAGCATTGAGTCACTTCTGCCTCTAAGCTCACCTATTCAGCAAATTTTATTAAACCGCCTGAAGACAATCAGCCAAGACGAAACTTATCATCAGAAAGTGGAAGAAGGGTAACCATTATGCAGGACTCAAAAGAACAGCGCGTACACGGAGTATTTGAAAAAATATATAAAAACTACGACCAAATGAACTCTGTCATCAGTTTTCAGCAGCACAAAAAATGGCGTGATAAAACGATGCGCATCATGGGTGTAAAAGAAGGCGACAAAGCTCTTGATGTTTGCTGCGGAACAGCTGACTGGACGATTGCTCTTGCAAAAGCAGCCGGTAAAACCGGTGAGATAAAGGGTTTGGATTTCAGCGAAAACATGCTGAGCGTCGGCAAACAGAAAGTAAAAGACGGCGGTTTCAGTCAAATCGAACTGCTGCACGGAAATGCAATGGAGCTCCCTTTTGATGATAATACATTTGATTTTGTAACAATTGGCTTCGGACTGCGTAATGTGCCGGATTATTTGACCGTACTGAAAGAAATGAGACGTGTGGTGAAGCCTGGCGGACAAGTAGTATGCCTGGAAACCTCACAGCCTGAAATGTTTGGATTTAGACAGGCTTATTTTATGTACTTTAAGTATATTATGCCGTTTTTCGGGAAGCTGTTTGCGAAAAGCTATAAAGAATACTCGTGGCTCCAAGAGTCAGCCAGAGAATTCCCTGGTATGAAGGAACTGGCAGGCCTGTTTGAAGAGGCGGGTCTGAAAAATGTCAAATATCATTCGTTTACTGGCGGAGTTGCTGCCACGCATATCGGATGGAAATGAAAACACAGATGTTTGGGTGAATGATATGAAATTTAAAATGGCCTACTCTTTTTTAAATGACGATATTGATGTAATTGAAAGGGAGCTTGAACAAACCGTACGCTCCGATTATCCGCTTTTGAGCGAGGCGGGTCTTCATCTTTTGCAGGCAGGAGGCAAACGGATTCGGCCTGTCTTCGTTCTGCTTTCCGGCATGTTTGGCGATTACGATATCAATAAGATTAAATATGTCGCTGTCACTCTGGAAATGATTCATATGGCATCGTTGGTTCATGATGATGTCATTGACGATGCGGAGCTTCGCCGGGGAAAGCCGACGATCAAAGCCAAATGGGATAACCGAATTGCGATGTATACAGGCGATTATATGCTTGCCGGATCTCTTGAAATGATGACGAGAATTAATGAACCGAAAGCTCATCGGATCTTGTCACAGACCATTGTTGAAGTGTGTCTTGGAGAGATTGAACAAATCAAAGACAAATACAACATGGAACAGAATCTCAGAACGTACCTGCGGCGCATAAAGAGAAAAACGGCGCTTCTTATCGCTGTCAGCTGCCAGCTGGGGGCTATTGCGTCCGGAGCTGAAGAAAAGATTCATAAGGCGCTCTACTGGTTTGGATATTATGTCGGCATGTCTTATCAAATCATTGATGATATTCTTGATTTTACTTCAACTGAAGAAGAACTGGGTAAACCGGTTGGAGGCGATTTGCTTCAAGGAAATGTTACATTGCCTGTCCTATATGCATTAAAAAACCCAGCTTTAAAGAATCAGCTTAAATTAATTAACAGCGAGACGACACAAGAACAGCTTGCGCCCATTATTGAAGAAATCAAAAAGACAGATGCAATTGAAGCATCGATGGCAGTGAGCGAGATGTATCTGCAAAAAGCTTTCCAAAAACTTAACACGCTTCCGAGAGGGCGTGCGCGTTCTTCTCTTGCAGCCATCGCAAAATATATCGGCAAAAGAAAATTTTAATTTTTTGTAGATATTAAGAAATTTCTCCGCCCCGGATTGATTAATTATCTGAAAGATGTTACGATTTCGGTGTGCAATGTGAAAGCCTATACATACATATGATGGGGTGGAGAATGTGATGGAAAAGACTTTTATCATGGTGAAACCGGACGGTGTCCAACGGCAGCTGATCGGGGAAATTTTATCTAGATTCGAACGTAAGGGCTTACAATTAGCTGGCGCAAAGCTGATGAGAGTAACTGAACAAATGGCTGAGAAACACTATGCCGAACATCAAGGAAAGCCTTTCTTTGGAGAACTTGTTGAGTTTATTACTTCCGGACCAGTTTTTGCGATGGTGTGGGAAGGCGAAAATGTCGTTGAAGTGACCAGGCAGCTGATTGGAAAAACAAACCCTAAAGAAGCATTGCCAGGCACCATTCGCGGGGATTTCGGCATGTTTGTCGGAAAAAATATTATCCACGGCTCTGATTCTCTGGAAAGCGCTGAGCGTGAGATTAATATTTTCTTTAAGGATGAAGAGTTAGTATCATATCAACAACTCATGACAGGCTGGATCTATTAATCATTGCTGAAAAAGCCGAGAGAAGAGCCGGCATCTGCACTCCGCCGGTTCCGGCTTTTTTGTAAAGGTTTACATTGACTTGAATATATGGCTAAACGGCAGGGGATCCACCACTGTCTTTACCAATCATCTGAAATCAGCTGAAAAGCTGATTTTTTTATTTGAAACAATACAATTTCCTGATAAAACAAGCTATACTAGGACAAAAGACAGCGAGACTGGGAGAGAAGAGATGGATACATACAGCGTATTTACAACCAAATGGAAGCAATTAACCGGAGTTGATTTAACTTTATACAAAGAAGCGCAAATGAAGAGAAGGCTGACATCTCTTTATGAGAAAAAAGGTTTTCAAAGCTTTAAGGATTTTGCAGCGGCACTAGAAAAGGATCAGGCGCTTTTAAATGAAACTTTGGACAGAATGACGATTAATGTTTCAGAATTTTATCGAAATTATAAAAGATGGGAAGTTCTTGAAACAGCTATTTTGCCTTTAATCAAACATTCTAAGCCTTTAAAAATATGGAGCGCGGCATGCTCTACAGGGGAGGAGCCTTATACGCTCGCAATGATTTTAGATCAGCAGAAAGGGCTCCCAGGCTATCAGATTTTGGCGACTGATATAGATGATAAGGCACTGGAAAAAGCGAAAAAAGGCGTGTATCAGGAGCGGTCTTTGCAAGAAGTGCCGTCTTCTGTGAAGGATCGTTATTTTACTCAAAACGCTGATAAGAGCTATGAAGTGAAACATGGCATAAAGAAGAACATTAGGTTTCAAAAACATAATCTGCTTGCGGATCGCTACGAGCAAGACTTTGATTTGATTGTGTGCCGCAATGTTTTTATTTATTTTACAGAAAACGCAAAGGAAGAGCTGTACTTAAAAATGGCTCATAGCTTAAAAAAGAATGGGGTTCTCTTTGTCGGCAGCACAGAGCAGATCTTCAATCCGGAGAAATTCGGCCTTTCTCCTGCGGATACATTCTTTTATCAAAAAAGATAGACTGACTTTTTGCTGAAAAATATGTTATAGTAGTTTTACTTAAAAGCGTTAATGCGATGAAGGGAGAAGAAGTCATGAGATATTTAACAGCCGGTGAATCACACGGCCCCCAATTGACAACCATTATTGAAGGTGTGCCTGCGGGGCTTTACATAACTGAGGAAGATATCAACTTTGAGCTTGGCAGACGCCAGAAAGGCCATGGCCGCGGGCGCCGCATGCAGATCGAAAAGGATCAGGCGAAAATTATGAGCGGGGTGCGCCATGCCCGCACTCTCGGTTCACCAATCGCTCTTGTCGTAGAAAATAACGATTGGAAACACTGGACTAAAATTATGGGTGCGGCTCCGATTACTGAAGAAGAAGAAAAGGAAATGAAACGCCAAATTTCCAGACCGAGACCGGGACACGCAGATTTAAACGGTGCGATTAAATATAACCACCGCGATATGAGAAATGTGCTTGAGCGCTCTTCAGCTCGTGAAACGACCGTAAGAGTGGCGGCAGGCGCTGTCGCTAAAAAGATCCTTTCTGAGCTTGGTATTAAGGTAGCGGGCCACGTATTACAGATTGGGGCAGTTAAGGCTGAAAAAACGGATTATACTTCAATTGATGACTTGAAGCGTGTGACTGAAGAGTCTCCGGTCAGATGCTACGATGAAGAAGCAGGCAAAAAAATGATGGATGCCATTGACGAAGCGAAGGCAAACGGAGATTCCATCGGCGGAATTGTGGAAGTGATTGTTGAAGGAATGCCGGTGGGCGTGGGCAGCTACGTTCATTATGACCGTAAACTGGACAGCAAGCTTGCTGCGGCAGTACTGTCTATTAATGCATTTAAAGGTGTGGAATTCGGCATCGGTTTTGAAGCGGCCGGAAGAAACGGAAGCGAGGTTCATGACGAGATCATTTGGGACGAAGAAAAAGGATATACGCGTGCTACGAACAGACTTGGCGGATTGGAAGGCGGCATGACGACAGGAATGCCAATCGTTGTCCGCGGAGTCATGAAGCCGATTCCGACATTATATAAACCGCTGAAAAGTGTGGATATTGAAACGAAAGAACCATTTTCTGCCAGCATTGAACGTTCAGACAGCTGCGCAGTGCCAGCAGCAAGTGTAGTGGCGGAAGCTGCTGTTGCATGGGAAATTGCTAACGCTGTTGTTGAACAATTCGGCTTAGACCAAATTGACCGCATTAGAGAAAACGTGGAGAATATGAGAAAACTGTCGAGGGAATTTTAATGAGAACACTGCATGTTCAAACCGCTTCCTCTTCGTATCCTGTATTTATCGGACAAGGAATCAGAAAAAAGGCTTGCGAACTATTAACCTCGCTAAACAGGCCATTAACACGCATTATGCTTGTTACCGATGAAGAAGTGGATCGCCTGTACGGTGGTGAAATGCTTCACGTGCTGGAAGAAAAATGGCCTGTGAAAAAAGTGACGGTGCCGAGCGGAGAGCAGGCGAAATCAATGGATATGTACACGAAGCTGCAGAGTGAAGCGATTCGATTTCATATGGATCGCTCCTCATGCATCATCGCTTTTGGAGGCGGTGTTGTAGGAGATCTTGCTGGATTTGTGGCTGCCACTTTTATGCGCGGCATTGATTTCATTCAAATGCCTACAACGCTTTTGGCGCATGACAGCGCGGTCGGAGGAAAAGTAGCGGTGAATCATCCGCTTGGAAAAAATCTGATCGGCGCATTTTATCAGCCCAAAGCAGTGCTTTACGATACGGACTTTCTCCGTTCCCTACCGGAAAAAGAGCTTCGGTCCGGGATGGCAGAAGTGATTAAGCATGCTTTTATTTATGACAGAGAATTCCTGAAAGATCTGCTGGACATTCACTCATTGAACGATATCACCAGTGAGCAGCTGAATGACATGATTTTTAAAGGTATTTCGATTAAAGCGTCTGTCGTTCATCAGGATGAAAAGGAAGAAGGAATCAGAGCCTATCTTAACTTTGGGCATACACTCGGCCACGCAGTTGAGGCGGAGTATGGCTACGGACAGATCACCCACGGTGATGCGGTAGCACTCGGTATGCAGTTTGCTTTATATATAAGTGAACAGGAAGCCGGCTGTGAAATGGACAGAAATCGATTAGTCAGCTGGCTTAAGAACCTAGGCTATCCAAGCCGCATTAAAAAAGAAACGGCAACTTCCGTGCTTTTAGACCGTATGATGAATGATAAAAAAACCCGCGGCGGTATGATTCAATTCATCGTTCTCAAAGAATTAGGAAAAGTCGCCGACCATACGTTTTCAAGAGATGAACTTGAGAGCTGGCTGAACAAATGGCGAATGGAGGAGACATCATGATGATTCGTGGAATTCGCGGAGCAACTACAGTAGAAAAGGATACTGAAGAAGAGATTTTACAAAAAACCAAACAGCTGTTAGAAAAAATGATAGAAGAAAACAAAACAAAGCCGGAAGATGTTGTTCAAATGCTTCTATCGGCGACGCCTGACCTGCACTCTGTTTTCCCGGCAAAAGCTGTCCGTGAGCTTTCTGGCTGGCAGTATGTGCCGGTGACATGTATGCAGGAAATGGATGTTACAGGCGGGCTGAAAAAATGTATAAGGGTCATGATGACTGTTCAGACTGAAGTTCCTCAGAATCAAATCAGACATGTCTATTTAGAAAAAGCGGTTGTATTAAGACCCGATTTATCATTGACAAAAAATAATGAATTGTAATACGATTAGAACAGCTTAGAAATACACAAGAGTGTGTATAAAGCTTAGTGAATGAGTTGAGTTAGAGAATAGGGTAGCAGAGAATGAGTGTAGTTGAGCTGAGACATGTATGTTTATTCTACCCAAAAGAAGCCTTTCTTTTGGGTTTATTTTGTTATATCTTGATTTTCCCTCTCATGCCTTCTTCTCATTCTCCTTGCCAAAAGGAGTGAGAGCAATGAATTTCCAATCAAACATTTCTGCATTTTTAGAGGACAGTATGTCCTACCGCACCATACCGATTGTGGAGACATTCACAGTTGACACACTGACACCTATCCAAATGATCGAGCAGCTGGACAGGAAGATCACTTACCTTCTTGAAAGCAAGGATGACACATCAAATTGGTCCAGATATTCGTTCATCGGCCTTCAGCCATTTCTCACGATCAAAGAACAGCAAAATGATTTTACTGCTCAAGATGAGAATGACCGATCCCTTTACACTGGAAAAGAATTAAAAGAGGTTCTGGATTGGATGAATGCAGCATACAAAATCAAAACGCCAGAGCTTGCCATTCCCTTTGTAGGCGGAGCTGTCGGGTATTTAAGCTATGATATGATTCCGATGATTGAACCTTCTGTTCCTCGCCACAGGAAGGAAACGGAATTTGAAAAGTGTATGCTGTTTGTTTGCAGCACATTAATTGCTTATGATCATGAAACAAAAAACGTCCACTTTATTCAGTATGCTAGATTGAATGGACAAGAAACTGAAGCTGAAAAAATTGCTGTGTTCAATAAAAATCACCGAGAGCTCCAAGGCCTCATTGATAAGATGATGGATCAAAAAAACATAAAAGAACTGTTTCTTTCATCTGAGTCATATAAGACACCAGGTTTCGATTCAGTATCTTCAAATTACGAAAAATCAGCGTTTATGGCAGATGTAGAAAAGATCAAAGAATATATAAAAGCAGGCGACATCTTTCAAGGTGTCCTGTCACAAAAATTTGAGATTCCGATAACAGCAGATTCCTTCGAATTGTACAGAGTGCTGCGAATCGTCAATCCTTCGCCGTATATGTATTATATAAAACTCCCGGACAGAGAGATTGTCGGCAGCTCTCCGGAACGGTTAATCCACGTTCAAGACGGGCATTTGGAAATCCATCCGATTGCCGGAACAAGAAAAAGAGGCGCAGACAAAGAGGAAGATGAAAAACTCAAAATTGAGCTGATGAAAGATGAAAAAGAAAAAGCGGAGCATTATATGCTCGTTGATCTAGCTCGAAACGATATCGGCAGAGTGGCAGAGTATGGATCGGTTGCTGTGCCGGAGTTCACAAAGATCGTCTCATTTTCACATGTTATGCACATCATTTCAGTCGTCACAGGGAGGTTGAAAGAGGGAGTTCACCCTGTCGATGCGCTAATGTCGGCTTTTCCTGCGGGAACTTTAACCGG
The DNA here is from genome assembly GCF_002289525.1 of Bacillus sp. 7705b. Taxonomy (NCBI): domain Bacteria; kingdom Bacillati; phylum Bacillota; class Bacilli; order Caryophanales; family Bacillaceae; genus Bacillus; species Bacillus sp. 7705b. Next base: position 44,531 of record NZ_NSDH01000015.1, on the reverse strand, counting down.
GGCCCCAAAAATCCGCGCCATGCAGCTTTTAAATGAACTGGAGCCGACACCGAGAGAGACATACGGCGGCTGCATCGCCTACATCGGATTTGACGGGAATATCGACTCCTGTATTACGATCCGCACCATGAGCGTAAAAAACGGTGTCGCATCCATACAGGCTGGAGCAGGTATTGTTGCTGATTCTGTGCCGGAAGCCGAATATGAAGAAAGCTGTAACAAAGCGGGCGCACTGCTGAAAACCATTCATATTGCTGAAGACATGTTTCGTAGCAAGGGGGATGAAGCCGATGAACCAATTTCTGCAAACGTGCGTTGATGGTAAGACACTTACTGCTGTTGAAGCGGAAGCGCTTATGAATATGATGATGACAGCAGAAATGACTCCTTCTGAAATGGGCGGTATATTGTCAATCCTGGCTCATCGGGGTGAAACTGCAGAAGAGCTGGCGGGCTTTGTGAAGGCCATGCGGACACATGCCCTTACGGTAGACGGACTTCATGATGTGGTTGACACATGCGGTACAGGCGGTGACGGCATCTCTACCTTTAATATTTCAACGGCATCGGCAATCGTTGCTTCAGCAGCAGGAGCTAAAATTGCTAAGCACGGCAATCGCTCCGTATCCTCTAAAAGCGGAAGCGCCGATGTTCTAGAAGAGCTTGGGATACCAATCCAAACCACACCTGAAGAAGTCAGAATCAGCATTGAAACAAATAACATGGGATTTCTCTTTGCGCCGCTTTATCATTCGTCCATGAAACATGTGGCGGGCACAAGAAAAGAGCTCGGATTCAGAACGATTTTTAATTTGCTCGGACCGCTCAGCAATCCTTTGCAGGCGAAGCGTCAGGTGATCGGTGTCTATTCTGCTGAAAAAGCGGGATTGATGGCAAGCGCACTCGAAATGTTCCAGCCGCAGCATGTACTATTCGCAGCAAGCCGTGACGGTTTAGATGAGCTTTCGGTTACATCACCGACCGATGTGATTGAAATAAAGGATGGAGAGCGCCGGGAATATACTGTTTCACCCGAAGACTTCGGCTTCAAAAATGGCAGACTTGAAGATATACAGGTGCAGTCACCGACAGAAAGCGCTCATCTGATTCAGAATATTTTTGAAAATAAAAGCAGCCGATCAGCTTTATATATTACAGCCTTTAATGCCGGCGCTGCGATATACACGGCGGGTATTGCCGAAACACTGAAAGAAGGAACGGAGCTTGCGTTAGAAACGATTGCAAGCGGAGGTGCCGCAGCGCAGCTTGATAGACTGAAACAGAAAGAGGGAGAGATCTATGCTTGAAAACATAATCAATCAAAAAAAAGAAGAAGTCAAAACTCTCATCCTGCCAGAAGAGCAGCCTTTTGAAAAACGGTCTTTTAAAGAGGCGCTGGCTAACCCGAACCGTTTTATCGGATTGATTGCCGAAGTCAAAAAAGCGTCGCCGTCAAAAGGACTCATTAAAGAAGATTTTGTTCCGGAGCGGATTGCAAAAGACTATGAAGCTGCGCAGGCAGACGCGCTTTCTGTTTTAACTGACTTTCCGTTTTTCCAAGGGAAAAACAGTTATTTATCAGACGTAAAGCGTGCTGTTTCGATTCCGGTGCTGAGAAAAGATTTTATTATCGATTCTATTCAAGTGGAGGAATCAAAGAGAATTGGAGCAGATGCCATATTGTTAATCGGAGAGGTGCTTGATCCTGTACAGCTTCACGAGTTGTATCTCGAAGCAGGGGAAAAGGAAATGGACGTGTTAGTGGAGGTTCATGATCAAACGACGCTTGAACAAATAGTGAAGGTATTCACCCCTGATATTCTCGGTATTAATAATCGAAACTTAAAAACGTTTGAAACTTCGCTTGAACAGACGAAACAGATTGCATCCCTAGTTCCGAAAGAATGCTTGCTTGTCAGTGAAAGCGGCATTGGTTCTTTAGAACATTTAACATTTGTCAAAGAACATGGAGCACAAGCTGTTCTAATCGGAGAGTCATTGATGAGACAGCATTCACAGCAAAAAGCAATCCATGCTTTGTATGGGGAGTGAGGTTGTGAAAAAACCGGCATTAAAGTATTGCGGTATACGGTCACTGCAGGACCTGCGGCTTGCAGCGGATTCACAGGCAGATTATCTGGGTTTTATTTTTGCTGACAGTAAACGAAAAGTATCTCCGGCAGATGTGAGAAAGTGGCTGAGCCAAGTTCGTACCGAGAAACAGATTGCAGGCGTTTTTGTGAATGAGTCGCTGGGAACGATTGCCCGTATAGCAGGCGATTTGCAGCTTGACGTCATCCAGCTTCATGGTGATGAGACACCAAAGGATGCTGAAGTCCTCCGTCTGCTGACAAATTGTGAAATATGGAAGGCGCTCCATCATAACAGCACAGCAATTCAGAATTTGGACCGCTTTAACGATTCTGTAGACGGTTTTGTGATTGACTCATCTGTAAAAGGGGCAAGAGGCGGGACTGGAGTGGCTTTTGCTTGGGAGTGTGTGCCTGAATATCAGCAGAAAGCTGAACAAACGGGGAAACGGTGTTTCATCGCAGGCGGTGTGAATCCCGACACAATCGCAGACTTATTGAAATGGAAACCGGGCGGAGTCGATCTTGCCAGCGGAATAGAAAAGAACGGACAAAAAGATGACAAACTGATTAGGCTCTTAGAAGAAAGGATGAACCGATATGTATCCATATCCGAATGAAATAGGCAGATACGGCGATTTTGGCGGGAAATTTGTTCCGGAAACTCTTATGCAGCCGTTAGAAGAAATTGAAACAGCATTTAAGGAAATAAAGGATGATCCTGTTTTTAGGGGAGAATATCATAAGCTGTTAGCTGAATATTCCGGCAGGCCGACCGCATTAACATATGCCGATCGAGTCACAGAGCATTTAGGCGGCGCTAAAATTTATTTGAAAAGAGAAGATTTAAACCATACAGGTTCCCATAAAATCAACAATGCTTTAGGCCAGGCATTGCTTGCAAAAAAAATGGGCAAAACGAAAATCATTGCAGAAACAGGTGCCGGACAGCATGGAGTAGCCGCCGCCACAGTTGCTGCAAAGTTTGGTTTTTCCTGCATTGTATTTATGGGCGAAGAGGATGTCGCCCGCCAGTCTCTGAACGTATTCCGAATGAAGCTTCTTGGAGCAGAGGTTGTGCCGGTCACAAGCGGAAACGGGACACTGAAGGATGCGACAAATGAGGCTATCCGCTATTGGGTTCAGCATTGTGAGGATCATTTTTACATGATCGGATCGGTTGTCGGACCGCACCCTTACCCGCAAATTGTCCGGGAATTTCAAAAAATGATCGGAGAGGAAGCGAAGGATCAGCTGAAAGACATTGAGGGAACACTGCCTGATAAAGTCGTTGCCTGCGTAGGCGGCGGAAGTAATGCGATAGGCATGTTTCAGGCATTTTTAGACGAAGATGTTGAACTGATCGGTGCTGAAGCGGCAGGAAAAGGAATTGACACTCCGCTTCATGCCGCTACCATTACGAAAGGAACTGTCGGTGTGATTCACGGTTCGCTCACTTACCTCATTCAAGAGGAGTACGGTCAAATTATTGAGCCTTATTCAATTTCAGCAGGACTTGACTATCCGGGAATTGGTCCGGAGCACGCTTATTTGCATAAAAGCGGCCGTGTCACATACGATAGCATAACTGATGAAGAAGCAGTAGATGCGTTAAAACTATTGTCAGAAAAAGAAGGGATTTTACCAGCGATCGAATCTGCTCATGCATTAGCGAAGGCATTTAAAATCGCAAAAGAGATGGGGCGGGATCAAACTATCCTCGTCTGCTTATCAGGAAGAGGAGATAAGGATGTCAACACATTAATGAACGTATTGGAAGATGAGGTGAAAGCGCATGTTTAAAGTAGATCTGCAGCAGTCGGGAAAGTTGTTTATCCCGTTTATTACAGCGGGTGATCCGTTGCCGGAAGTTTCAGTCGAACTGGCTAAGTCTCTTCAAAAAGCGGGTGCCACGGCACTTGAGATCGGTGTAGCATATTCAGATCCGCTGGCAGACGGTCCGGTGATTCAGCGGGCTTCAAAACGGGCGCTTGAGAACGGGATGAATATTGTAAAAGCGATTGAATTAGGCGGAGAAATGAAAAAAAATGGCGTCAATATTCCCATTATCCTCTTTACGTATTATAATCCTGTGTTACAATTGAACAAAGAATACTTTTTCGCTTTACTGCGGGAAAATCATATAGACGGCCTGCTTGTTCCGGACCTGCCTTTAGAAGAGAGCGCCAGCCTTCAAGCGGAATGCAAAACCCATGAGGTAACGTATATTTCTTTAGTTGCACCGACAAGCGAAAGCCGTTTGAAAACGATTATTGAACAAGCCGAGGGCTTCGTCTACTGTGTATCTTCGTTAGGTGTGACCGGTGTCCGAAATGAGTTCAATTCATCAGCTTATCCATTTATCCGGACAGTGAAGAATCTCAGTTCTGTGCCGGTTGCTGTAGGGTTTGGTATTTCCAGCCGCGAGCAGGTGGTCAAGATGAATGAAATCTGTGACGGTGTCGTAGTGGGAAGTGCGCTCGTCAAAAAGATAGAAGAATTAAAGGAACGGCTCATCAGCACTGAGACGAGAGATCGTGCAGTGCAGGAGTTTGAAGATTACGCGAAGACGTTTGGCGGTTTGTACAGTTTAAAATGAGGTGACTGGATTTGCGTATCAAAGAACATTTAAAACAACTGAAGCCTTATCAGCCGGGTAAACCGATTGAAGCAGTAAAAGCAGAATATGGCTTGGATAAAGTCGTGAAGCTTGCATCAAACGAAAATCCGTACGGCTGTTCGGAAGCTGCAAAAGAGGCACTTCATCATGAAATTCAACAGCTTGCGCTTTATCCCGATGGATATAGCGCAGCTTTGCGGACAAGGCTCAGTGAGCACCTCAATGTGAGCGAAACATCACTTATTTTCGGCAATGGTTCAGATGAAATCATCCAAATTATATGCCGGGCTTTTTTAAACGACAAAACAAACACGATTGCAGCAGCACCGACTTTTCCGCAATATAAGCATAATGCGGTGATTGAAGGCGCTGAAGTTCGTGAAATTGCCCTTCGTTCTGACGGCTCTCATGATTTAGACGCGATGCTTGAAGCGATTGACGAACAGACTCAAGTCGTTTGGATTTGCAGCCCGAACAACCCGACTGGCACTTATACAGCTGAAGGAGAATTGATTTCATTTCTGGAACGTGTTCCTTCTCGTGTCCTCGTTGTTCTTGATGAAGCATATTATGAATATGTAACAGCTGAGGATTACCCGGAAAGCATACCGCTTTTGAATACGTATTCCAATCTCATGATATTGCGTACGTTTTCAAAGGCATACGGTCTAGCGGCGCTTAGAGTCGGATACGGTATTGCTGACGAAAAATTGATCCGCCAAATAGAGCCGGCAAGAGAGCCGTTTAACACCAGCCGTCTTGGCCAGGCTGCAGCGATTGCAGCGCTTGACGATCAAGAATTTATCGCTTCTTGTATCGAGAAAAATCAAGCAGGCCTTCAGCAGTATTATGATTTTGCGGAAACACACGGATTAAAGTGCTACCCTTCACAGACAAACTTTGTTTTAATAGACTTTAACCGCCCGTCTGATGAGTTGTTTCAGGCATTGCTGCAAAAAGGTTATATTGTCCGATCAGGAAATGCATTAGGGTTCCCGACTTCACTCCGGATTACGATCGGCACGAAAGAGCAAAACGAGGAAATTCTCGCAACTTTAGCTGAAATTTTATAAGAGGTGGTCAAGAATCACCTCTTTAGTCTATGAACCAGGTGATGACGAATGAATCAAATCAAAGATACAATATTGCTCGCCGGTCTCGGATTGATAGGCGGTTCTATTGCGTTAGCCATCAAAAAAAAACATCCGGAAAAATGCATTATTGGTGTCGACATCTCAGATGAGCAGGTAGTGGCTGCCTTAAAATTAGGTGTGATAGACGAGAGTGCTGATTCGTTTATTGACGGCGCGAAAAAAGCTGCAACCGTTATTATCGCCACACCTGTTGCGCAAACGCTGCTTATGCTTGATGAACTGGCTCATTCAGGAATTAAGCATTCGCTTTTGATTACTGACGTAGGAAGCACAAAGCAAAAAGTGGTTCATTACGCCGATCAAGTGCTGCCTGCCGGCTACCAATTTGTCGGAGGGCATCCAATGGCAGGCTCGCATAAATCAGGAGTTGCTGCCGCAAAGGAATTTTTGTTTGAAAATGCGTTTTATATTTTAACCCCAGGCCATAAAACGGACAGACAAGCCGTTGATCAGTTAAAATATTTGCTGCAAGGGACGAATGCCCAATTTGTAGAAATGTCGCCTGAAGAGCATGATGGCGTAACGAGCGTGATCAGCCATTTTCCGCATATTGTTGCAGCCAGTCTTGTGCATCAGACCCATCACTCGGAAGAGCTTTATCCGCTTGTGAAGCGGTTTGCAGCCGGCGGTTTTCGGGATATTACCCGTATTGCATCAAGCAGTCCTGCAATGTGGCGTGATATTCTGTTACATAATAAAGATAAGATTTTAGATCGTTTTGATGAGTGGACTCGTGAGATTGAAACGATCCGGACATATGTAGAGCATGGAGATGCGGAAAAACTATTCAATTATTTTAAAACGGCAAAAGACTACCGTGATGGACTGCCTCTCCGCCAGAAGGGCGCAATACCGGCATTTTATGATTTATACGTAGACGTGCCGGATCATCCTGGTGTGATTTCCGAGATAACGGCTATACTTGCTGCGGAACGAATCAGTATAACGAATATCCGCATTATTGAAACGAGAGAAGATATTAACGGGATTTTAAGGATCAGTTTTCAATCCGATGATGACCGCAAACGGGCCGAACAGTGCATAGAAGCCCGCGCAGAATACGAAACTTTTTATGCTGATTGAGGTGGAAACAATGAAAAGAGAAAAGGTGCAGGCGTTAAACGGCGAAATACATATTCCCGGTGATAAATCTATTTCTCACCGCTCTGTTATGTTTGGCGCGCTTGCGAAAGGCACAACAACTGTTAAAAATTTTCTGCCGGGAGCAGACTGTCTGAGCACCATCGATTGCTTTAGTAAGATGGGCGTTCAAATTGAGCGAAACGGCAGTGATGTAGTCATTCACGGGAAAGGGATGGATTCCCTGCGAGAACCAGAAAGTCTGTTAGACGTCGGTAATTCAGGCACAACGATTCGTCTGATGCTCGGAATCCTTGCGGGCCGCCCTTTTTACAGCGCGGTAGCTGGGGATGAAAGTATTGCGAAACGCCCAATGAAGCGTGTAACAGAGCCTCTGAAACAAATGGGCGCTAAAATTGACGGCAGAGCCGGCGGAGAATTTACACCGCTGTCAGTAAGCGGCGGTACATTAAAAGGCATTGACTATGTATCACCTGTGGCCAGCGCGCAAATTAAATCGGCTGTTCTGCTTGCCGGGTTGCAGGCTGAGGGAACTACCACTGTCACCGAGCCTCATAAATCCAGAGATCATACTGAACGGATGCTGTCGGCTTTCGGAGTGAAACTGGCAGAGGACAAGACAAGCGTTTCCATAAAAGGCGGCCAGCAGCTTACGGCTGCAGATATTTTTGTTCCCGGAGATATTTCTTCAGCCGCGTTTTTCCTTGCAGCTGGCGCAATGATTCCAAACAGCAGAATTGTACTGAAAAACGTGGGGTTAAATCCGACTCGGACCGGTGTCATCGATGTGCTTCAAAACATGGGGGCAAAGCTTGAAATCATACCATCTGTTGATGAAAGCGAAGAGCCTTATGGAGATTTGATCATTGAAACGTCATCTCTTAAAGCGGTTGAAATTGGCGGAGATATTATTCCACGCTTGATTGATGAGATTCCTATTATTGCCCTTCTTGCGACTCAGGCGGAGGGAACAACAGTTATTAAGGATGCCGCAGAGCTTAAAGTGAAAGAAACGAATCGTATCGACACAGTTGTTTCAGAGCTTCGAAAGCTCGGTGCTGAGATTGAACCGACTGAAGACGGAATGAAGGTATACGGCAAACAAACTCTCAAAGGCGGCGCGAAAGTATCCAGTCATGGAGATCATCGGATCGGGATGATGCTAGGCATAGCTTCCTGTTTAACAGAAGAGCCGGTTGAGATCGGACAGACAGACGCCATTCATGTGTCATATCCAAACTTTTTTGATCATTTAAATAAGCTTTCAAACAAATCCTGAAGTTATGCTTCAGGATTTGTTGTGTGAGCGTTTATCAGTCATAAACCGAAGGAAAAAAACATAGCCTGTCTTATAGAGGAATATAAAAACTAAAAAAGAGGGAGGGGTGCTTTACTTACAAGTCGGCAGGTCAAGGGCTGCTTTACTGTAATAGAGGGCTATCTTCCTTTTTTTATTTGCTATCGCAGGATCTTTTGATAAACTAATAAGACTCAGAAATTCCTTGACGTACAGTGTAAGCATCTTATTTGCCGAGGGCTTTCCTCTGAATTATGATAGGGTTAACCCGAACAAATAAGACTTTTATGTATGATTGATGTTGTTAGGAAAAGAAAGGACCGGTCCGATTTGAATACATTAATTCAAGAAGCCATAAAATTAGTTGAAGCAGGAGAAACAGAAAAGGGACTCAACACCCTCTCGAAGGCCGAAAAACAGCTTCATGATGAAGATAAAGCCATCGCAGCACAGCTTTATTACGAGTGGGGAAATGTAGAGAAAGCGATCTCACTGATCAGTGATTTGCATGATTTATATCCGAATGAAACAGAACTGACGAATTTTTATGCTGAACTTTTAATAGATATTGACGAAGAAGAAAAAGCATTGGCTGTGCTGGAAACGATCCCGGAATCAGACCCATCATATCCGGAAAGCCTGCTGCTCATGGCTGATCTTTATCAGATGCAGGGGCTGTTCGAAGTAAGTGAGCAAAAGCTTTTACAGGCAAAGTCTATTCTTGAAAATGAACCAATCATTGATTTTGCGTTAGGCGAGCTATACTTTACTCAAGGAGCCTATGCAAAAGCTGTTCAATATTTTAAAAGAACGGCTGGGGAGCAGAGTGAGATCGGAGGCGTTAATGTCCACCAAAGACTGGCGGAATCGCTAAGTGCATCAGGAGATTTTGAGGAGGCCATTCCGTGGTATGAAAAAGCTGTAGATGAGAATCCTGACCCTAATACAATTTTCGGCTATGGATTTACAGCCTCGCAGGCGGGACTGATCAAAACGGCTATTAAACAGCTGTCCGATTTAAAGGAGCTTGATCCATCCTATTCATCACTTTATATGCCGCTTTCAAAGAGCTATGAGGCTGAAGGGATGTATGAAGAGGCATTAAAAACGGCAAAAGAGGGTATCAGATATGATGAATATAACAAAGAGCTTTTCCTCTATGCCGCGAAGATGGCGTTAAAAATCGGGAAGTCAGAAGAAGGGAAAAAACTGCTTCAGGAAGCGCTTGCTCTTGATCCTGGTTTTGTCGAAGCACTTCATACTCTCCTTGCTGTGTATCATAAGGAAGAGGATTTTGAGCAAATTATTGATCTGATTCAAGAGGTGCGGGGCTACGGGGAAGAAGATCCGAAATACAATTGGTATCTGGCCAGCGCTTACACCGAATTAGAGCAGTATGAACAAGCAAAACAATCCTTTGAAGCAGCTTTTCTTCACTATCGTGAGGACAGAGATTTCTTATACGAATACGCAACCTTTTTATTAGAAGAAGGCCTCCAACAAGAAGCGCTGCCGCTATTGAAAAAGGTACTCGAAATAGACGGAGCCAATGAAGAGCTGGAAGAAATAATCTTGCGGATCGAGGATGAATTTTCGAGATAAGCAGGAATTTTAACCGCTTATGTGGAACATATAAGTATAGATTATACGAACGATAGAGGAGGGAATTACATGCAGACCCCTGTTTCTGTCAATGAGAAAAAGGATTTTATCCGTTGGTTTTTAAACCATTATCAGCTAAAGCGCAGAGAGTGCGTATGGATCTTGAACTACTTAATGAGCCACGATTCTTTAATGGAAAAGGTTCATTTTGTAGAGCAGGCAGAATTTTGCCCGAGAGGCATTATAATGTCAACACATTGTGTTGAAGAAGTTCCGTTTCGGTTTTATAAAGAGAATGTTATGACAACCGACGCGGAAAAATCTTTTCATGATATTAGATTAAATAAACAGCAGGATTTGTTTATCCAGCTTAATTTCCGTTCAGCCTACAGTTCTCCTGAGTATGCGGCGGTGCTGGAGTCCAACCCTCACATTCCGAAAGATCTGTTTGAAAACAAAAAAGATCAGGGGCTGGCTGAACAAATCCTGGAGCACGCCATTTCTACATTCCAAAGAGAAAAATTATTAAAAGACATTGACGATGCGCTTGATCGTCACGATAAAGAAGCATTTGAACAATTATCGCGCCAATTGAATCAGCTCACATAACATGACCAGCCTTGCAGTGTAATGCAAGGCTTGTTGTCGTAAAAAGGGGAGAACGATGATGAGGTGGAAAGTGCCTGATGCCAAGGACTATTTACAATCTAAAGATTACATTGATACCGCTGTCATACCATTAATTAACATAAAAATGGGGAGCCAATTAAAAATAGCAGCAGAAAGAGGCGAATTTACGCAGCTTCTAGCTGATGAATTGGAAAGGCAGTTAAAAGGACGGGTATATTTATTGCCTGCTTATACATATGTTGATAGAAATGAAAATACCGTTCAAGGGCTGAAAGATTTACAGGAGGAGGTCAAATCAGATTTTCAGCATGTTGTACTGCTGACAGCTGATGATCATTGGAGTAGCGAAGAGTCATTGGGGAAGATGATTGTTGCGCCTTCTGTTCCGTTAGAGCACTTAAATGACTCCATAAAAAGAAAAATATTAGATGAACGCACAGCTGAAATTTTGAACGTTTTGTTACAGTTATGGAATGCTTCGTAAAAACACTTACATTTCCTTATAAACAATATTTTGGCTATATTGACCTTGCTGAGAGATTCATATATTATGAGGGTGTCTAGAGTTATGAAATATTTTCTATTTTAGTCAGTTTGCAGGGTTGACCTTGAGGGGGGAGAAGAGATGGGCGGAAGACATGATATATCGAGACGTCAATTTTTAAATTATACGCTTACAGGCGTAGGGGGGTTTATGGCGGCTAGTATGCTCATGCCTATGGTTCGCTTTGCACTCGACCCGGTATTAAAATCGACAGGAAAGCAGGACATGGTTCAGGTTGTCAGCGTAGATGAGCTGACAAAAGAGCCGCAGCGCTTTGATTTCAAAATTAATCAAGTCGATGCCTGGTATGAGTCGGAAGAATCGAGATCAGCTTGGGTTTTCAAAAATGGGGATGAGATTGTAGCACTTTCACCAATTTGTAAGCATTTGGGGTGTACGGTGAACTGGAACAGCGATCCTAAAAATCCGAATAAATTTTTCTGTCCTTGCCACTACGGACTCTATGAAAAAGACGGCACCAATGTCCCGGGCACGCCGCCGCTTGCGCCTCTTGATCATTACGAGCAAGAAGTTAAAGACGGCTTCCTGTATCTTGGAAAAGCAAAGCCTAAGGGGGAAGGGTGACATGCTGAACAAAATTTATGACTGGGTAGATGAACGGCTTGATATTACACCGATGTGGAGGGATATTGCCGATCACGAAGTACCGGAACATGTGAATCCCGCCCACCATTTCTCTGCGTTTGTGTACTGTTTTGGGGGACTGACGTTTTTTGTAACCGTTATCCAAGTGTTGTCTGGGATGTTTTTAACGATGTACTATGTGCCTGATATTAAAAATGCCTGGGAATCGGTATATTATTTGCAAAATGAAGTTGCATTCGGCCAGATTGTCAGGGGAATGCACCATTGGGGCGCCAGCTTGGTCATTGTGATGATGTTTTTACATACGCTGAGGGTCTTTTTCCAAGGGGCGTATAAAAAGCCGCGGGAACTGAATTGGATAGTCGGTGTGTTAATCTTTTTTGTCATGCTTGGGCTTGGGTTTACAGGCTACTTGCTACCTTGGGATATGAAGGCTCTGTTTGCCACAAAAGTCGGGCTGCAGATCGCTGAAGCCACTCCTTTGATCGGGACGCAAGTCAAAACACTCCTGGCAGGGCATCCGGATATTGTAGGCGCCCAAACGCTGACTAGGTTTTTTGCGATCCATGTATTCTTTCTTCCTGCCGCCTTGTTTGGATTGATGGCCGCACACTTTATTATGATCCGCAAGCAGGGGATTTCAGGACCGCTTTAAACTTGATCTGCGAATAAAAGGGAGGGGATGACATGCACCGGGGCAAAGGGATGAAATTTGTAGGAGACTCAAGGATACCGGCTGAGAAAAAGCCGAATATACCGAAGGATTACTCAGAGTATCCCGGTAAAACAGAAGCCTTCTGGCCAAATTTCCTATTGAAGGAATGGATGGTCGGAGCTGTCTTTCTGATCGGTTTTCTTGTTTTGACGATTGTACACCAGCCGCCTTTGGAGCGGATGGCGGACCCGACGGATACAGGTTATATTCCGCTGCCGGACTGGTATTTTCTTTTCTTATATCAGCTTTTGAAATATGAATACGCCGCTGGGAGCTTTACGGTGGTCGGCGCTATGATTATGCCGGGGATTGCCTTTGGCGCTCTGCTTTTGGCACCATTTCTCGACAGGGGAACGGAAAGAAGGCCTTGGAAGCGTCCCGTGGCTGTCGGGATGATGCTCTTGGCTATTTCCGCGGCTGTATTTTTGACCTGGCAGTCCGTAGCTACTCACGACTGGGCAAAGGCGGAGGAGCAGGGGAAAATCACAAAAGAAGCGGATATCGATACCAGTGCCGAAGGATATAAAATTTTTCAGGAGCAGGGCTGTATTTCATGTCACGGGGATAATCTTCAAGGCGGAGCGGCCGGGCCTTCATTGGTAGACACCGGACTGAAGCCGGAAGAAATCAAAAAGATCGCTGTTGAAGGAAAAGGCCAAATGCCGGCAGGCGTGTTCAAAGGAAATGATAAGCAGCTTGAAGAACTTGCGAAATTCATTTCCGAAACAACGGCAAAATAACGTATTGTGAATTGCGAAACAGAAGGATATACTTTTATTATCAAAAGCTGACCAGGCGTCAGCTTTTTTATATGGACACATTATTTTTACAGACTGAGAGTTGATTTGATGTGAAATGGTTTCAATATGTATTAGGACAGCGAACGATGCTTATTCTTGTCTTAGCGATCAATTTTCTGGGAACGGTTTACGGATACTATTGGTACTTGCCTCAGCTTTTGGAGACGCCGGCCCGTTTCCTCATCTTTGTCCCAGACAGCCCGACAGCAACGTTTTTCTTTTTGTTTGTGCTGCTGGCCTTTCTCATGAAGCGGAATGCTCCGCTTTTTGAAGCGCTTGCGTTAGTGACGCTCGTGAAATATGGCTTGTGGGCGGTCGCCATGAATCTTCTCGTATTGGCTGTAACGGGTGATTTGCCATGGGAAGGCTATATGCTGATTGCCTCGCATTTTGCAATGGCTGTCCAGGGGGTGCTGTACAGCCCGTATTTTCGATTTTCGCTATGGCATCTTGTTATCGCTGCGGCCTGGACGCTTCATAATGATGTCATTGATTATCTGTTTGGAATGATGCCGCAATACTCCATGCTTTCTGAATATATGACTGACATAGGATACGGAACGTTTTGGCTGAGCATCTTTTCAATCGGACTTGCCTTCTATCTCGTCATTTCGAAAAAGCAAACAAAGCTTCAACTGACGTAAAGACAATCTTGGTCTATCCTTGTCCTTTCCTTCATATTCTGTAAGGAGAGAGAGTGGGAGGGACCTGCATGAAACGAAAGCTGACGATCTGTTTGTTGATTGCTCTTATTTTTTATAATGGGAATGCCAAGGCTGAAGAGCGGGGAAGCCTCAAGGAATTGAATGATTTATCCGATACGGTTTTTCAAATGACCCGCCAGTCGAAATATGAAGAGGCGCTGCAAGTCTTATCTTATTTTGAAAAAACATTAAAATCCGCTGAAAAACAGAAGCAAGACAGCATGTTAACTGGAGCCCAAATTCGCCAAATTACTTTGGGCTATAACGATATGGTACGGAGTTTAAAACAGGCTGATGCATCAGACACACAAAAGCTCAGAGCAGCCGCGCAGTTCAGAATGCTGATGGATGCTGTTGACAATCAGTCTGATCCCCTTTGGGGGTCACTGGAGAAGCCGATTATGGAGGTCTTTGCCGCACTTAAGCATGATGTCCAAAAAAATGAAAGTACGAGCTTTCATGAAAAGTGGAACGAATTTATCAGCTTGTATGATTTGATTTATCCAAGTCTTACAATCGATATATCAGAAGATCAGCTTGATACAGTCGGAAAACATATTGAAGTGATTGAGCAAGAGGGGTTTCAGCAAATGACCGAGAGTACGAAGCTTGAACGGCTTTCCCTACTCCAGAACGATCTGAAGAGTGTATTTGACAGGGTGGAAGAGGATGATGCAGATCCGTCTTTGTTATGGGTGATGATCACTACAGGCGGTATCATCATTACTGCACTTACTTATGTCGGTTACAGAAAATACAGAGCGGAGAAAAAGAAACTAAAAAAGCGGGATTATCCAAAATGAGTAAGAGGGGCGGCGGCAGCCGCCTTTTGTTATCAAAAAAAACATTAGCGCGGGAGCGGATTTTTATTTTCATCGAGTGTAAATCCTTCTCCAAGCACATCGTGGACATCGCTGACCGCGACAAAGGCATGAGGGTCAATGGAGTTAATCACACTTTTCAGCATGACCAGTTCGTTTTTGGGCACTACACAATACAGCACGTCTAGATCCTCTTTCGTGTAGGATCCCTGTCCTTTCAAAATGGTAACGCCCCGTTCCATTTCCTCAAGAATTTTCTTCTGAATCTGGTCGTTTTTCGCAGAGATGATTGTTGCACCTTTAGCTGCGTATCCGCCTTCCTGAATAAAATCAATCAGTCTTGCCGCCACAAAAACGGCAACCAATGTGTACATGGCTTCTTTGTAAGAGAGATAGGTAAGCAATGATAAAATGATCACGCAAGCATCGAAAGCAAACATCGTTCGGCCCATTGGTATCCCAAAATACTTATTGACCAAACGGGCAATGATATCAACCCCGCCCGTCGTACCGCCGAACTTAAAAATAATGCCTAAGCCGGCTCCAATGAATACGCCGGCAAATAAAGCGGCAAGCGCAAGATCATGCTGAAGGGGCATATGTATTTCATATCGCTGAAAAATGCTGAGGAATAAAGACAGTGCTACAGTACCGACTAGGGTGTATACAAACATTGTCTTGCCCAGCAAACGCCAGCCGATAAAAAAGATCGGGATATTCAAAACCAGGTTTGAAATAGAAGGACTAATATGGAAAAGGGCATAAAGCAATAGCGTAATTCCCGTGAATCCACCCTCTGCCAGATTGTTTTGCATATTGAAATGAACCAGGCCAAATGAAAAAATTGCTGCACCGATTAAAATAAAAAATATGTTTTTTAATCTAATTTCTCCAAGCATCACACAAAACCCCTTTTCCTTCCATTAGATAGCGTTTATATTATAGTGGATGCAAAAGAAAACAGCAAACGTGCTTAAACATTTGTCAAACGTATCCGAATTAGCTAACATGTAAGAGGATGATAGGAGGTTTCGTACAGTGAGTGATAAAACAATGAAAGATATACAGGCTGAGGTGGACCGCTACATCGGCCAATTTAAGGAAGGGTATTTCAGCCCGCTTGCCATGATGGCAAGATTAACCGAAGAACTGGGCGAGCTTGCAAGAGAAGTCAATCATCGTTTTGGAGAAAAACCAAAAAAAGCGACTGAAGATGATAAAAGCATGGAAGAGGAAATGGGCGATGTGCTGTTTGTATTGGTTTGTTTAGCCAACTCACTTGATATTTCATTAGAGGAAGCCCATGACCGAGTCATGCATAAATTTAATACAAGAGATAAAGACCGCTGGACTAGAAAAGAAGAAGGAAAGTAGAGGAGATCAAGATGTCAAACGAAACAATTAAAGTAGTCATTGCAGGACCGCGGGGAAGAATGGGGCAAGAAGCTGTTAAATTGGCGGAAAAAACACCTCATTTTGACCTAGTCGGAGCAGTTGACCATACATACGATCAGCACAAATTATCTGATGTGATGTCTGTTGAGTCTGATGCTCTTATTTACACAGATATCCATGCCTGCTTTACAGAAACAAAACCAGATGTATTGATTGATTTAACTACACCCGAAATCGGGAAAGTACATACAAAAGTTGCATTAGAACACGGTGTCCGCCCTGTAGTGGGTACGACCGGTTTTTCTGAAGCTGATTTGAAAGAACTTACATCTCTGACAGAAGAAAAAGGGATCGGGGCTATCATCGCTCCAAATTTTGCATTGGGTGCGGTACTCATGATGAAATTCTCAAAAATGGCTGCCAATTACTTCGATGATGTTGAGATTATTGAGCTTCACCATGATCAGAAGCTTGACGCGCCAAGCGGAACGGCTCTCAAAACCGCAGAAATGATTTCCGAGGTTCGAAAAGAAAAACAGCAAGGACATCCAGATGAAAAAGAAATTCTCCCAGGAGCAAGAGGTGCGGAGCTAAACGGAATCCGTCTGCACAGTGTTCGTCTTCCAGGGTTGATTGCCCATCAGGAAGTGATGTTCGGCATGGACGGTCAAACGCTGCAGATCCGTCACGATTCTTATAACCGTGCTTCCTTCATGTCCGGTGTAAAACTGTCTGTAGAACAAGTCATGAAGATTGATCAGCTTGTCTACGGATTGGAAAATATCATTGATTAGACAGGGGGATAAATGATGAAAATTGCTTTGATCGCGCATGACAAGAAAAAACAGGATATGATCCAATTTACAACCGCTTATCAGGAGATTTTGAGTCATCATGATCTATATGCAACGGGAACAACGGGATTGAAAATTCAAGAGGCGACCGGCCTTCAAATTCAGCGTTTTCAATCCGGCCCTTTAGGCGGAGACCAGCAAATCGGCGCATTAATTGCCGCTAACGCACTTGACCTAGTTATCTTTTTGCGCGACCCGCTGACCGCACAGCCGCATGAACCGGATGTCTCGGCATTAATCCGTTTATGTGATGTTTATTCGATTCCGCTTGCCACCAATATGGGAACTGCAGAAATACTTGTTCGCACACTTGATGAAGGCGTTTTTGAATTCCGCAATCTTCTTCGGGGAGAAGAACCTCATGTATAATGCTGACGTTCTTGCTTTTGGCGCCCATAGTGATGATGTCGAGATCGGTATGGGCGGCACAATAGCAAAGCTTGTCAAACAGGGAAAAAAAGCTGTGATATGCGATTTGACTGAAGCGGAGTTGTCTTCAAACGGAACAGTCAGTTTGCGAAAAGAAGAAGCGGCCGAAGCAGCCCGTATATTAGGTGTGGACAAAAGAATTCAGCTGACGCTCCCTGACCGCGGGCTGATGATGAGTGATGAGGCGATTCGGGCGATTGTCACAGTCATTAGAACCTGCCGGCCGAAAGCGGTGTTTATGCCATATAAAAAGGATCGTCATCCGGATCACGGCAATGCTGCCGCACTGGTAGAAGAAGCGATCTTTTCAGCAGGAATTCATAAATATAAAGATGAAAACAGCCTGCCTGCGCATAAAGTAAGTAAGGTCTACTATTATATGATAAATGGTTTTCATCAGCCTGATTTTGTTATTGATATCTCGGATACAATAGAGGATAAAAAGAAAAGCCTCAATGCCTACAAAAGCCAGTTTGTACCGTCACAGAATTCTGTTTCAACACCATTGACGAACGGTTATATCGAGATCATTGAAGCAAGAGAAAAGCTGTACGGCAAAGAAGCGGGTGTAGGGTACGCCGAGGGCTTCTTTTCCAATCGGATGCTGATGCTGGATCATGATGTGCTTGGGGGCGAACAATGAAAAAGTTAAAGATAGGCATTACATGCTATCCGAGCGTCGGCGGCTCAGGTATCATTGCGACAGAACTCGGGAAACAGCTTGCTGAAAAGGGTCATGAAATCCATTTTATAACATCGAGCATCCCGTTTAGATTAAATACATACCATCCTAATATTCACTTTCATGAAGTTGAAGTTAACCAATATGCCGTTTTTAAATATCCGCCGTATGATTTAACATTGGCAAGCAAAATCGCTGAGGTTGCAGAACGGGAGAATTTAGACATCATCCACGCTCACTACGCTCTGCCGCATGCGGTTTGCGCTTATCTCGCAAAGCAGATGCTGAAACGGAATATCGGCATCGTAACAACTTTGCATGGAACGGATATTACAGTATTAGGCTACGATCCATCCTTAAAAGATCTTATCCGTTTTGCGATAGAGGCTTCAGACAGGGTGACAGCGGTCTCATCAGCTCTTGCTGCTGAAACGTACGATTTAATTAAGCCGGAGAAAAAAATAGAAACGATTTATAATTTCATAGATGAACGTGTATATCTTAAGAAAAACACAGCGGCCATTAAAGAGAAACACGGCATACTGCCGGATGAAAAAGTCGTGATCCATGTGTCCAACTTCAGAAAGGTCAAACGTGTGCAGGATGTCATCCAGGTGTTTCGCAATATAGCCGGCAAAACAAAAGCAAAACTGCTCTTAGTCGGAGACGGTCCTGAGAAATCAGTGGCCTGTGAGCTTGTCAGAAAATATGGACTGGAAAAACAAGTGCTGATGCTTGGAAATCAAGACCGTGTCGAGGAACTTTACTCAATCAGTGATTTGAAACTGCTGCTGTCTGAAAAAGAAAGTTTCGGCCTTGTCCTGCTTGAAGCGATGGCATGCGGAGTACCTTGCATCGGAACCAATATTGGCGGTATCCCTGAAGTGATAAAAAACAATGTGAGCGGGTTTTTGGTGGATGTCGGCGATGTCGAAGCCGCTTCAGCCAAAGCGGTTCGCATTTTAGAAGACGAACAGCTGAGCAAGCGGTTTACCGAAGCGGCCATGGAAATGCTCAATAATGAATTTTCGTCACAAAAGATTGTCAGCCAGTATGAACAGATATATGCCGATTTAGCAGAACCGGAGTGATGACATGGAACAAGTTTTTATTAAAGCACTTCCCGTGCTCCGCACATTAATTGAAGCAGGCCACCAAGCTTACTTTGTCGGAGGCGCAGTTCGTGACAGCTATATGAAACGAACAATTGGAGATGTCGATATTGCGACAGATGCGGCACCGGACCAAGTAGAACGGCTTTTTAAGCGGACAGTTGATGTCGGCAAAGAGCACGGGACCATTATCGTGCTCTGGGAAGATGATACCTATGAAGTCACTACATTCCGGACTGAATCAGATTATGAAGATTACAGAAGACCGTCAGAAGTGCACTTTATCACCTCATTAGAAGAGGATTTGAAACGCAGGGATTTGACGATTAATGCGATGGCCATGACAGCTGACGGTCAAGTTCTTGATTATTTTGGCGGCAAGAAAGACATTGATCAGCAGCTGATTCGAACGGTTGGAAAACCGGAGGACCGCTTTCAGGAGGATGCGCTTCGCATGCTGAGAGCGGTGCGATTTATGAGCCAGCTCGGATTTACGCTTTCGAAAGAAACAGAAGAAGCGATCATAAAAGAGAAAACACTTTTGTCTCATGTGTCAGTCGAACGGAAAACAATAGAGTTTGAGAAGCTTTTACTGGGAAAAGCGTCCCAAGAGGCCATTCAAATGCTTGTACATACGGGGCTTTATGAAGAACTGCCCGGTTTTTATCACAAACGAGAGAACCTGCTGACGGCGAGTGAGTTTCCGTTTTCTCTTCTCGCTTCTCGTGAGGAGCTTTGGGCAGCGCTTTTAATTGATCTTCAGATAGACTTGAAAGAAGCGATGCTTTTCCTGAAAGCCTGGAAGCTCCCTGGAAAAGTGATGAAGGAAGCCGCTCACATTGCCGATACGTTTGGCCAGAGCCTTGACGCTATGTCCATGTACAAGGCTGGTGAAAAAGCGCTTTTATCCGCGGTCAAAATATCAATGCTCCGGCAAACCAAGCAGCTGAACGGCGAGAGACTGAAGGAAGTCAGAGAAGCTTATCAAAGCCTGCCCATCAAAAGTCTGAAGGATCTTGCCATCACAGGGCGGGACTTACTTGCACTGCGAAACCAGCCCGCTGGAAAATGGGTGTCTGAAGAATTACAGCGGATAGAGCAGGCTGTTGTAACGGGAAAGCTCTCCAATCAGAAGGAACACATAGAGGAGTGGCTGAAGACATGCGATCAACCTTAAGAAACGATCTTATTGAATTATTTTCTCAGGCCGGAAGCGAGTTTATTTCCGGCCAAAAAATCAGTGATGCTCTCGGATGCTCGAGAACAGCTGTATGGAAGCATATTGAGGAGCTTCGCAAAGAAGGCTATGAAGTGGAAGCTGTCAGAAGAAAAGGGTATCGGCTTATCAAAAAGCCTGGAAAACTCAGTGAAAGTGAAATTCGGTTTGGGCTGAAAACAGAAGTGATGGGCCAGCATCTTTTTTATCATGACGTCCTTTCATCCACTCAAAAAAAGGCTCATGAGCTTGCTAATGATAACGCGCCCGAGGGTACTCTCGTTGTCGCGGATAAACAAACAGCCGGCAGAGGGCGTATGTCAAGGGTGTGGCATTCTCAAGAAGGAACAGGCATCTGGATGAGCCTGATTTTGCGTCCAGACATTCCGCTTCAAAAAACACCTCAGCTTACACTTCTTGCTGCGGTAGCTGTTGTGCAAGGAATAGAGGAGGCAACAGGTCTCCAAACGGATATTAAATGGCCTAATGACATATTAATTCACGGAAAAAAAGCAGTCGGCATCTTAACTGAAATGCAGGCGGAAGAAGACCGCGTCCGTTCAGTCATTATTGGAACAGGCATAAACGTTAATCAAGAGGCCGATGATTTTCCAGAGGAGCTAAAGGAAACCGCAACGAGCCTCAGTCTGGCAGCCGGTGAAAAAATAGATCGGGCCAGCGTCATGCAGCATATTTTGCTTTCTTTTGAAAAACGGTACCGCGATTATTTAGCGCATGGTTTCACACCGATTAAACTTCTGTGGGAAAGCTATGCGCTTGGGATCGGCAGTGAATTAAGAGCAAGAACGCTAAACGGAACATTTTATGGGAAAGCTTTAGGAATAGACGAAGAGGGTGTTCTTCTTTTAGAAACAAAGGAAGGCATAAAAAAAATCTATTCGGCAGATATCGAAATGGGTTCATTGTAGTTGGTACAAACCTGTTGATTTTGATATACTTCCATTGGGCAGTATCGCCTGCGAACTGCACCTATTCATAAAAAATAGATAGACATTGCAGCAGTCTGCCTTGATCCAAAAAGGACTGGGACAGAGGGATGAAACTCGCCGAACTTTAGAAAGTGAAGAATCCTTCTCGTGTAGCGGAAGGTTTTTTGGCTTGTATAAGAAACGGCAGCTCATCTCCTCTAAAAATGAGGAG
Source organism: Bacillus sp. 7705b (assembly GCF_002289525.1). Taxonomy (NCBI): domain Bacteria; kingdom Bacillati; phylum Bacillota; class Bacilli; order Caryophanales; family Bacillaceae; genus Bacillus; species Bacillus sp. 7705b. The sequence goes on along the minus strand of NZ_NSDH01000015.1, from coordinate 22,998 downwards.
GAGAAAAAGTGAAAACAAAACTTGATTTCTTGAAAATGAAAGAAAATGAAGAACCGATTGTCATGCTGACGGCATACGATTATCCGGCAGCCAAGCTTGCTGAGCAAGCGGGAGTCGATATGATTTTAGTCGGTGATTCACTAGGAATGGTCGTGCTAGGCCTTGATTCAACTGTCGGCGTGACAGTTGCGGATATGATCCATCATACGAAAGCGGTCAAAAGAGGTGCGCCAAATACATTTATCGTAACCGACATGCCGTTTATGTCTTACCACTTGTCTAAAGAGGATACGCTGAAAAATGCCGCAGCTATCGTTCAGGAAAGCGGAGCCGACGCGCTGAAACTGGAAGGCGGTGAAGGGGTGTTTGAATCCATCCGCGCCTTGACGCTCGGTGGCATTCCTGTTGTCAGTCATTTAGGGCTGACACCGCAATCAGTCGGTGTATTAGGCGGATATAAAGTACAGGGCAAAGATGAACAAAGCGCCAAGAAATTAATAGAAGACAGTATAAAATGTGAGGAAGCGGGAGCCATGATGCTTGTGCTTGAATGTGTGCCAGCAGAACTCACGGCAAAAATCGCAGAAACATTATCCATTCCTGTCATTGGAATCGGAGCTGGTGTAAAAGCGGACGGACAGGTTCTTGTTTATCACGATGTTATCGGCCATGGTGTTGTTAGAACACCTAAATTTGTGAAACAATATACGCAAATTGACGGCACTATAGAAACAGCAATCAGTGGATATGTCCATGATGTAAGACATCGTGCTTTCCCTGAACAAAAGCATTCCTTTCAGATGAATCAGGCAGTCCTGGAAGGCTTGTACGGAGGAAAATAAGATGAAGCAGATTACAGATATCTCACAGCTGAAAGAAATCATTACACAATATCAGTCAGAAGGCAAAACAATCGGATTTGTTCCGACGATGGGATTTCTTCATGAAGGGCATTTAACCTTGGCAGACAAAGCCAGACAAGAAAATGACGCCGTCGTTATGAGTATTTTTGTGAATCCGACGCAATTCGGTCCCGGGGAGGATTTTGAAGCGTATCCGCGCGATCTTGAACGTGATGCCGCTCTTGCGGAAAATGCCGGCGTTGATATTCTTTTCACTCCTGATGCCCGTGACATGTATCCCGGTGAAAAAAATATAACGATACATGTTGAGAGACGTACAGATGTTTTATGCGGGCGTTCAAGAGAAGGACACTTTGACGGAGTTGCCATCGTGCTGACGAAGCTGTTCAATCTTGTTAAACCGACACGCGCTTATTTTGGTTTAAAGGATGCGCAGCAGGTGGCAGTTGTTGATGGTTTAATCAGTGATTTCTTCATGGATATTGAACTGGTTGCTGTAGATACGGTCAGAGAGGAAGACGGGTTAGCCAAAAGCTCCCGGAATGTGTATTTAACGGCTGAGGAAAGAAGAGAAGCGCCTAAGCTTTACCAGGCCCTTCAGACGAGTGCCGAGCTGATCAGAGCAGGTGAGAGAAATCCTGAAACGGTCATCAATGCTGCAAAAGACATCATTGAAACGACAAGCGGCAGAATTGATTATGTTGAGCTATTTTCTTATCCGGAACTTGAGCCTGTGAACAAGCTCGAAGGAAAGATTATTCTGGCTGTAGCAGTTGCATTTTCAAAAGCGCGTTTAATAGACAATATCATTATTGATATTCGAGAAATGGAGAGAATATAATGATGTATCGCACGATGATGAGCGGAAAGCTTCATAGGGCAACAGTTACAGAAGCAAATCTTAACTATGTGGGCAGCATTACAATTGATGAAGATCTTATTGATGCGGTAGGAATGCTTCCTAATGAAAAAGTGCAAATTGTGAATAATAACAATGGAGCACGCCTGGAAACGTACATTATTCCCGGTCAGCGCGGAAGCGGAGTCATCTGTTTAAACGGAGCTGCCGCACGCCTTGTACAGGAAGGCGATAAGGTTATTATTATTTCCTACAAAATGATGTCTGATCAAGAAGCGGCAAACCATCAGCCGAAAGTTGCCGTTTTGAATGACCAAAACAAAATTGAACAAATGCTTGGACAAGAACCTGCCAGCACCATTTTGTAGATATACCGCCCCCTTTATCGGGGGTTTTCGTTTAAGATTTTCAGCGTAAAACGGTTTTGCCGCTCCATTTCCGTACAAAACGTGTTACACTTTTGTCGTATGCAAGAATTGAGGTGTCCATTTTAATGAATAAGCAACGGTTCGTTGTTATAGATGTAGAAACAACAGGGAATTCGCCAAAAAAGGGCGATAAAATCATTCAAATCGCAGCGGTTGTAATTGAAAATGGACAAATTACTGAGCGGTTTTCAAAATATATTAATCCAAATAAATCCATTCCGGTTTTTATTGAACAGCTTACGGGAATCACGAACCAAATGGTAGAAAATCAGCCGCCGTTTAAAGCAGTGGCTGAAGAAGTGTTTCATTTGCTTGACGGCGCTTACTTTGTCGCCCACAATATCCATTTTGACCTCGGGTTTGTGAAGCATGAGTTACATAAAGCGGGTTTCCAGCTCCCAGATTGTGAAGTGCTGGATACTGTCGAGCTCTCCCGTATCGCATTTCCGGGATTTGAGGGATATAAGCTGACTGAATTAAGCGAAGAGCTTCAGCTGCGGCATGATCAGCCGCATCGAGCTGACAGCGACGCTGAAGTCACAGGACTTATTTTTTTGGAAATTCTTGAAAAGCTAAGGCGGCTTCCTTACCCGACATTAAAGCAGTTAAGAAGGCTGTCACAGCATTTTATCAGTGATCTGACGCATTTGTTAGATATGTTCATTTATGAAAACAGACATACAGATATGCCAGGCTTTACGCGTTTTTCATCTTTTTCTGTCAGAGAACCTGAACCTGTGATTGAACGTCTCAAAGAAGATGAAGAATTTCTATTTGAGATAGAAAATTGGGCAGCAGGAAATGAAAAAGCGCTCTCTGAGTTCATGCCCCAGTACGAAAAAAGAGAAGGCCAAATGCTGATGATGAAAGAAGTGGCTGAGGCCTTTGCCAATCGTGAACACGCGCTGATTGAAGCTGCTCCGGGAATCGGAAAAACGATCGGCTACCTGATTCCGGCTGCGCTTTTTGCTAAAAAGTCAAAAAAGCCGGTCGTCATCAGCACGTATTCAACCCTTCTTCAGCAGCAGATTTTGACGAAGGATTTGCCGATCATCAAAGATATGTTCCCTTTTTCGGTGACTGCGGCTATTTTAAAAGGGCAAACGCATTATCTGTGCCTTTATAAGTTTGAGCAGGTGCTTCATGAGGAAGACGATAACTATGATGCCGTTTTGACAAAAGCCCAGCTTCTTGTTTGGCTGACAGAGACAAACACGGGAGATGTAGCAGAACTGAATTTGCCGTCAGGCGGAAAACTGCTGTGGGACAGATTGGCATATGATGATCATTCTTATAAACGAAAACAGAGGGATCAAGTGATTGGTTTTTATGAACGGGCCAAACAAAGTGCGATGCGGTCTGATCTGGTGATTACGAATCATTCTCTTCTGCTAACCGATGAGGCAAGCCGGAGAAAAAGACTCCCGGATAGCGGGACTTTTGTCATTGATGAAGCACACCATTTTGAACGTGCCGCAAGCGAACATTTAGGAAAAAGAGCAACTTACATAGAACTGCATACAAAATTGAGCAGAATCGGAACGCTGAAAGAGCAGGGGCTTCTGAAAAAAATGAGACAGCTTTTTCAGCGCCACAGCCTGCCGGTGGATTCATTTTTTGAAGTGGAGGAGCGGATTCAGCATATTCAGGCGGAAAGTGATGCGTTTTTCAGCTCTGTGCATTCTTTTGTCAAACGAAGAAAACCTAAAGAAGACTTAAACCGTCTTGTCTTTAACGTGAACAAAAAAAGTCACGATAAAGGATGGCCTATTTTAACAGATGGAGCGGAAAGGCTTTGTTCTATGCTGGCGCATTTGCAGCAGCTTTTTGAGACCCAGACGGCTCTGATGGAAGAACATCTGACGGTTATGAAAAGCAAAAATGCTTTTTTGGCCGATGAATATAATAGAAGCATGAATGATTTGGGGGAGTACTGCCAGACTCTAAATCAGCTGTTCTTTGGCTCAGATGACAATGAAGCGGTTTGGATTGAGATAGATGCTAAAGGTGCGAAGAATGCAGTAGCTATATATGCGCAGCCGCTGGAACCGGGCGAGCTTCTTGCTGATCAGTTTTTTGCCCGGAAAAACAGTGTCGTTCTTACATCTGCAACCCTAACGATAGAAAATTCGTTTCAATTTATCATTGAGCGTTTGGGGTTAAGCGACTTTTTCCCCCGCACAATGAGGATCGCGTCGCCTTTTTCTTATGATGAGCGGATGCAGGTAATGATTCCAAAAGAAATAAAATCGATCCAAGATACGGGGCAGACTGAATTTATACAGGATACCGCACGTTATATCGAACTGATGGCAAAAGAAAAACAGCCGAAAATCCTTGTGCTGTTTACGTCTCATGACATGCTGAAAAAAGTGCATCAGGAACTCAAGCTCGCCATGAGTGTTTCAGGCATTCAGCTTTTGGCTCAGGGCATAACCGGCGGCAGTCCCGGAAAACTGATGAAAACGTTCAAAACAGCCAATCAGGCCATTTTGCTTGGAACGAATCATTTTTGGGAAGGCGTTGATTTCCCTGGTGATGAGCTGACGACAGTGATCATCGTGAGACTTCCTTTCCGGGCTCCGGATCATCCGCTGCACGCTGCAAAATGTGAGCTGGCGAGGAAAAAAGGGCGCAATCCGTTTCAAACGGTCTCACTGCCGGAAGCGGTGCTGACGTTCAGACAAGGAATTGGGCGCTTACTCCGGACAGCCGGAGACAAAGGAACGATTGTCATATTAGACAGACGGGTCAAAACCGCTGGTTACGGGCGCCTGTTTCTTGACGCTCTGCCGACGTCCGCAATATCTGAAGTGACTGACAGTGAGATTGAAGCTTATGTTGCCGGAAAAAGTGAATAAAAGCCGCATAAAGCGGCTTTCCGGTGTGGGAGTAGGACGTGTTTTATTTGTAAAAGCGGTTTTTCCGCTCTGTGGTACTAGTATGGCGCGTCCTGAAAAGGAGTATGACTAACAATATTTGTTCAATTTGGAGGATGAAAAAATGGAAAGCAAAATCGAAATTCTTTCAACAATTAATGTAGAGCATTCGGATGACCTTTATAAAATTGTAGACACGCTGAATCGGACACTGAAAAGAGATAATCTGATGTTCGGTCTTGCGCTTGATGAAGAAAACAAAAACCAAGCCGTTTTTACTATTTATCGTACGTAGGTGAGAAGATGAGAAAAAAAGCATTAATATTTACCGCCATATTTGGTATTATTTTTTTAGCAGTACTTCTTGTCTCGGCAAACATTTATAAATCAGCCATGGCACAAAAGGAAAAGGGGCACGAAGCAGCAGCTGCTGAAGCGAAAAAAGAAACCGACCTCACCAGCGTTGATCAAGTCGAAACATTTGTCGGAAAAGAAAAGTATTATATCGTAAAGGGAACCGACAATAAAGGCATCAAATTATATGTATGGGTTCCTGAAGATAAAAAAGCAAAAATTCTCTCAAAAGAAGCAAAAGAGGGAATCACCGAGGACAAAGCGGCGAAAATCATACAAGATGAAGGGCTGGTTTCAAAGCAAAAAGAGGTTCACCTGGCAAGAGAAGGGAACGTCCTGCTTTGGGAAGTAACGTACTTAGACAAAGAAGGACAATACAGTTTAAGTTATGTGGACTTTACAACTGGAAAGATTCTCAAAAATATCACGCCTTAAGACGAATTAGGGGGAGTTCAAGTTGAAACTGGCAAAAAGAGTATCCGCATTAACACCGTCTACCACACTGGCCATTACAGCGAAAGCGAAAGAACTGAAAGCGGCAGGCCATGATGTCATCGGCCTTGGAGCGGGCGAACCCGACTTCAATACACCGCAGCACATTATTGATGCAGCTGTACGCTCAATGAATGAAGGACATACGAAATACACGCCTTCAGGCGGTTTGGCTGAATTAAAGAACAGCATTGCAGAGAAATTTAAACGTGACCAGAATATTGAATACAAACCGTCTCAATTGATTGTCTGTACTGGTGCCAAACATGCACTGTATACCCTTTTCCAAGTGATTTTGGATGAAGGAGACGAAGTGATTATCCCAACGCCGTACTGGGTAAGCTATCCGGAACAGGTGAAACTCGCTGGCGGTCAGCCTGTTTATGTGGAAGGGCTTGAGGAAAATCACTTTAAAATTTCTCCTGAGCAGCTGAAAAAAGCGATTACAGAAAAAACAAAAGCAATCGTTATTAATTCACCAAGCAATCCGACTGGCGTTATGTATACGGAAGAAGAGCTGGCCGCGCTTGGCGAAGTATGCCTTGATCATGACATCCTGATAGTATCTGACGAAATTTATGAAAAACTTACATACGGCGGAAAAAAACACGTTTCCATCGCACAGCTGTCTGACCGTTTGAAAGAGCAAACGATCGTCATCAACGGCGTATCAAAATCACACAGCATGACAGGCTGGAGAATCGGTTATGCAGCTGGAGCAGAAGAGATCATCAAAGCGATGACAAACCTTGCAAGCCACAGCACGTCAAATCCGACATCTATTGCACAATACGGAGCGATTGCCGCATACAACGGACCTTCTGAGCCAATGGAGGAGATGAGAAAAGCATTTGAGCATAGATTAAACACGATTTATGATCAGCTCGTTGAAATCCCGGGCTTCAGCTGCGTGAAGCCGGAAGGTGCTTTTTACTTATTTCCGAATGCAAAAAAAGCAGCTCAAACTTGCGGTTTCAAAGATGTAGATGAATTTGTCAAGGCGCTTCTTGAAGAAGAAAAAGTCGCGATTGTTCCAGGTTCCGGATTCGGCTCTCCTGATAATGTCCGGTTGTCCTACGCGACATCATTAGACCTTCTAGAAAAAGCGGTGGAACGAATCAAACGTTTTGTAGAAAAACATAGCTAACGGATCAGAAAGCGGCTGACAAAAAGCCGCTTTTTATCTGCATTGACCCGGTCAGTTAAGACCGGGTATAATAAAGTGATGATAAAAGAGTTCGCGGGGCAAAAGCTTCCGAATGTCTTCTTGTTTTGGAGGGAAATATTTTGAAAACAACAATCAACCAAGTGTACAAGCACGTAGGTGAGGAAGTAACGATCGGAGCTTGGATCGCTAATAAGCGTTCAAGCGGGAAAATCGCGTTTTTACAGCTGAGAGACGGTACAGGTTTTATTCAAGGTGTCGTTGTAAAAGCGGAGGTTGAAGAAAGCATTTTCCAAACGGCTAAATCTGTGACGCAGGAAACGTCACTCTATATAAAAGGAATTGTCAAAGAGGACGAGCGTTCTCCGCTTGGTTATGAATTAGCTGTGACAGATATTGAAGTCATTCACGAAGCGACTGATTATCCAATTACGCCAAAGGAACACGGTACGGAATTTTTGATGGATCACAGACACTTATGGCTTCGTTCAAAGCGCCAGCATGCGATCATGAAAATCCGCAATGAAATCATTCGCGCGACTTACGAATTCTTTAATAACGAAGGCTTCGTAAAAGTAGATCCGCCGATTTTGACTGGAAGTGCGCCTGAAGGAACAACTGAGCTCTTTGCGACAAAATACTTCGATGAAGATGCTTACCTTTCTCAAAGCGGACAGCTGTACATGGAAGCTGCGGCAATGGCCTTAGGAAAAGTATTCTCCTTCGGACCGACGTTCAGAGCAGAAAAGTCTAAAACAAAACGTCACTTAATCGAATTCTGGATGATCGAACCGGAAATGGCGTTTGTAGAATTTGAGGAAAACCTTCAGGTACAGGAAAATTACGTTTCTTTCATCGTGCAATCAGTTCTTAAGAACTGCAAAATTGAATTAAACACACTAGGAAGAGACACGTCAAAACTTGAGCAAATCAAAGCGCCGTTCCCAAGAATTACGTATGACGAAGCGGTTGATTTTCTGAAAGAAAAAGGCTTTGACGATATCGAGTGGGGAGACGATTTTGGAGCGCCTCATGAAACAGCGATTGCCGAGCACTATGACAAACCGGTTTTCATCACTCGCTATCCGACGTCCTTAAAACCGTTCTATATGCAGCCGGCATCTGACCGCGAAGATGTAGTGCTTTGCGCAGATCTGATCGCGCCTGAAGGCTACGGAGAAATCATCGGCGGTTCTGAACGGATTCACGATATGGAACTTTTGGAAGCGCGCCTTAAAGAACATGGACTGGATTCTGACGCATATAAATGGTATGCTGAACTTAGAAAATATGGATCAGTTCCACATGCCGGATTCGGCCTTGGATTAGAGCGTACAGTAGCTTGGATCAGCGGAGCGCCTCACGTACGTGAAACAATTCCGTTCCCAAGACTGTTGAACCGTCTGTATCCGTAATACATTTAAATGAAACAAAAAAAGAGTCTCCTGCAAGGGAGACTTTTTACAGTAAAGGGGAAAACACTATCCTTTACAGTAAGAGGTGTAACGATGAAAAAACAGCAATTTATTGATATGCAGGAGATGGGGATGTCGACGATCCCCAATCTTCTGCTGACCCATTATAAACAGCTTGGACTTAATGAAACAGAACTGATTCTGCTGTTGAAAATCAAAATGCATTTAGAAAAGGGATCTTATTTTCCTACACCGCATGAACTGCAGGAAGGCATGACGATTTCTGTTGAAGAATGCACAAACAGATTGCGTATGTTTATCCAAAAGGGTTTTCTGTTTATTGAGGAAGGCGAAGACCAAAACGGCATCAAGTTTGAGAAATATTCACTCCAGCCTTTATGGGGCAAGCTCTATGAGTATATAGAGCTTGCACAGAATCAAACACAAGAAAGAAAAGCAGAAGGGGAACAAAGAAGCCTTTATACGATTTTTGAAGAAGAGTTTGCAAGACCGTTATCTCCTTTGGAGTGTGAAACGCTGGCCATTTGGCAGGATCAGGATCAGCATGATGCACAGCTGATTAAACACGCTTTAAAAGAGGCTGTATTATCAGGAAAACTCAGCTTCCGCTACATTGACCGGATTTTGTTTGAATGGAAGAAAAACGGGCTGAAAACAGTGGAACAGGCCAAAATCCACAGCCAAAAATTCCGGCGTGTTCAAACAAAACAGAATGAACCGCAAAAAGAGTATAAGAGGCAGGTTCCTTTTTACAATTGGCTTGAACAATAAAGTGAAAAGGTGACAATCGTGTTAAATCTAAAACAAATTGAATTCTGTTTAGAGAAGATAGGCGACATGTTTCCCCACGCGGAGTGTGAACTTGTTCATTCCAATCCTTTTGAATTAGTGGTGGCAGTCGCTTTATCTGCGCAATGTACAGACGCACTTGTAAACAGGGTGACCAAAACATTATTTCAAAAATATAAACGGCCGGAAGACTATTTATCTGTTTCTCTGGAAGAGCTTCAGCAGGATATCAAATCAATCGGTCTGTACCGTAATAAAGCAAAAAATATTCAAAAACTGAGTAAAATGATTATTGAAGATTATGGCGGAGAAGTACCGAAGGACCGTGATGAGCTTGTGAAACTCCCAGGAGTTGGCCGGAAGACAGCCAATGTTGTCGTATCTGTTGCCTTTGGCGTACCGGCCATTGCAGTGGATACACACGTCGAGAGGGTCAGCAAGCGTCTGGGAATCTGCCGGTGGAAGGATTCGGTGCTGGAAGTCGAAAAGACACTGATGCGCAAGGTTCCTAAAGAAGATTGGTCCGTTACCCATCATCGTCTCATATTCTTCGGAAGATATCACTGTAAGGCACAATCGCCGCGCTGTGCGGAATGTCCATTGCTTTCTCTGTGCAGAGAAGGGCAGAAGAGAGATAAAAAAGGGCTGGTGAAACGATGACGGCAGCGAATGAATTGTTAGCTTCTTATGAGCAATATTTGCGCAGTCTAGGATACATTGGCTTCTCTGATATCAAGGAACCATTAAGGATTAATCCTTTGTATTTTGACTTCTGCGAGGCCACGCAGGACATATTGCCATGGGAAAACAGCGGCAAGTACGTTCCGTATCTATTTCAAGTGTGGGAAGAAACAAAAGAATCACTTCTCCCTGTATTTCAAACAAGAAAGTCCAGATGCGACCAAAACGACATGCTTAAAGGGATTGTATGTTTACTGGCTTCATTTCATTGGACAGCGGGTGAGCGGGTGATATCGCTGAATTGGTCAGAACTGACAAAGAAATCATTTCCGGCTAAGCCGATTAATTGGGCTGAACGAGTGGAGTTCATTTTGCTGAAGCCGACCCAGTATCATTGCTTTATCCAGCTAGATGAACTTTTTACAGAAATGAAGAAGCATTTCTATAAGCATCACGCGATGAAACGATAAAACCTCCCCTAAAAAGGAGGTTTTTTTGTGCAGAAAAAAGCCACCACCTTTTAAAGGGTGATGGCTTTGTCTTTAATTCGTTTTTTCAGTTGATGATGAATTCGTTTGTGTATTGTCAGATGTATTTGTTTTGTTTTTATCTGTATTAGATCCTGATGAATCATCCGTTGAGTCACCATCTGACGCGTCCTCTTCTTTGCGGCCGTTGTTATTGTTGCTGTTATCGTTAGATTGGTCTTGGTTGCTGTTGTCGGACGGATTGGTGTTCGTGTTGTCTTGTTTTTTGTCTTGATCGTTTGTTGAATCATCTGTCTGATCTTGATCTGTCTGACTGTCATCTGTTTGAGAATCATCAGTTTGTGTGTCATCCTGAGTCTTCTCATCATCTTGATTTTCATCATCCGTTTGCTGCTGGTCTTCTTTATCTTCATCCTCTTCGGCTTTTGGCACTTCATAGGATGTTGACGCTGAACTTTTGCCATCATCACTGACGGCTGTCACTTCGAATTTGTATACAGAGCCTGGCTGCACGCCCGAAATGACTGCTTCTTTTGCAGAGCTGTTTTGAACTTCAGAGTAGCTGCCGCCATCAACAGATTGCTTAACAGCAAAGGTCGCATCTCCGTCGTACTTCCAGCTTAATGTCAATGATTGATTATCTTTATCATATTTCACATTTAAACCAGACAGTTTTGCTGTTTCTTCTTTCTCTTCTTTCTCATATGTTTTAGAAACAGTAGAAGGAGATGTACCTTTTACAAAGTACTCTGTGACCTTTTTATCGCTTGGCGTATTCGGCCCTGCCAGTTTTGCCGGATTAGAGCCTTTTTCCACAGTCGCTTCCACTACGCTATCAGGTTTCTCAAATGATCCGCTTCCGTCATCGACATCGGCAATGAGCTGGGCGAAGATGCGTTTTGCAACTTTTTGCTCTTCTGCTGAAAGAGATTTCTTTCCAGCTTCGTTTTCTCCCATACCTGTCCAGACGGCTGCTGTATATTGCGGTGTGTAGCCGACAAACCAAGAATCTCGGGCACCGTCGCTTGCGATATTGTACCTTTGGATTTCACTTTCTTCAAAGTTGGTCGTCCCTGTTTTTCCTGCTACTTCTACACCGGGTACTTGTGCAAGCTGTCCAGTACCTGTCTTAACAGCTGTTTTCAGCATATCTGTAATCATAAACGCAGTATAATCGCTCATTGCTGACTTTGATTTTGGTGTTAAGTCAAGCTTCGTGCCATCGTTAAATTCAATAGACTTTACAAAATGCGGTTCATTATATGTTCCGTTATTTCCGAAGGCGCTGTATGCTCCTGCCATCGTCAGTGAAGAGACACCAACATTGCCTTTTCCGAATCCACCGATAGAATACGATTCATATACTTTATCTTTATCTAATCCTAGTCCCAATCCGTTAGCAAAGTCTACAGCAGCATCTCTACCCACTGCTTGGTATGCTTTTAAAGCAGGAATGTTCCGAGATTGCGCAAGTGCTTCACGCATAGACATTAGTTCTTTATATTTGTGGTCAAAGTTACGGATCGGTGTTCCATCAGAATACGTATAAGCTGAGTCATCAATTTGTTCGTATGTGGACCATTTTTTATTTTCAATAACTGGACCGTAGTCGAGAATAGGCTTAATGGTAGACCCAGGCTGTCGCTGAGCTTGGGTCGCGTAATTGTAGCCACCAACCGTAGAATTTCTTCCCGCACCAATCGCGCGGACTTCTCCGGTTTTTGTATCGAGAAGCGTTACACCGCCCTGCATGCCTTCAGTAAATCCGACAGTGTCTCCGTCCATTAATTCATCAAGTTTGTCTTGTGCTTTTGTATCTAATGTCGTATAAATCTTTAATCCGTCAGTACCTGGATTGACATCAGATTTTTCTTCAATTTCTTTCATGACTTCTTCAACAAACGCACTGTATTTATTTGAATTTGTTTTTTCATATTCTTTCTGTGATACAACGCCTTCATCTTTCACTGCCACTTTTTTCGCTTTGTTATATTGAGAATCAGAAATGAATCCTTGTTTTTTCATGAGACTGAGTACGATGTTCCGTCTTTTTTCCGCTTTATCCGGGTTTTTAACGGGATTGTACGCCGTTGGGCTTTGCGGCATACCCGCAAGTGTCGCAGCCTGTTCCACAGTCAATTTGCTTAAATCTGTGACGCCGAAAAATTCTTCCGCCGCTTTTCCGATTCCGTATGCTCTAGGAGAAAAATAAATCCGGTTTAAATACATTTCTAAAATTTCATCTTTAGAGTAATTGCGTTCAAGCTGAATCGATAGCCAAACTTCCTGCACCTTCCGTTTCAGCGTCTTTTGATGAGAAAGAAGGGAGTTCTTGACGACTTGCTGTGTGATCGTACTTCCGCCTTCAGCCCCGAAGCCATCTGTAAAGTTGGCGACTAAGGCGCCTCCGATACGGACAGGATCAATCCCGTGGTGCTCATAAAAACGGGCATCCTCTGTCGCAATAAAGGCTTCTTTTACAACATCGGGAATTTCATCTATCGAGACATAGGACCGCTTTTCGGAGCCGTATTCAGCGATTTCTTTTCCGTTTTTATCATAAATTGTCGATGAATAAGGCGTCTTCAATTTGTTTTCGTCCAGTGATGGCGCATCAGAAACCATGACGGCAAATGTTACAGCACCGCCGACTACGCCTAAAACAAACAGAATGAGTAAAGTGAATAGCGTCTTTTTAAACAATCCGCCTTTTTTTCGTTTCTTGCCTTTTTTCGGTGAAGGGCTCGACTTGCTGTTCGCTTTACGTCGAGCTTCACGACTCGTAAATTGATCTGACATAACATCTCAACCTTTCGTTAATCAACCTTTCGCACTAGATGATGGCGAAAAATAAAGCTGCTCAATAATACTAATATAATCAATTCTTGGCGCGTATCCAAGAGAAATCGGATAAGCTGCTTCCTCTAACTCATCTTTTCGAATGGATTTTCTGCCGTTTTTTTCTTTTCTTTCCCAGAAATAAAACAGCCTATCGGCTTCTAAAAAATAAACCTGACCGAAAGCGGATATAATAACAAAACAAATACCGTCTTGAGCCTTTACCTGCTTCATATGCTCAATTTGATGGTCATGGAAATTCTGCAGGGGGAAAGAGGTTTTGTTTTTTGTCTCTTTCGCCTCAAAGTCAATGTACCGCCCTTTATAAATTCCGTTATAATCTGTTGTCGATGATTGTTTAAAATAGGCTTCTTTTATGACTGCAGCGCTTCTTTTTGGATAATGGACATTTACAATTTGAACAGGTGTCGGCTTTTTGTGTATCACGGCAATTTGGTTTGTCAGATAATACTTATTCGTTTCGTTTAAGTCATCTTCGAGGGTCATTCCGCGATTACTGTAAGATGGCGCTCTTTTATGACTGTTTTGGGATGAAACCGGATGTTTCGGCTGAAACGTTTTTCCGTTAGGATACCGAATCACTTTCTCATCCTCCTTATTAAACTATTAGTGACGGAAGTGAATGAACGTGCAAGAACAACAGGCCATCAGAAAGCTTCTTCGCCGGATTGAGCGGCAGACGGCAGTCGAAAACGCCGATAATATTTCAAGAACGAATGCTTACAAAGCATTCTATGACCGCCATCCAGAAATTAAATGGTCACTCTTAGCTTCCTTCGTTTCACGCAATGCCGGCTGGTCAATGACTGATTTAAAGGGCAGTCTGTTTCAGCTTGGTCTGCGTGAGTCACAGCAAAGGTGGTTCTTTTTGGCCTACGAGAGAGCGAATTGGCTCATCTTTTCAGATGCCTATCCGCAGCTTCTTTTGTACCACTGGTCTGTAAAAACCGGGAAGCCCCTGTTCAACTATCTGCAATTGTTTGGCGTATCACAATTTATGACAGAAGAGTGGACCCGTTTTTGGCATGAACGAAACACGGAGCGGCTCATGTATGCTCTCATTATAAATGAACAAAACACTATCCAAACACCTATTATACAAAATCCTTCGTTCAAAAAGAACGTTTTTGGCACGATTCCTTTTTATTTAAGTGACTGGTTTCATTTCAACACCGTTATTTTTCCTTCTTCAGACGGCATTCTCTACGGTATTTCGGCCAAGCGTTTTTCTAAAACTGAAGAAAGGATAAGGCTTGGAAAACAGCTGTCACAATTGCTGTTCAGTCCGGAACTGTTTTCTTCTTTTTATGACTTTTTGCACACAGTGCCGCATACAGGCTCCCGTTTTGATATGGAAAAAATGATCGGAATCACAAAAAGGACATCTCCTATGCTAAGGACATGCTACCCTGAATTAACTCACTCATTAGACGGAAAGAAAACAGATTGGTTTCATGGAAAGATAAAGAAAGGCCTCTTTGCACGGGAGGCATTGCCGCGGCAGATAGAATTGACCGACTGGTATGTAAATAAAAAACGTCAGCTGCATGCGCTCTTTGCGGTGGAGCATTGGCTGAAGAAATAAAAGAAGCAAGGAATTTCCTTGCTTCTTACGTAGAAGGACGGTTCGGGCCGCCTAGTTTTTTATCTAAAGAATCAACTGCTTTTGATTCCGTCTTTTTTTGCTGGCCGGCTTTTTTCGGTCTGGATTTCATACGGCACCTCCTCACAAGTATCGTGTGCATTAAGCGTGAGGATCATACAATTTTTGCGTGTCTTTTTGTCGAAAACTTCAGCTTTTCGTGGAATACCTGTTTGTTTGGCGATTTGCTTCTAGTTTTGTCATGCGGAAGGATTGCGCCGTGCGAGCAAAGAATTTAACCGGGAGAGAAGAGTAAAGGGAGGAACACAAATGTCCGGTTACGTAAGCAAGACAGATATTCTCCGAATGCTTTCTGATATAGAAACTGAAATAAACTGTGCTGAACAGAGCCTTAGCCGTTCTATAGATGTATTCGAGGCTGAAATGCGTGAAACGGAGGACGAACGTTTGAGTGTTCTGGAAGAAGAAATCATGGATCTTCATATATGTATAAACGAACTGTACCGATCCCCTCAAGAGAGGTATGCTGTGGACAAGGTATACCGTATCGGCTGAATTTATGAGCAAAATTTGGTACGATAAGCTTTGAGGTGAAGGATGTTGCAACCACAAACATTGCTGAAAGTTACCGAGCAGATGATTGAAGCCGCTGAAACAGGTGCTGCACGATATCAGGAAGGGAAAGAAAATAACCACTCGTACGATTTTTTTGAGACGATAAAGCCTGCTGTGGAGGAGAATGATGCCCTGGCAGCTCACTGGGCGGAAGGGACACTTGAATTTATAAAGGCTCGCCGCCCCAAATATGTGCATGCTGAGCAAATAGAGACCGCAAAAGATAATTTCCTGGAATTGATTCTTCAATCATATGTTCATCACATTCATAAAAAGCGATTCAAAGACATCACTGAATCAGTCATTTACACATTGCAGACAGTGAGGGATGAAATTGCAAGTGAAGACAGCCAATAAAGCTGTCTTCATTTTTATTATAGGGGGCCGGACATTAATTCAGCTCATATGCCGGGCTTTCTGCTCCATTTGCTTCCAGAACCTTCATACTGTTACGAAATTCAGTTGCGTTGAAGTGTCCTTGAATATAGAGGAACTTGGCAAAGTCCATCAGTTTATTCACACAGTCTGTTTCATATTTCTTCATTTCTGCAAAACGTTTGCTTAAGTATGATACGTTCATTATGGTGCATCCCCTCTCATCTGTATTGAAAATATGGTATCATAATGATTCGACTTTTTTCTGTTTTTAAAAAATTTAAACTTTCGACACAATTTGACAAACACGCTTGATGGCATCAGACACAAACAAAAGAAATGATTCATACATATATAGGAGAGAAACTGTTGAGTCTAGGGGGGAAATCGCAATGAAAAGGAGACCTCAAAACGATCCTCGGCAATTGGGTTATTATTACCCTCAGCAAGTGCAGGGATATTATCAGCAGAATGCGCCTGTTCATTCTGAACAGTACGTTCCGCAGCATTACGGACAACAGGAGTTTTATCAGCTGTATATTCCGCCTCAGTCTATGCCTATGCAGCCGCCGGTATTTCCTAATCCTTATCCTATTCCGAGACCGAATCAGCAGCAGCCTTCACAGGTTCAAAGTATTATGTCACAATTCAAAAAAGCGAACGGGCAGTTTGACTTTAATAAAATGATGGATACGACAGGCCAAGTCATGAGTGCCATGAATCAAGTCGGCTCATTAATAAAGGGATTTACCAGCTTTTTCAAATAACAGAAGCATGAATGAATCAAATCATTCATGCTTATTTGTTGGGAAGAAAAGCGTCATTGTCTGCTCACTCCATGACGTTACCATTTCTTCCTGGTGTACCTCATAAGGCAGCTGTACGGTTCTTGTCATGCTTGTTAATGTGGAGGCGTTTTGCTCCTTCTGTTTTTCCTGAAGCGTTACATGGAGGTACCGGGACTTAATGTCGATGAGAATCTCGCCGTCTCGAAACGTTGCAGGAATTGTGATATCGACATACAGCCCGTCATCACTTTCTCTGACGTCTATCGTTGTCTGTACATCTTTGAAACTAGAGTCGATCAAGTTTTGAAAACCATGTAGAAGATTTCCTAATGCAGAAGACTGAAACAGATGGTCCATTGCTTGATTGATGATCTCTTCTTTCTTAGACAATTCATTCTTTTTGTCATCTTTACATTCCAAATGAGCCACCGCCTTTTTTTATCAGACTATGCGTTTGTGCCGGATGTTGTTATAAATTGAAGCGAAATTGAAAGTGTGGTTAAATAGGTGGTGAATGAAGGGATAACGGTTGATGAATTGGAAGGGAGATAACACATTGCTGAAAAAATTATTCGGAATGGGAAAATCAGAGGAAAAAATTACGGAAGAGGTCATCTATTCTCCGGCAGACGGGACGGTAATGGATCTGACAGATGTGCCGGATCCTGTTTTTTCACAAAAAATGATGGGCGAAGGAATTGCAGTTGAACCCTCTAATGGTGAAATTGTTTCACCTGCTGAAGGTGAAGTGATTCAGCTGTTTCATACAAAACACGCCGTGGGCATCCGGACACGTTCGGGAATCGAGCTGTTAATTCACGTCGGATTAGAAACCGTAAATATGAATGGAGAAGGATTTACCGCTCATATTAAAGAAGGTGACAAAGTAAAGGTCGGCGACCCGCTCATCACGTGTGATTTGGAGTTAATAAAAGAAAAAGCGAGCAGCACAGTCATCCCAATCGTCATTATGAATGGGGAAGCTGTGGAAACAATAGAGCCTGCAGGCGAAAAGGCTGCACATAAAGGCGAAACAAAGCTGCTCACAATAAGAGCGAAATAAGCAGGGCGGATGCCTTGCTTTTTTGTTGTCCGATTGTATAAAATTTGCACCTAGCCATGCAAACAAATATTCGGTAAACTGTACTTGATAAAGAGGTGTAAAGAATGAAAAAGAAATCACTGACTGAACTCATTTCTGAATTGAAAGGAAATGAAAACGTTGTGAACTGGCATGAAATTGAGCCTCGTGAAGCAAGGACAAGACCGATGCCTGAACGTATAGATGAGAGACTCAAAACAGCCCTTTCCAAAAGAGGAATTGATGCCTTATATACCCACCAATATGCCGCTTTTCAATATGTGCAAAAAGGTGAAAGCATTGTAACTGTAACGCCTACGGCATCCGGGAAGACATTATGCTACAACCTGCCTGTCCTGCAATCTATCGCTGAGGACGATACAAACCGGGCGTTATATTTATTTCCTACTAAAGCGCTGGCTCAGGATCAAAAAAGTGAACTCAATGAAATCATTGATGAGATGGGCATTGATATTAAAAGTTTTACATATGACGGAGATACATCTCCAGCGATCAGACAAAAAGTCAGAAAAGCAGGGCACATTGTGATTACAAACCCTGATATGCTCCACTCGGCCATTCTTCCGCATCATACAAAATGGGTGAGTCTGTTTGAAAACCTTAAATATATTGTGATAGACGAGCTGCACACGTATCGCGGTGTATTCGGAAGCCATGTGGCAAATGTAATCCGCCGGCTGAAACGGATCTGTCGGTTTTATGGAAGTGACCCGATCTTTATTTGTACCTCGGCAACGATCGCGAATCCAAAGGAATTGGGAGAGCAGCTGACCGGAAACTCAATGAGGCTGGTCGATGACAACGGAGCGCCAAGCGGACGGAAGCACTTTGTATTTTATAATCCGCCAATTGTTAATCAGCCGCTTAACATCAGAAAAAGCGCAACAGTAGAAGTAAACGAGCTGGCGAAAGAGTTCCTGAAGAACAAAGTGCAGACCATTGTTTTTGCCAGAAGCAGAGTCCGGGTGGAAATTATTTTAAGCCATATTCAAGAGCTTGTGAAAAAAGAGATCGGGACAAAGTCAATCAGAGGCTATCGGGGAGGCTATCTTCCGAAAGAGCGGAGAGAAATCGAAAGAGGGTTAAGAGAAGGCGAGATTTTAGGAGTTGTCAGTACGAATGCCTTAGAGCTTGGTGTTGATATCGGACAGCTGCAAGTGTGTGTGATGACGGGTTATCCTGGAAGTGTGGCAAGTGCATGGCAGCAGGCGGGACGAGCCGGCAGAAGGCACGGTGAGTCTTTGATTATCATGGTCGCCAATTCAACACCGATTGACCAATATATTGTGCGCCATCCTGAATACTTTTTTGACCGTTCGCCGGAATCGGCAAGAATCAACCCGGAGAATCTAATTATTTTAGTTGATCACTTAAAATGCGCTTCTTATGAACTTCCTTTTAAAGCCGATGAAGAGTTTGGGCCGCTGGACGTCAGTGATATTCTCGAGTACCTTCAGGAAGAAGGTGTCCTGCACCGCAATGGGGAACGTTATCATTGGGCAAACGAATCGTTTCCTGCTTCCAATATCAGTCTGCGTTCGGCTTCACAAGAAAATGTGGTCATTGTCGATCAAACGGATATTGCGAATGTGAGAATCATCGGTGAAATGGATCGGTTTAGTGCGATGACGCTTCTTCATGATGAAGCGATTTATTTGCATGAAGGCGTGCAATTCCAAGTGGAAAAGCTTGATTGGGATCATAAAAAGGCTTATGTCAGAAGAGTTGATGTGGAATATTACACGGATGCCAATCTGGCAGTCCAGCTGAAGGTGCTGGAAATTGACAAAACAAAAGAGAGGAGCCGTACATCCCTACATTACGGCGATGTTACGGTAAATGCATTGCCCACTATTTTTAAAAAGATTAAGATGACTACTTTTGAAAATATCGGATCAGGCCCTATCCATTTACCGGAAGAAGAACTCCACACGAGTGCGGCTTGGCTTGAAATCAAAACAATTGATGAAGACATTGGAGAAAAGACACTCGAACAGCTGCTTCTCGGCATATCGAATGTTTTGCAGCATATTGTCCCTGTGTATATTATGTGTGACCGAAATGATGTCCATGTCGTTTCGCAAATCAAAGCTGCCCATACCGGTTTGCCAACGGTATTTTTGTACGACCATTATCCGGGCGGAATCGGCTTAGCAGAGGAAGTCTTTACACGGTTTGCTGACATTAATAAAGCGGCTAAGCGGCTGATAAAACAATGTCCTTGTCATGATGGCTGTCCGTCTTGTATAGGTACTGAAATAGAAGGAATAAAAGCCAAGGAACGAATTTTGCAGCTGTTGGACCAAATGTCATAAGGAAAGGAGGTTAGGCATGTCGTTAAAAGGAAAACTCCAGCGTATGAAAAAGCATATGGTGCTGGAGGAAGCAGAACACAAGATAGAAGAGAATGGGACCTCAGACATTCGCTCTGATATACCGTTTCTTAAAGAGTGGGAGGCTTATGGCGTGAAGCCTTTCTTCTTTGAGGATGAATACTGTCTGATCAGGGAAGTAGAATATCCGCTCTCCCATCGGCACGGACATTACTGTTTTTCCGAGCTTGATGAAGTCATCGCGTTATGGAATAAAAGCAGCCTGTCGCATACACTATCTGCAAAAGGATATGAAAACAACAGCCTCTTTTTCTTTGATACAGAAACAACAGGTCTTGGCGGTGGAGCCGGCAATACGATTTTTTTGCTCGGCCATGCAAGGGTATATAAAGATCGAGTGGTAATCAAACAGCATCTTCTGCCCAAACCGGGGAATGAAGTCGCCTTGTATCAGAGCTTTTTAAGCGAGGTTGATATTACATCACTTGTTACCTACAACGGAAAAGCTTTTGATTGGCCGCAGGTAAAAACAAGGCATACACTGATTCGTGACAGAGTTCCGAAGCTCCCGGAATTCGGGCATTTTGACCTCTTGCATGGAGCAAGGCGTTTGTGGAAGCACAAAATGGAACGCGTGTCGCTTGGCTCAGTTGAAAAAGAAGAGCTCGGCGTACGCAGAAAAGAAGACACCCCGGGCTATTTGGCACCGATGCTGTACTTTCATTTTATTAAGGCACAGGAACCGGATCTTTTAAAGGGTGTGCTGCACCATAACGAGATGGATGTGCTGTCGTTAATTTCACTGTACATTCATATGTCAAAGAAAATTCTTTCCGCTTCTGATATGCCAAAAGAGCATGATGAAGCTTACGCAATGGCGAAATGGTTTATGGCCCATAAGGAAACAGGCCAAGCAGTCAATCAGCTTGAAAGACTTAAAGAAAAGTCATTTGAAAATAAAGACAGAGCTCTTTTAGATTTATCAATGCTGTACAAAAAACAAAACCGCCTAGAAGATGCAGTCCCGCTTTGGGAGAAACTATCTCATTCTCAGCACCAAAAATGCAGGTACACTTCAGCGATAGAGCTTGCGAAATATTTTGAGCATAAGAAAAAGGAATACGGGAAAGCTTTACATACAGCTGAACAATTACTTGCCGATGAGGCATCCTTATCAGAAAAAGAAACGGAAAATCTGCACGTGAGAATTGCCCGTCTGAAGAGGAAATATTCCTTTTAAATATTCCCCGGGAAAGCGCAAAAGACGACTTCTTTCGCCATGAAATTTTTTTGCTGGATTCACATCGATTTTGTTGTAGAATACCGGCGAATCCTGTAAAATGACGTTAGTTATTTTTAAAGGGAGAGTTGGTATGTATAAGGGTGTTTTTTATTTGTTCTTCGTCGTTGTGTTTTTGATTGCTTTCGTATTTTCAAACTTTAAAGACAGCTTAATTGCACACTTTTAAAATAGGTCTTTGCATCAGAACATGTACCCTCTATTTTTCATAGCTTAGTATTGTAATAAAGTTTATGGAAAGGGGATTTAAATCATGCATCACTGCAGACCGCACATGATGGCGCCGATTGTCCATCCTACTCATTGCTGTGAACACCATACGTTTTCAAAAACAATCGTGCCGCACATTCACCCACAGCACACAACAAACGTAAATCACCAGCATTTCCAGCACGTTCACTACTTTCCACACACTTTCTCAAATGTTGATCCGGCTACGCATCAGCATTTTCAAGCAGGAAGACCTTGTTGCGATTACTAGTATGGAAACGTGCAGCTTGATGGTGTAAACCAACGCAGCACATAAAATGGGGCCCAATGGGAGCCCCATTTTTTAAAGCAGGTGAAAAGATGAAAGTATTAGCAATAACAGGATATAAACCGTTTGAACTCGGGATATTTAAACAGGATGACAAGGCGCTGTATTACATAAAAAAAGCCATTAAGAACCGGCTGATTGCTTTTTTGGATGAAGGATTAGAATGGATTTTAATTTCAGGGCAGCTTGGAACGGAACTCTGGTCGGCCGAAGTTGCATATGATTTGCAAGAAGAATACCCTGACTTAAAGGTTGCTGTCATCACACCATTTTACGAGCAGGAAAAGAACTGGAAAGAACCGAATAAGGAACTGTATGAAGCTGTTCTGGCCCAGGCGGACTACGAGGAAAGCCTGACTCATCGTCCGTATGAAAGCCCGCTTCAGTTTAAACAAAAAAATCAGTTCTTCATTGATAAGTCTGACGCGCTTATGCTTTTATTTGACTCTGAAATGGCAGGTTCCCCAAAGTATATGCTTGAGACAGCTGAAAAAAGACGCGAACAGGATGGCTATCCGATCTACTTTATCACAATGGATGATCTGAGAGTGACAGTAGAGGAAGACAGCTTCTCATAACAAAGAAAGAGAAATTTGACAATCGTCCAGATTTCTGAAAAAATATAAGATGATGATTCACGATACGAGGTGAAAAAGATGCTTGCTGATAAAGTAAAGCTTTCTGCGAAAGACATTTTGGAAAAAGAATTTAAAACAGGCGTTAGAGGTTACAAACAAGAAGACGTTGACAAATTTTTAGATATGATCATTAAGGATTATGAAACCTTCCATCAAGAAATTGAAGAACTGCAGCAGGAAAATTTGCAGCTGAAAAAACAGCTTGAAGAAGCCAGCAAAAAACAGCCAGTGCAATCAAACACCACGAACTTTGATATCTTAAAACGGCTGTCTAACTTAGAAAAGCATGTTTTTGGCAGCAAGCTTTATGATTGATCTGCGCTTGTAAAAAATGGCGCTTGTAAATGACAATCAGTTGTTATATAATAATTCATGTTCTTAACGTTCGGGTAATCGCTGCAGATCTTGAATCT
>NZ_NSDH01000014.1:0-126586 GCF_002289525.1 Bacillus sp. 7705b | reverse complement strand
TTGACGGAATTCAACGGAGAGAAGGACAGAATGCTTTCTGTAGATAGATGATTGCCGCCTGAGTACGAGGTGATGAGCCGATTGCAGTACGATGGAACAAAACATGGCTTACAGAACGTTAGACCATTAAATTAAATGATGAAATCAAGCTCTCCCGTATAAGGAGAGCTTTTATCTTGATGAGAGAAAAGTTTTAAAAGACAGGGTGATACGATGAAGAAGTATACACTAATTGCAACAGCGCCGATGGGCATTGAAGCTGTAGTTGCAAAAGAAGTTCGTGACTTAGGATATGAATGCAAGGTTGATAACGGAAAAGTTATCTTCGAAGGGGATGCGCTTGCGATTTGCCGTGCGAATCTTTGGCTGAGAACGGCGGACCGTGTAAAAGTTCAAGTTGCTACATTTAAAGCAAAAACATTTGATGAGCTGTTTGAAAAAACGAAAGCGGTTAACTGGCGTTCATTTATACCGGAGAACGGGAAATTCCCTGTCATCGGTAAATCCGTTAAATCAACACTTGCAAGCGTTCCCGACTGTCAGCGGATCGTCAAAAAAGCGATTGTTGAAAAGCTGAAGCTGCAGTCCGGCAAAGCCAATGACTGGATCGAAGAAACAGGCGCCGAATATAAGGTGGAAATTTCTTTATTGAAAGATCAGGCGGTTATTACACTTGATACGTCAGGGACAGGCCTCCACAAACGGGGATACCGCGTGGATCAGGGAGGAGCGCCCATTAAAGAAACGCTTGCTGCCGCTTTGGTGCAATTAACAAATTGGACTCCGGACCGTCCATTTGTCGATCCTTTTTGCGGTTCCGGAACGATCGCGATTGAAGCCGCATTAATCGGCCAAAATATCGCCCCGGGATTTAACCGCGATTTTGTCTCAGAGGATTGGGAGTGGATCGGTAAAGATCTGTGGGACAAAGCACGTCTTGAAGTCGAAGAAAAGGCAAACTATGATCAGCCGCTTACGATTTTCGCCAGTGACGTAGATCACCGCATGGTGCAAATCGCAAAAGAAAATGCAGAGGAAGCGGGACTGAGCGAATTAATCGAATTTAAACAAATGCAGGTAAAGGACTTCACTACAAAACATGAGTTTGGCGTGATTGTCGGAAACCCGCCGTACGGAGAACGTCTCGGCGAGAAAAAAGCCGTTGAGCAGATGTACAAAGAAATGGGACAGGCGTTCGAACCGCTTGATACGTGGTCTGTGTATATGCTGACTTCAAATGAAAATTTTGAGGAAGCATATGGAAGAAAAGCAACGAAGAAACGAAAGCTCTTTAATGGATTTATTAAGACGGATTACTATCAGTACTGGTCTAAAGTAAGACCTCAGCGTAATAAAACGGAACACGCATAAAAAGAAGACGCTCTGGATGCGTCTTCTTTCATCTTTCAGCCATATTCTATCGTTACCAACGGTGCGCTTTCGCGTTACTTCTTAATATAATGTTGGTTTGGGACATTTCGGTGTGACCGTTTACTTGAGACTTAGAACGTTTAGGCCGCGTCCAATTGTGATGAAACAGTTCAGAATGCTGATCTAATCGGTCTTTATAACTCATGTCAACATCACTCCCTGATAGAATATTGTTGATAAGACGGATAGTCCATGACGGAGTATCGGATGTAGTTTGTGCACATTTCAGTGATAACATGCGGAAAGCATGTATATAAAATGAAAAGTTCGCATACAATGATGATTATTTCAATTAGAGGTGATCTCATGCTGAACAGCGAACATTTTAATCTCATTCAAAGGGCGCTTGACGCAACCGCAAACGAGCTGAAGGAGCTCAGAGCTGATGATGCGTCTCCGTCTGTGATTTCACATGCGCAAAATAATTTAGAAAAAGCGGTGGAACATATTCATTCAACAGACCATCCTTTTTTATCCTCGCATGTGATCAACCGAAAGTAAGTCACAAAAAGCTTGGCACTGCCAAGTTTTTTTATTGTATTCAGCGGCGGGAAATGATAATATTGATGGTCTGAATGCCGAATAGTTGGGGGTTGGAACTGGGTGACAACATCACGTTTGCCTTTTTCTTTAACAAAAACAAAGAATTTTTATGAAGAATTGAACAATTGGATTGGTGACGTGTTTTACGATATTCTTCCCGAAAAAGGGTTTGATCTTCGAGATGAGCAAGTGTTCATGGCTTTTCAGCTGGAACGGGCGTTTAAAGAGAAAAAAGTCATGTTTGCCGAAGCCGGAGTAGGAACGGGGAAAACACTTGTTTACCTTCTTTTTGCGATCAGTTATGCAAGATATGTCGGAAAACCCGCTATTATCGCTTGTGCTGATGAAACGCTAATCGAACAGCTCGTGAAAAAAGAGGGAGACATTTCGAAGCTGGCTGAACATTTGGATCTTAAGATTGACACAAGGCTATCGAAATCACATGAGCAGTATCTATGCTTGAAAAAGCTTGAAAAAACAATGCAGCGATCTGATGATGAAAAGTGGCTTGATCTTTATGAAGCTTTACCGTCATTTGTCCATGAGTCACAGGCCATGCAGCGGTTTTATCCATACGGTGACCGAAAGCAGTACGCTAACCTTTCGAATGAAGAATGGTCGCAAGTAAGCTACGACTCGTTTCAAGATTGCCTGACATGTGATATGAGACATAGATGCGGCTTGACGCTATCAAGAGATTATTATCGCAAGTCAACAGACTTGATCATTTGTTCTCATGATTTCTATATGGAACATGTATGGACGGAAGAATCGCGCAAACGGGAGGGACAGCTGCCGCTCTTGCCTGATCATAGTGCGGTTGTATTTGATGAAGGGCATCTGTTAGAGTTTGCTGCGCAAAAAGCATTAACCTACAGAGTCAAGCAATCAACTCTTGAATTATTTTTAGAACGTTTGCTTCAAAATGACATTAGAGAAGAATTTGCTGAATTGATAGAAGACGCACTTGCTGCAAACGACGAATTTTTCTATGTTCTTTCTGAAGAATCAAGAGAAGTTGCCGGGTCGCACCGTTTGGAAATAAAGAATGATCAGCGTGTCAAAAAGGCGGCGGACGAGCTGTGCCGGTTGCTTGATAAAATTGGTGAAGCACTCGTATTTGAGTCAGAAATGTACACCATTGATCAATACGAGCTGTCAGTCGTAGAGGAATACGTTGAGCAAATGGCGTATTCATTATCTTTATATCAAAAGGATGCGATCAGCTGGCTGGAGCAAAAGGAAGCGGAATCCACTTTTGTCGTGATGCCGAGAACAGTAGCAGAAGTGCTTGGCGAGAAAGTGTTTTCAAAGAAAATTCCGTATATCTTTTCTTCTGCAACGCTGTCAGAAGGCGGTTCGTTTGACTATATTGCGGACAGTCTGGGGATTCACGATTACTTATCGTTAACGGTTGATTCTCCTTATGATTATGACGAACAAATGACCGTTACCCTTTATGGGAAAACAGAAATGAGCGCAGAACAAAAAACAGCTCAAACAATAGAGACAATTAAGCACTATAAAGGCAGAACGCTGGTGCTCTTCCCGTCTTTTGAGGAATTAAACGAGTTTAAGGAGCTCGCAGCTGCTTGGGAGCTGCCGTATCCGATTTACTTTGAAGGCGACGAGGAAATCAGCAGCTTAGTAGAAAAATTCCAAGGGGAAGAGGAAACGGTTTTATGTTCAGTTCACCTATGGGAAGGGCTTGATATTCCTGGTGACGCATTGAAGAATGTCACGATCTGGTCATTGCCGTTTCCGCCTCATGACCCTGTATTTACGGCAAAACGCAACAGTGCGAGAAAAGACCCGTTTGAAGAGGTTGACCTTCCGTATATGCTGTTGCGAGTGCGGCAGGGGATTGGCCGTCTGATTCGCTCAAATCAAGACAGCGGCTCGATTCATATTTATGCGGACGGAGAAAATGAACGCATCATTGATGAAGTGAAAAAGGTCTTACCTGTTGAACCGCATATGATGTAATCACGAAAAAGCTGATGATCATGGATCATCAGCTTTTTCATTTTGTCAGCGGGCAAGCCAGCCGCCGTCTACTGCTAAAATATGTCCATTGACATAATCAGAAGCGCGAGATGCCAGAAAAACAGCCGTCCCGCCGATATCATCAGCTTTGCCCCAGCGGCCGGCAGGAATCCTTTTTAAAATGTCTTCATTTCGCTTTTCATCATCCCGGATAGGCTGTGTATTGGCAGTTGATATATAGCCAGGCGCTATCGCGTTAACTTGTACGCCGGAAGCGGCCCACTCATTTGCAAACGATTTTGTTAAACCAGCAACGGCATGTTTGCTTGCTGTATAGGCTGGAACAAGAATGCCGCCTTGAAAAGAGAGGAGAGAGGCAATATTGATAACCTTCCCATGACCTCTTTTCAGCATGTGTCTGCCCGCTAGCTGGGTCAGGATAAATAAGCTGTTTAGGTTCACATTCAGCACGTTATGCCAGTTCTCTTCAGCGAAAGTGTCCGCTTTTTCCCGGTGAATAATCCCGGCGTTATTGACAAGGATGTCGATTTGCTGTGTTTCAAACAGTTCAGCCGCTGTATCCTTTATTGCATCAGGCTTACTCATATCCAATGTAAAGGTAGTGAATGTGCGGCCTTCTTGTTCCACAAGCTGCTGTGTTTCAGAGAGGCTGCTTTTATGTGATGTGCCGATAATATCAGCACCGGCGCCTGCCAGCGCTTTGGCGATTCCTTGGCCGATTCCCGTACCCGGCCCTGTCACCAGTGCCGTTTTTCCTTCTAATGAAAATGCCTCTTGCAGATAACTCATCTTATTTCAGCCCATCCATTGGCACAAGATCCATGTCCGTAAATGTGTAGTTTTCACCAGCCATCGCCCATACAAAACTGTAGTTAGATGTTCCTGCGCCAGAATGAATGGACCAGGCAGGAGAAAGGACAGCCTGCTCGTTTCCGACGACAAGGTGGCGTGTTTCATCCGGCTGACCCATGAAGTGAAAAACCTTTGAATCCTTCTCAAGATCAAGGTAGAGATAAGCCTCCATCCGGCGATCATGAACGTGTGCCGGCATGGTGTTCCAGTTATTGTTTTCGTCTAGCATCGTGATCCCCATCATCAGCTGACAGCTTTGAATGCCATCTTGATGAATGACTTTGTACAAGCTTCTTACATTTGATGCTGCTGCGTCACCGAGCCGGTCCGGTGTCAGTTCAGAAAGAGCGGCTTTTTGCGTCGGATAGCTTTGATGCGCGCCCGAGGAGACGAAGTAAAACTTTGCTGTTTCTCCGTTTAGGCTTTTAAATGCTACATCCCGATTGCCCATCCCGATATATAGAAAATCCTTTGTTTGAAGCACGTATTCATCATCGCCGACTTTAACTGCACCAGGTTGGCCGACGTTAATAATACCGATTTCACGCCGTTCCAGAAAAAAGTCCGTTTTAAGAAAGTCTCCGGCATCAAGCTTCAGTTCGCTCTGTCCGGGTGCTGCACCGCCTATCACAACGCGGTCTTCATGGGAGTAATACATGGTCAGCTTATTTTCTGTAAATAACGTATCCATTAAAAAATGACTGCGAAGCTCCTCGGTTGTAAAGCGTTTTACTTGTTCAGGGTGTACAGAGTAACGATTTTCCATTGGATTTCCCCCTTGGTTAGGATTTCAGCATCACTTGAATGAAAATATTTTGGTAACGGTTTCAAAGAAAATTTTAGGATAAATAGAGAAAAGAGTCAACGGAAATTTTGTGAATAAGCACATTATTAAAAAAATACTTTTCAATTTTAAAAAATATGGTATTCTTGTGTTGTAACGGTTTTGAAATCGGTTTCAAATTATAAGACGATACAGGAGCACTTGAATGAAAAAGAAAACAACAGGCCATATCACCATCAAAGACGTAGCTGAATTTGCAGGAGTATCAAAATCAACTGTTTCTCGTTATATTAATGGGAAAATTGACGTGATTTCTCCTGAAAAGGTAAAAAACATAAAAAAGGCAATCACTGAATTGAATTATCGGCCGAGTAAAATGGCACAAGGTTTGAAAATAAAAAAAAGCAAATTAATCGGATTTGTTGTTGCCGACATTACAAATCCCTTTTCAGTCGCAGCATTTAGGGGAGTTGAAGAGGTTTGTGATCAATATGGCTACAGCATAATGGTGTGCAACACTGATAACAGTCCTGAAAAAGAACGGGAAATGCTGCTAAAGCTCGAAGCACACTCTGTAGAAGGGCTGATTTTGAATGCAACCGGGGAAAACAAGGATATTTTATATTCCTTTGCCGAACAGCAGGTGCCGACAGTATTAATTGACCGCAAATTGCCGGATCTGAAACTGGATACCGTAACGACTGACAACAGAAGGATAACTGAAGAGATCCTTCAGCAGATTTACAAAAAAGGGTACACAGATGTCGCGCTGTTTACTGAACCGATTGCATCCATCAGCCCCCGGGCGGAAAGAGCGGCTGTTTATCAGGAGATTGCTGCGGTGCGAAATGTGAATGGACTCAGGCGAATGTATGAAATTGACGTCAAAGACAAAGAGCAGCTTGAGAAGGCGCTGTGCTCTTTTATGAATGAGATGCCTGAGCAAAAAAAAGCGATTCTTGCTTTAAATGGGTTGATTATGCTGAAAATTATTAGCTGTATGGAAGAAATAGGGCTGCGCATTCCCGAAGATACGGGGATTGCCGGATTCGATGATACGGAATGGTATAAACTCATCGGCCCGGGCATTACAACAATCGCCCAGCCGTCACATGATATGGGCAAGACGGCGATGGAACGCGTATTAAAAAGGATTGAAGGTGACGAGGGAGCGCCTCAAACCATCGAATTAGAGGCAAAAGTCATCATGAGAAAGTCACTTTAATCCAAGGTGCCCTCAACTAAGAGGAGGTTGGGAAATGAAGCTTGATGCGATTACTTTCGGCGAATCGATGGCCATGTTTTACGCAAATGAGTACGGAGGCCTTCATGAAGCTTCCACATTCTCAAAAGGACTGGCCGGGGCAGAAAGCAATGTGGCTTGCGGTCTGGCCAGACTTGGCTTTCAAATGGGCTGGATGAGCAAAGTCGGCAATGATCAACTCGGAACATTTATTCTTCAGGAGCTGAAAAAAGAGGGAGTGGATGTGTCTCGCGTGATCCGGTCTCAGGATGGCAATCCAACGGGGCTGCTGCTAAAGTCCAAAGTGAAAGAAGGCGATCCTGAGGTAACCTATTACAGGAAGAACTCGGCTGCAAGCACTTTAACAGCTGCTGAATACCCAAGAGACTATTTTCAAAGCGCAGACCATCTGCATGTTACAGGTATTCCCCCGGCTTTGTCCGCCGATATGAAAGAATTCGCCTATTATGTGATGAAAGACATGAAACAGGCTGGAAAAACCACCTCATTAGACCCTAACCTAAGACCCGCACTTTGGCCTGATCAAGCAACAATGGCACATACGATTAATGATTTGGCGGGACTTGCGGATTGGTTCTTCCCTGGAATCGCAGAGGGAGAGCTATTGACTGGCGAAAAAACGCCTGAAGGCATTGCAGATTTTTATCTGAAAAAAGGTGTCAGCTTTGTCGCTATTAAACTTGGAAAAGAAGGCGCTTACTTTAAATCAAAGGAAAGTGAAGGATATACAGAAGGCTTCCGGGTTGATCAGGTTGTTGACACAGTCGGCGCCGGAGACGGATTTGCTGTCGGCGTCATCAGCGGAATTCTTGATGGCTTGCCGTACAAGGATGCAGTGCAAAGGGGTAATGCGATCGGAGCATTGCAAGTTCAGGCACCGGGGGACATGGACGGTCTGCCGACAAGGGAAAAATTAGCCGCATTTCTATCTGCTCAAAGAACAGTTCACCACAAGAAAGGGGATTGTTAATATGGAGTCCAATGTAGTAGAAAACCGTCTGAAAGAAGCCAAGCTGATTGCAGTCATTCGTTCAAAGGATAAACAGCAGGCCTGTCAGCAGATTGAGAGTTTGATAGATAAAGGGATTCGGACAATTGAAGTCACTTATACGACACCTGGAGCTTCTGCTATTATTGAGTCCTACAGAAATCGGGAAGATGTCTTAATCGGAGCGGGCACGGTCATCACTGCGCAGCAGGCGGGAGAAGCTGCGGAAGCAGGAGCACAATTTATTGTCAGTCCGGGTTTTTCAACAGATCTTGCTGAACACCTATCGTTTATGAAGACGCATTATATCCCTGGCGTACTGACACCGAGCGAAATTATGAAAGCGTTGACATGTGGATTTACTACATTAAAGCTGTTTCCAAGCGGTGTATTCGGCATCCCTTTTATGAAAAATTTAGCGGGCCCTTTTCCGCAGGTTACTTTTATACCGACTGGCGGGATCCATCCGTCTGAGGTTCCGGAATGGCTCAAGGCAGGGGCAGGTGCCGTCGGAGTCGGAAGCCAGCTGGAAAGCTGTTCAAAAGAGGATTTACAGGCTGTTTTCCAAGTGTAGCCACATAAGGGGTATTGTTTTTCCATAACCGGAGGATGGGAGAATATATATGAAAATCAAAGCGACAATTGAACGGGTACCTGGCGGAATGATGATTATTCCGCTGTTTCTGGGAGCAGCGCTTAATACGTTTGCGCCTGGAACAGCAGAGTTTTTTGGAGGGTTTACGGGTGCGCTTATTACAGGAACCCTTCCCATACTAGGCGTTTTTATCTTTTGCGTTGGAGCGACGATTGATTTCCGTTCTTCAGGCTATATTGCGAGAAAAGGGATTACCTTATTATTGGGAAAGATCGGGTTTGCGGCACTGCTCGGTGTGATTGCGGCTCAATTTATACCCGATGAAGGCATACAATCCGGATTCTTTGCAGGTCTTTCTGTTCTAGCCATTGTTGCAGTGATGAATGAAACGAACGGCGGCCTTTATTTGGCGCTCATGAATCATATGGGCAGGAAAGAAGATGCCGGCGCATTCGCGTTTATCAGTACAGAATCTGGACCTTTTATGACCATGGTTACATTCGGTGTTACCGGACTGGCTGCTTTTCCGTGGGAAACGCTGGCGGCAACAGTCATCCCGTTTTTGCTCGGCTGCATACTTGGAAATCTTGATCATGATCTGAGAGACTTATTCAGCAAGGTAGTGCCGGCAATCATTCCGTTTTTTGCATTTTCACTTGGGAACACTTTAAATTTTGGAATGCTGATTCAGTCAGGGTTATTAGGCATTTTGGTCGGTGTCTCTGTTGTCATCTTATCCGGCGGTTCCTTGTATTTGCTTGATCGTTTCATTGCCCGGGGAGATGGTGTCGCGGGGGTGGCAGCTTCATCAACAGCGGGAGCGGCCGTCGCCGTGCCATACGCCTTAGCGGAAGCGAATTCTGCGTTTGCACCCGTTGCTGAATCTGCAACTGCAATCATTGCGACAAGCGTTATTGTCACCTCTTTGTTAACACCTCTGGTAACAGTGTGGGCGGATAAAAAAATCAATGCGAAAAAACGAAAAACACCGCCGCCAAACAATCAAATGACGATAAACTGAGTGATGAAGGCTGCCGATAACTAGACCGGCAGCCTTTTATACAAACAATTTGACTTTCAAACACCCTTCCAGTAGCCTGTAATGGAACGGCTAGAATAGGGAGGGAATGGATATGGAGATACATACATACGAAAAGGAATTTTTTGATCTTTTAAAAAGAATCTCACATTATAGTGAAGCGGTTGCATTGATGCATTGGGACTCCAGAACAGGCGCGCCGAAAAACGGCTCAGAGGACCGTGCTGAAAGCATCGGTCAGCTTTCGACAGATATATTCAATATCCAGACATCAGATCGGATGAAGGAGCTTATTGATGCGCTTTATGAACGGTTTGATGATTTGGCTGAAGATACGAAAAAGGCTGTAGAGCTGGCTAAAAAAGAGTATGAAGAAAACAAAAAAATTCCTGAAGCAGAATACAGGGAATATGTTATTCTTTGTTCAAAGGCTGAAACAGCATGGGAGGAAGCGAAAGGAAAATCTGATTTCAGCTTGTTTGCCCCTTATTTGGAGGAGCTGGTCGAATACAATAAACGATTTATTGAATATTGGGGTTATGAAGAGCATCCTTATAATGCATTGCTTGATTTGTTTGAACCAGGTGTGACAGTCAAGGTGCTTGATCAGCTGTTTTCTGAGCTGAAAGAAGCGATCATTCCTCTTATCAAACAAGTGTCAGCCTCAGAGAATAAACCGGATACAAGCTTTATCAGTGAAGTGTTCCCTAAGGAAAAACAAAAAGAACTCAGCCTTTATTTCCTGCAAGAGCTCGGCTACGATTTTGACGGCGGAAGGCTTGATGAAACCGTTCATCCATTTGCGACAACAATGAACCGCGGGGATGTTCGGGTGACGACGAGATATGATGAAAAAGATTTCCGGACAGCTATTTTCGGCACAATTCATGAATGCGGTCACGCGATCTACGAGCAAAATATTGACGAAGCGCTGAGCGGGACGAATTTATCAGACGGTGCTTCAATGGGAATTCATGAATCTCAATCATTATTTTACGAGAATTTTATTGGACGCAACAAGCATTTCTGGACACCATACTATCAGAAAATACAAGAAGCGTCTCCTGAACAGTTCGGCAACATATCGCTTGATGATTTTGTTAGGGCTGTCAACGAATCAAAACCTTCATTAATCAGAGTTGAATCGGATGAATTGACGTATCCTTTGCATATTATTATTCGTTATGAAATTGAAAAAGCGATTTTCAGCAATGAAGTATCTGTGGAAGAACTGCCTTCACTTTGGAATCAAAAATATCAGGATTATTTAGGTATTACTCCTTCTGAGGATGCAGAGGGAATCCTGCAGGATGTTCACTGGGCGGGTGGAGATTTTGGCTACTTCCCATCGTATGCACTTGGTTATATGTATGCAGCACAGCTGAAGCATAAAATGCTCGATGATCTGCCTGAATTTGATACTCTCTTGGAAAGAGGAGAGTTTCATCCGATTAAACAATGGCTGACGGAAAAAGTGCATATTCACGGAAAACGGAAAAAGCCATTAGACATTATTAAAGAAGCAACAGGTGAAGAACTGAATGTACGCTATCTGATTGATTATTTGCAAAATAAATACTCAAATCTGTATTTATCTTAATAAAAAAGCCTGGCGTTTTAAACGTCAGGCTAACTTATTAACAAAATATTCATAAAAAACGAATGATTTTTTCAAAAAAAGAATTAAAGTTCGGAAATTTTTATTTTTGTCTATGCAAGACCTTAGAATCTTGATATAATTTGTAACAATATGATAGGAACACTCATATAATCGCGTGGATATGGCACGCAAGTTTCTACCGGGCACCGTAAATGTCCGACTATGAGTGAGCAATGAGACCGGACGTGTACGGTTTTTTGTTATTTCAGCATTGCTTGCTCTTTGTTTTGAGCGGGTAATGCTTTTTTTATTATCTAAACGGAGGTATGACAGGATGGAAGCACTGAAACGAAAAATAGAGGAAGAGGGCGTCGTTTTATCAGATCAGGTATTGAAAGTGGATGCTTTTTTAAATCATCAAATTGATCCGCTGCTCATGAAGAAAATCGGTGACGAGTTTGCCGCCAGATTTGAAAAAGACGGAGTAACAAAAATTGTTACAATCGAATCATCCGGAATTGCTCCGGCCGTAATGGCTGGTTTACAAATGGGTGTGCCAGTCGTCTTCGCGAGAAAACATAAGTCTTTAACGCTCACTGACAATTTGCTGACATCGTCTGTTTATTCCTTTACGAAGCAAACAGAAAGCCAAATCGCAGTATCAGGAAACCATCTGTCAGATCAGGACCGCGTTTTGATTATTGATGACTTTTTGGCAAATGGACAAGCCGCACTTGGGCTGGTATCGATCGTACAGCAAGCTGGAGCTTCTGTCGCGGGACTTGGCATTGTCATTGAAAAATCGTTTCAGCCGGGAAGAGAAGAACTTGTGAAGCTTGGCTATCGGGTGGAATCTTTGGCAAGAATTGAATCTTTAGAAAAAGGAAAAGTATCCTTTGTACAGGAGGTTCCTTCATGAAAAACGGATTCGGCAAAACGCTGTCACTAGGGATCCAGCATGTACTCGCCATGTACGCCGGCGCCATTGTCGTTCCCCTGATTGTGGGGAAGGCGATGGGGCTGACGGCGGAGCAGCTGACCTACTTGGTGTCGATTGATATTTTTATGTGCGGTGTTGCTACACTTCTCCAAGTTTGGAGCAATCGGTTTTTCGGCATCGGGCTTCCAGTTGTGCTTGGCTGCACATTTACCGCTGTGTCACCAATGATTGCGATAGGCTCCGAATACGGAGTTTCCGCCGTTTATGGAAGTATTATCGCTTCAGGTATACTTGTAATTCTCATTTCTTTTTTCTTTGGAAAACTCGTCTCGTTTTTTCCGCCTGTCGTTACAGGTTCTGTCGTTACCATCATTGGCATTACGCTTATGCCGGTGGCCATGAATAATATAGCCGGCGGGGAAGGCAGTCCAGACTTCGGTGAACTTTCTAATCTCGCTCTCGCTTTTATCGTTTTGAGCATCATCGTGCTTCTATACCGCTTTACAACAGGATTTATCAAGTCCATCTCCATTTTGATCGGTATTTTGATCGGGACATTTATTGCGTATTTTATGGGGAAAGTTCAGTTTGATAATGTTTCAGACGCTGCCTTTGTGCAAATGATTCAGCCGTTTTATTTCGGCACACCGTCTTTTCATGCGGCCCCTATCATTACAATGTCCATCGTTGCCATCGTCAGCCTTGTGGAGTCAACGGGCGTTTACTTTGCTTTAGGCGATCTGACCAACCGCCGTCTGTCAGAAAAGGACTTATCCAGAGGATATCGTGCAGAAGGACTTGCTGTTTTGCTGGGCGGTATATTTAACGCATTTCCTTACACTGCATTTTCTCAAAACGTCGGTCTTGTCCAGCTGACAGGAATCAAGAAAAATACAGTGATTGTGGCGACAGGCGTGCTTCTAATGGCTTTTGGCCTGTTTCCCAAAATTGCTGCTTTTACGACAATCATTCCATCTGCCGTGTTAGGCGGAGCGATGGTGGCCATGTTTGGAATGGTCATTGCTTATGGCATCAAAATGCTCAGCCGAATTGATTTTGCAAAGCAGGAAAATCTGCTGATCGTTGCTTGCTCAGTGGGGCTTGGGCTCGGTGTGACAGTTGTGCCGGACATATTTAAACAGCTTCCAAGTGCCTTAACGCTTCTTACAACAAACGGCATTGTTGCCGGCAGCTTTACAGCTGTTGTCTTGAATGTGATATATAATATGTTTTCGAAAACTGAAAAAACAGAACAGAAAGCTGATGTCAATCAGCAAAAAACAGCAGTGTAAACTCCGCTTCGGTGGAGTTTTTTTGCATATAAAAAAGAAAGTTGCGGCACAATGTATGCTAAGAGGTGATCATATGGCGTTTGTTTTGTCGATCGGGACAAGTCTTCCTGAGAATGATGTGGATCAAGAAAAGGCGGCGGAGTTTGCCAGATATATGTTTCAGCATTCCTTTAAAGATATAGAACGGCTGTTAACCTCCTTTAAAAACGGGCAAATTGAATCGAGACAATTTGTGAGACCGATTGAATGGTATAAAGAAGGGCACAGCTTCGAAGAAAAAAATCAAATTTACATAGAGGAAACACTCAGGCATAGCGTCAGTGCTGTTCAAAAGTGTCTCGCAAATGAAGCCTATCTTCAAGAACCCATTCCTTATGAAAAAGTGGATGCTGTTTTTTTCGTCTCCAGCACGGGCCTTTCCACACCAAGCATTGAGGCGCGGCTGATGAATGAACTCCCGTTTTCTCCTTATACGAAGCGAATTCCGCTTTGGGGACTCGGCTGTGCAGGAGGGGCGAGCGGGCTTGCGCGCGCTGCTGAGTACTGCAAAGCGTATCCGGAGGCTTTTGTTCTTGTCATTGCTGCTGAGCTGTGCAGTCTGACATTTCAGCCTGAAGATAAAACGAAAAGCAATTTGATCGGCACATCACTTTTTGGGGATGGCATTGCAGCGGCATTATTATGCGGGGAGAAGGCGGACCGCCGGCTGACAAAGCTCCAGCTTTTGCCGAATATATCGGATTCGCAATCTGTATTGATGAAACAATCTGAAGATGTTATGGGCTGGGACTTTACCGATCATGGTTTCAAAGTCATTTTTTCAAGGGATATTCCGACTTTGGTTGAAAAATGGTTGAAGACAAATGTCCAGGCTTTTTTGAATGGACATCAGCTTTCATTCAGCGATATTACGGTCTTTCTGGCTCATCCAGGCGGAAAAAAAGTCATTGATGCATACATTAAATGTCTTGAACTGTCACCTGAGCAGCTTGCGTCTTCGCAAACTATCCTTAAAAAACACGGAAATATGTCATCAGCCACCATTCTGTATGTAATCGACCACCATCTGCAGAACGGAAGCAAAAACGAAGCAGAACGGGGGCTGATCGGTGCATTGGGGCCGGGATTTTCATCAGAATTGCTGCTGTTCAGCTGGGAAAAGGGGGCATAACTCATGTTTTGGATGCTAATCACTGTGCTCACTGCTCAAAGAGCAGCGGAAATGGCTGTGGCGAGACGAAACGAACAAAAGGTGAAAAAACAAGGTGCGATAGAGTTCGGAGAGGGTCATTATCCGTATATCATCACCATGCACATTCTTTTTTTTCTGTCTTTAATTGCCGAAGTACTATTGCTGCACAAACAGCCTTCAAACTGGTGGTCAGGCATAGCAGCGGCTATATTAGCAGTACAGGCGATTCGATATTGGGCGCTTTGTTCCTTGGGGGCATACTGGAATACAAAAATTCTTGTTGTTCCGGGTGTTGAACTTGTCAAAAAAGGGCCATACAAATGGCTGAAGCACCCAAACTATACAGTTGTCGTATTAGAAATCATCCTGATTCCGCTCTTGTATCAAGCGTACTTTACCATGTGTCTGTTTTCTCTTTTAAATGCCGTTATGCTGTCTGTCAGAATACGTGCAGAGGAGCAAGCATTACGAGAATATACAGCAAAATAGAGATTGAATATCATTCTCATCCATGTTAGAATGAACTTGAAAAAGATTCTCAATCAGGATGGTGAAGCAAATGACAATGCTGTTTTTGCTTGGGGCAGTTTGTACATATAGTGTATTAATTGGTTTTGTATTGAAAGGAATCTCTAATAAATCTGTTTAAAGAATCTGGAACTTGTAAAAAAGTTGCAGATTTTCTTTTATAGAAGCTGCCGTCTTCGGCAGCTTTTTTCTATTCTCATAAAGAAATTTGGGTCATTCTTGTGTAAAATGGAAGTGGGATTTATTCAGATCTTTCAAAAAAGATTCATAATTGAAACGGCACAAAGGGGTTCAGACTTATGACAGAACGCAGCAGACAAGAACTTTTGTACAAAACTGGGGCACTTTATGAACAATTGATTGAGAACCAGGATGAAAAAAGGGCGGCTAAACTGGCTTCAGTTGTTAAGAAAGCCGCAGATGAAGAAATTTATATCGCGTTTACAGGGCATTATTCAGCGGGGAAATCGTCATTGCTGAACTGCCTGTTAATGGAGAATATTCTGCCGACAAGTCCAATTCCGACCAGCGCTAACCTTGTTGTGATCAGAAACGGAGAAAAGCGTGTTCGTCTTCATACAACAGACGGAGCGTGTGCGGAGCTGGAGGGTGCCTATCATAAAGACAAGGTGCAGCAATATTGCAAGGATGGGGAGCAGATTGAAACTGTAGAAATTTTTGACCGGTATACTGAAATCGAACCAGGAGTTGCGTATATTGATACCCCCGGGATTGACTCAACAGATGAGGCTCATTTTTTATCGGCGGCATCTATTCTTCACCAGGCAGATGCGCTGTTTTATGTCGTACACTATAACCATGTCCACTCTGAGGAAAATGTACTGTTTCTTAGGTCAATCAAAGACAGCATTCCGAATGTCTATTTTATCGTTAATCAAATTGACAGACATGATGAGACTGAGACACGCTTTGAAGATTACAAAGCGCAAGTGGAGGAGATGCTTTGTCAAGAAGGAATTCCGAAGGATGCACTCTTTTTTACGTCGGTGACGGAACCGAATCACCCATTCAATCAAATCGGTATCCTGCGAAAAGAGTTAAAAAGAATTGAACAGCATTCAAAAAGAAATTTGCATTCCATTACTGAACAAAAAGTACAGAATTTACTGAGAGAGCACACAGAGATGCTCATGAAAGAGGATACGGACAGTCCAAGTTCTGGAGAACAGCTTGAAAAACAAGCGCGGCTGGTGGATTCCCTGCAGCTTCAATCAACCGAAGCAGCAAATAAACCGATTGAGGCAGAAAGCACGATGCAGGAGGAAGTCAATCGAATTTTAAGAAACGCTAATTTGACGCCTTTTGAAATGCGTGAACTGGCAGCAGCTTACTTAGAATCACGTGAACCCTCTTTTAAGACCGGTTTTTTCTTTTCTAAAGCAAAGACTGCACAGGAAAGAGAAAAAAGGAGAAATGAGTTTTTCTCGGATGTGAAAAAAAGAACGGAAGCTGAAGCGGATTGGCATATCATAGATATTTTGCATAAACACGCCAAGGGATTCGATATTCAATCAGCTGAAAGTGAGAAGCTGATCCAGGCCTATCGCACGCCGCTTCATATTGATATCATTGAACGCGCAGTCAAGCAAGGTGCAGCATTTTCTTCTGAATATGTCTTGCAATATACAAAAGATTTGGCGGAGCTGATCCGTAAAGAGGCGAAAGCTGAAGCGTCAGACATCATCAAAACACTTACCTCCACGGTAAAAGAGAGTACTTCTATAGAACAGGAATCGATCAATGGCCGGCTCGCGCAGGAATCGGAAAAGCTGGCTTATCTTCAAGAACAGGCCAGTCATGAACAACATGCCCGTGAGAAAGCCGACCGGATGTGGGCGATCTGGGAAGAGAAGTCTGCAAGCCCAATAAACATAGATCCGGACTGGTTTAGAACGAAGAAAAAAAAGGTCGAGGCTCCAGAACAGAAACAAAGCCAAGCACAGCATACAAAGCAGCAGACGCTAAAAACAGAAGTGAAAAGCGGGAAAGAGCTGCCGCTTCAAGAGCAGATAAAACGCTTTTACACACTGTCTGATCTATTGGGCGGATATCGTATGCTGTCAAAACAAACCTCAGCTTTTCGTGAAAGGATTAAAAGGCTGGAAGACCGAAAATTTACACTTGCTCTATTTGGCGGATTCAGTTCAGGAAAATCCTCATTTGCCAATGCGCTGGTTGGTGAAAGAGTGCTGCCGTCATCACCGACACCGACAACAGCAACGATTAACAAAATAACGAAACCGGTAAACGGCAAATCTCACAAAACAGCGGATGTCATGTTTAAGACGGAGGGTGACATAACAGCTGAAATCATGCAGCTCACAGGAATGCAAGAGGAACCACAAGGACGGTCATTTGCGGAAAAATGGAAAAAGGCAATCAAAAAAGAGCGTCTGCAAGAAGAACAAATCAACATGATCAGTCATTTCCTGCTTGCATATGAAAAATATCAGCAATATATTCAGGCCCAAAAGATATTAACGATTCCGCTCTCCGAATTAAAACCGTATGTAGCTGAGGAGACAACGGCTTGTGCTGTAAAGGAAGTGACCGTTTATTATAAAAGCCCGCTGACTGAAAAAGGGATTACGATCGTTGATACACCTGGAGCCAGCAGTCTGAATAAACGGCATACAGAACTTGCGTTTCAATATATCAAGGATGCCGATGCGTTTTTTTACATGACTTATTATCAGCATTCTTTCTCGAAAGGAGACCGCTCATTTTTACGGAAGCTGGGACTCGTGAAAGAATCGCTTAGCATGGATAAAATGTTTTTTGTCATTAATGCCGCTGATCTTGCGAAAGATAAAGCAGAGCTCGAAACGGTCACGGATTATGTCAGATCAGAGCTTTTAAAAGAAGGAATTCATGATCCGCAGCTCTTTTACGTGTCAAGTAAAGAAGAGCTCTTAGGAAAACCGGAAACGTATCATAATCAGTTCTCAAAAGCAAGAGCACATTTAGACCAGTTTGTTGAGGTCGATGTAAAGAAAGCGGCTGCGGCCCAGCTTAGCTCAGAAGCAGACAAACTATGTGAGACGGTCTTACAGCTTCATCAATCTCAGCATCAGTCCAAAGAAGAAAAGGAAGCGCAAAAAAAGCGCCTTCTGTTATCGTTTGAGCGGGCAGCTGCTGATATCAAGGAACGCCGCAATTCAGAAACCATTATTGAGAAAGTAAAAAAGGATACAAGGGAGCAGCTTTATCACATTACACAGCGTTTGTCCTTTTTTGCGAATGATTTGTTAAAATCTGCATATCATCCGGGTCTTCAAAATGGAGATTGGAAAAAGAATATCAGTGCGGCGATGAAAAGCGCATTACATGATTATCAATTTGAATATATTCAAGAGATCAAAACGCTCGACATTCGAATGAGCGGTTTCATCGAACGGCATATCACTGAAGAGTGGCTGGAAAGCTGTCAAAAAACATTGGAAGAAGACGGATATTTCTCCATTTATGCGGATGATCAGCTCTCTAACAGTATACAGCTCAAAGAAGTTGAACCTGAAATCGATGAACGTGCCTTTGAACAGGAGCAAAAACAAATCAAATCTCCGAAGCAGTTTTTTGAACAGAAAGGAAAAGCAGGCTTCATTGAAGCAGTGCGGACGAAGCTTATGAAAATAACGGAGGCCTGGATTAGAAGTGAAGAAGAAAGCCTTATATCTCATTAT
Organism: Bacillus sp. 7705b; assembly: GCF_002289525.1. NCBI lineage: Bacteria > Bacillati > Bacillota > Bacilli > Caryophanales > Bacillaceae > Bacillus > Bacillus sp. 7705b. The sequence continues at coordinate 107,827 of NZ_NSDH01000014.1, read as the reverse complement.
GCTGAATATGTCAGACACCAGCAGTATGGAATGGCGGAAAAAGCATTGGCGCAAATAGAGGGCCAAAGAGATACGTATGCAGAAGGATACGCAGAAGGGGAACATGTGAAAGAGATAGAAGATGCATATCAAGCATGTATTTCTTGGCAGAGAACAGGCGATACAATCAAAATGTAAAAATTCAGTTGGCTTGCATTTCAAGTCATGATAGACTAAATAGAAAAAGCGAGATGAACGATTGATGTCAGAGGTACATAAAGCAATTTCTGCACATTCTGCAAAACAGCACGAGCATATTAAAACATTTATGCAGCTTGAACACCTTCGTGAAATGGCGATTGAAGAAGCTGTTGCTAAATGCAAAAACGATGAGCCATTTTCAACAGATGCCATTAATGAAATTACAGAAAAGATGAATCAGCTGGCCAAGAAAGGCATCGTACCGACTAGACGTCTGGTATCAAAAGAAATGGTCAACGAATACGTCAGCCGCACATAAGCTGGATGATCCTGCCTCGAGTGTAGATCCTCCGTTACGCGCATACTATATGTATCCGACGTAAGGGGGGATTTATGTTGGGCAGAACAAAGCTGGGTAACAGAAATGCACAGGCCAATAACAATGCCAAAAAGAAAAACGGGTTTCAAACCCATTTCGACTCTTACGCAGGACGCGAAGCTGAAAAGCTGATTGCCAGCAATAAAAGACACAACGATTAATTTAACCGCAAACAGTATCTCTATACAGAGATGCTGTTTTTTATTTTCGCGGCACTTATGGTAAAATAGATCGACTGATAGAAAAAGGAGTTATCATATGAAAAATAAATTATTGCTTGTTGACGGCATGGCTCTATTATTCAGGGCATTTTTCGCCACAGCCGTGCATCGCAACTTTATGATAAATGACAGCGGGGTTCCGACAAACGGCGTTAACGGTTTTTTGAAACATTTAATCACAGCCGTGGAAACATTTCAGCCTACACATGTTGTATGCTGCTGGGACATGGGCAGCAAAACGTACCGGAATGATCTGTTTCAGGATTATAAGGCGAACCGAAGCCAGCCGCCGGTTGAGCTGATCCCGCAATTTGATCTGGCAAAGGAAGCGGCCGCTGAACTTGGCATCATGAATATTGGCCTTGCCGGGTACGAAGCGGATGATTGTATTGGAACACTTGCAGCTTTGTTTTCTGAAGAAACGGATATTACGATCGTAACAGGCGACAGGGATTTACTTCAGCTGTTAACGGACGAAGTAAGCGTTGCGCTGCTTCAAAAAGGAATCGGCAATTATAAAATGTATACAAAAGAAGTATTTTACGAAGAAACAGGTGTCCTGCCCAAGGCTTTAATTGACATCAAAGCGCTGATGGGCGATTCCAGTGATAATTATCCCGGAGTAAAAGGCATTGGAGAAAAAACCGCGTATAAACTGATTCGTGAATACGAAACAATTGACCGCTTGCTGGAGAATCTGTCTCTTCTTCCAAAGGGACAGCAGGGGAAAATTCAGCAAGGTTTAAGCGACTTGGAAATTTCGAGGAAGCTTGCTGAGATTAACTGCTCTGTGCCGTTAGCCTGTACGCTGACAGAAGCCGTTTTTACATTGAATATGGAGCAGGCGGCTGTCATGCTTCGCCGCCATCAGATCAAAGGAATAGAGCGTATGCTTGAAAAACTGAACGCTAGAGAGATCGTTTAAGATCTTCTCTAGCGTTTTGTATTGCTTTTTTTAGCTCTTTCCTCAAGCTCTGTTTTAGGGTCATTATGTGTATTTCCTTCTAAATCGCCTTGCGGGGAAACACCGCCGGTCAGCCGGCCCTTATCTTTCTTTTTCATGTTTGTTCACCTCATCAATAGGATGAACCATTCAGCTTGATTTAATTCTTATCATTCATCCGAATCGCTTCTTTTGCCAGCTGGTCGGCTTTTTGGTTTTGCTTTCCCGGAATCCATTTGATGAAAAAAAGAGGGAAGGCCATTTTTAATCGGATGATTTCTTCGACAAATGACTGAAACGCTTTATTTTTCACGATCTCCAGATCGGCTGCGCGTTCCACGATATCCGAGTCAGTTCGAAAGGAGACCGATTGATACCCGCGCGCTGCACACAGTTTCATGCCTTCAATTAACGCGAGAAATTCCGCTTCCTGATTGGTATGCATTCCAATTGGAATCGAGAAAGATTCTGCTTTTCCTTCATGTTTGATAAAAATGCCGATGCCGGAAGGCCCTGGATTACCGGCGCTCGCTCCGTCAACATAAATTTCTGTAGGCATCATGTACTCCTTTCGTCACTCGGAATCATTTTTTTCGCCGCATAAGCATAGGGCAGAGAAATCAGAGATACCGCAAACTTAATCAAATATGTAGAAATAAAAATATGTAGCCAAACATCCGCCGGATATGTACCGAAAAAAGCGACTCCGGTAAAAATGAATGTATCAAACAGCTGGCTGACTGCTGTACTGCCGCCGTTTCTCAGCCATAGAAGCCGATCGGAAGGAAATATCCTTCTAATTGCCGAATATACATAAACATCCAGTGTTTGGCTGAAGATAAAGGCAAGCAGACTTCCCAAAGCAACTCTCGGGAGAAAACCGAAAATCGTTTCCAGTGCTGTTTGTGAAATATCGCTCGAAGCGGGTTCGAAAAGCAGAACGCCCTGCATAACAAAAGTCAGTGTTAGGAGAGTCGAAAACCCGAGCCATACAGCTTTTCTCGCTTCAGCTGGCCCATATTTTTCATTCAGCACATCTGTAGCAAAAAAGATTGTGCCGTACATCACATTCCCGAGCGTTGCTGTTAAGCCAAACAGTTCAACCGTTTTGACGACTTGAAGGTTGGCACAGACTGTTGCAAAGCCGATCCACACAAATAAACCCATTTTGCCAAATCCTTTATAAAATAAAAGAACAATGATAAAATGAATGATCGCAAAAAAGATCCAAAAAGAGTTATTAAACAAAATGAAGAAGCTTCCTTTCCGGGTTAAGAATGGTTTGATTATAGCACAAGCCCGGCAACTAATGAATGGTAAGGTGATTATATTGAATCTCAGACCGCACATGAAAATAGAAGCAAAAGGGACAGGGCCTGTCTCGTTTTTGGGCGAAAACTGGCTGACTGTTCAGGAAGCACGTATGCTCGCGAGGGAACTCGGCCGTTTTCCTTATATGAAGGAACTTGAATTCGAAGATGAGAAGGGCGGCGTCTGGACGCTGAAGGAATTAGAAAAGCTGACTGAGGAGCTTGCGCATGAACCTGATGACATTACCGTTTATTTTGACGGCAGTTTCGATAAGGAAAGCCAGCTGGCCGGGCTCGGAATCGTCATTTATTATACATTGGGAGGGACGCGCCACCGCTTAAGAAAAAATAAAAGCTTCCGTCTGAAAACCAATAACGAAGCTGAATATGCCGCTCTTTATGAAGCGATAAGAGAAGTAAGAGAGCTCGGAGCTAGCAGAAATTCAATCACGATCAGAGGGGACTCTCTTGTTGTGCTGAACCAGCTTGACGGCAGCTGGCCTTGCTATGATCCCTCCCATAATGAATGGCTGGATAAAATAGAAGCGCTTCTTGAGTCACTAAAGCTGAGTCCGACATACGAAACGATACAGCGAAAAGAAAATCAGGAAGCTGATGGCCTCGCAAAAAAAATCCTATCTCATCAATTCGTAGAAAGCCACATGAAATTAGACTGTAACGGAGATGACAATATTGGATAAGAAAGCTATATATAAGGAACTGACAGAACTGCAAGATGAATATTGCAAAGACTGTTTTATTAAGAAGCAGTTTCGCAAGGAATTTGGCAAAACATACGCACATTCATTTTGTATCAATAAATGTACCGTGGGGGAAAAGCTTAAATCATATGGAGATGTCTTAACCAAGCACTAAAAAATAAAACCGCAGAAGCTGCGGTTTTATTTTTTAAATTCATCCAGCTGATGCTGGCAGGCATCTAACAGCTGCTGTTGCTGCTGTACAAATTCAGGATCATCAAGAGCTGCCAGTTCTTGAGACAGTGAAAGCTCCCTGGCGTCCTCGATGGCTTGGTATGCGGAATTGAGTAATGTTGAGCTTCGGCCTCTTGTGGCGGCGCCGGTCGTTTTCTGCGCTGTTTCCACCGCTAGCTCCAGCTGCCGTTTATCGGTAAATCCAGTCTGATCCTCTTCATGAAATTCTGAGTTCACAAAAAAACACCTCCGCAACTATTTTGCAGAGTTTTTTTAAATTTATGTGCCAAAATAGAAAATAAAATAAAAAATAAGCCGATATAACTATTGAACCTGAATGAGTAGGTCTGTTTTACTATTTGAGGTATCTTGGTAGAGAAGGGGAGCACAGCTATGGATGATAAAGACTTAAAATCGATCCTTCACAAAACATTTATAGAAATATACAATGATTTAGAAGAACTTGCGGATATTGCGAAAAAAGGAAAGCCGTCAATGGAAAAGCATATTGAAGAGATTGAGCAGAGGTGCAAACAAAACATTTTAGCGATCGAAATTCAGATGAAAATCAAATAGGAGAGGCATTTGCCTCTCCTCTATTTGTCAACTTATATTGAGTTTAGAGTTTTACAACATTAGAAGCTTGAGGTCCACGATTACCTTCGACAATTTCAAAAGAAACTTCTTGTCCTTCTTCTAATGATTTGTATCCTTCTCCTTCGATAGCTGTGAAGTGAACAAATACATCGTCTCCGCCTTCAACTTCAATGAAGCCGAATCCTTTTTCGTTGTTGAACCATTTTACTTTACCGTTTTGCATATTGCTTAATTCCTCCTAGTACTGTAGCACCTATGTGCTAAAAAAAATTTTGTATCATTTAACTTCGTTTCGTTGTTAAATGATGGTTCAACTATACACCATCTGGCAGCACGCGTCAAGTTGCGAAACTGCTTATTTTTGAAAAAAAGGGCAAGTTTCTCAAAAAAATGTAACCGCTTTTACGAAAAGATGAATGCGAATAAAAAGAGCACACGATTTTTCGTGTGCTCCTGCAAGAACATCAGTTAAGAAAGCGCCTTGGCTTTTTGTTTGGTCGTCATCATTTCTGATTCCTTCAAAATATCCTCCAAAATCACTTCAGAGGAGTGTGCCAAATGAAGACTCTTAATGTTTTTCTTCATTCGCTGTAAGGTATCTTCATCTGAAAGAAGGGAGGTGACAGACTCGAGAATCTCTTCATGCCGGTTCACGACAATGGCAGCTCCGCGGTCCTCAAAGAAATTTGCATTTTCTTTTTCTTGTCCGGGCACTGGTTTGTACAGAATGACAGGCACGCCGATAGCAGTGGCTTCTGTCAAAGTAATACCGCCTGGTTTTGTAATCATGCAATCTGTGACCCGGAAGAGCTCGTCAATTCGCTCTACATAGCCGAGAACCTTTAAGTTATCGCTGTTTTCTGCTTCAAGTGTGCTCAAGGATTCTTTTAAAGCCGTATTTTTTCCGCATACGACCACCACTTGCACCTGATCATCCATAACAAGGTTTTCGCACAGCTCTTTTACGTTCTTTAATACACCGTGTGCGCCAGCCATGATGAGCAGCACTTTTTTGTCAGGCGAAAGATCGTACTTTTTATAAATCGGCTCAACCGGCAGAGATTCTTCAAATTGAGGCCTGATCGGAATTCCCGTAATTTTCACGTTGCTGGGATGGGTCCCGATCTCAATCAGTTTTTCCTTCACATAATCTGTCGCCACATAATATTTATCCACATTTTCGTGAACCCAAATTTTATGAAGACAAAAATCAGTCATGACGTTGAAGGTAGGAATAACTCTTCCTGTTCTCCGTCTGTATTCGGGTACGACGATCATCGGAAATGTATTAATAATGATGTCGGGCTGATGTTCATCGACAAGTTCGCCCAATCGTTTATTTCCCATTTTAAAGTAAATATTAAATTTACGTTTATTATAGATTTTGTCAACTCCGTAATAAAACAAACGATAAAACTGTTTTCCGATTGAGAAGCTTTTTAAATAAAGGTACTGAGTTACCTCTGAAACAATCGGATTTGACTCTTGATACAAATTAGAAACTGTTACATGCTGAAAGCCGAGACGTACACATTGTTCATAAAGCGTTTTGGCTACCTGTACATGTCCATTTCCGTAATTTGCAGTCAAAATTAATACTCTTTTATTGGTATTCAAGTAAATTCACCTCAATGTAATCAACAACAAGCAAGCTTCATGCATCGTAAGGAGTTATTGTCTATACATAAACATAACACAAATACATAATCGAATTATTAATGCAGTGAAAAAATTAAACTAATTTTAAAAGATTCGGATTCCAGTATTTTAAATTTTTGTTATACGCATACTGAATCAGATGTATTTTATCATATTTTTTGCTCAGCGTATCACTTTAAAAAGAAAAATTAGTCCCATTCATAAGGAGTTTCTTGGTAAACATAATAATTAAGCCAGTTCATAAACAATAATGTCGCATGTGCTTTCCAGCGATTGACAGGTTCTTTGCTGTCTTCTGCGAAATAATGTTTCGGCGCCTCGACAGTCGAAAGGTTTCGTTCCAGATCTCTTTCATACTCTTGAAGCAACGTATTTGTATCATATTCAGGGTGTCCTGTTAAAAAGACTTGTTTTTCGTCTTTTGACACAATTAAGCAAACCCCAGCTTCCTTTGATGCAGTAAGAATGTTTAACTCGGGCACTGCTTGCAGTTGTTCCATATTTATATCTGTATGCCGGGAATGCGGCACGTAGTATAGCTCGTCAAAACCTCTTACCAATCTTTCGTGCTTGGAAAGAACAGTATGTTCAAACACACCAAAGATTTTTTTCGGCATTTCAGTTTTTTCCACGCCGTAATGATAATACAAACCTGCCTGAGCACCCCAGCAAATATGCAAGGTTGACGTGACATTCGTTTTGCTCCATTCCATAATCTCTTTGAGCTCTTCCCAATAAGAAACATCTTCAAACGCCAAATGCTCGATCGGCGCACCGGTGATGATCATGCCGTCAAATTTCTTATGACGGATATTGGAGAATGTCGTATAAAACTCATCAAGGTGTTCCCTTGCTGTATTTTTCGGTGTATGAGTGCTTGGGATTAAAAATGTAAAATGAACCTGCAAAGGCGAATTCCCAAGCAGTCTGAGCAGCTGAGTTTCCGTTTGGATTTTTTTCGGCATTAAATTTAAAATAATAATTTTCTGCGGCCGGATATCCTGATGAAATGCTCTGCTTTCATCCATTACAAAGATATGTTCACTCTCAAGCACCTGTTTTGCCGGCAGGTGTGTAGGTATATTAATAGGCAACGTGCCACCTCCATCATTTCCCCGTTAATTTTCTTCATTATAGGAATTTTCCCGCCAATTTTCAATCTATCTATAAGGGTTTGAAGGGGAACAGCAGAAAATACTATATAATAAACGCAAACATATGACTTTTGGTTTCACTGTAATGAGTTTTCCAGGTGTCATGCAATAAATAGAATAATAGCTCCTTCTCAAAAGATGTTTCTATTCATAAACAAATGATCCGATGAGGGAAGAACATCCGTTGAACACGATGTCTGTACAATTGATAAACCTAGAGCTTCCGTTTTGTTTTGAAACAGGAAAAAAGGTAAAATAATCACAGCACTCAGGTTCATTAGGAGGGAATTTCAATGTCTATATACAATATGAGGGTCCGCACCATTACAGGCAAAGACATGACACTTCAGCCATTTGCCGGAAAGGTGTTGTTGATTGTTAACACAGCCAGTAAATGCGGCTTTACTCCTCAATTTAAGCAGCTTCAGGAGCTGTATGATACATACCAGCCGGAGGGCCTGGAGATTTTAGGGTTCCCCTGCAATCAATTTATGAATCAGGAGCCTGACGATGAGAAAGGCATACAGGAATTTTGCAAAACAAATTATGGTGTTACGTTTCCCATGTTTTCAAAAGTCGAGGTGAACGGAAAAAACGCCCACCCGCTTTTTGTGTATTTGACAGAACATGCGAAAGGCATGCTCGGAACAAAGGCAATCAAATGGAATTTCACTAAATTTGTAGTGGACAGAAACGGAGAAATAGCCGGCCGCTATTCACCAAACACAAATCCGAAAGAGCTGGAAGACGTTATTGCGAAGTTATTAGGACATTAAAGAGGGTGTTTTGGTGCAGGATCGAAAACGGATGCAGACAGAGCAAATCAGGACATGGGTCAAATCTGTTCTGAACGGGGAAAGCTCGGGTCATGACTGGCTTCATGTGTCAAGAGTTGCAGAGCTTGCTTTATATATTGGAAAAAAGGAAAATGCGGATTTGTTCGTCGTTGAAGCGGCAGCCTTGGTTCATGATTTGATTGATGTGAAGCTGCCTGACGCAATCAGGCTTTCAGTCAGTGAGGTGGACGAACGGCTGGTTTCTTTAGGAGCCGGAAAAGATGAGGCTGAAAGAATTATTCACATTATTACTAGAATGTCCTTTCGGGACAGGGAAAAGCTCGGAAAAGAACCGCTTTCACTTGAGGGGAAAATCGTACAGGATGCTGACAGGCTGGATGCGATCGGCGCAGTTGGTATAGCACGGACGTTTATGTTTGCGGGAGCAAAGGGACATAGCCTTTATGGAAATGATAAGAGTGCCTATACCCACTTTTTCAGCAAGCTGCTGCTCCTAAAAGATATGATGAATACAGATACCGCAAGAGAAATGGCTGACGAGAGGCATAAATTTATGCTTCATTTTGTCAGTCAATTAGAAAAAGAAATTCCCGGAATTGATATTGAAACATCGTAATAGAAGGCGCGGGGCGACTATGTTAGAATAAGTCACAGATAGGCTATAGGAGGACAATCATGAAGATAAAATCAATTGAACCGACGCCAAGCCCGAATACAATGAAGGTCATCTTAACGGAAGAGCTTCCGGCGGGCAAAAGCAATAATTATAAACCGGATCAGGCAGAAGGCGCCCCGCCTGTTGTCGTGGAAATCCTAAATATTGAAGGAGTTAAAGGGGTATATCACGTTGCCGACTTTCTTGCGGTTGAACGGAACGCCAGATATGACTGGAAAGACATTTTACCGCAAGTCCGGACGGCATTTGGAATGGAGAGCGCTGAGAGTGCAGAAAACCGCTCAGATCAGGAGTCATTTGGAGAAGTGAAAGTTTTTGTACAGATGTTCAGCGGAATTCCTATGCAAGTCAAATTAACAGATGGTGAGCGTGAAGAGCGGTTCGGGCTTCCTGACCGTTTTCAGCAGGCGATCTTAAAACTCAGATCTGAAGCGTCAAATGTTGTGTTTGAACGAGCTTGGAAAGAACAAGGCGTCAGATTCGGCGATTTTACTGAAATCGGCCATGACGTGACAGAAGAGCTTCAGGCCGCTTACAGTGATGAAAGGCTGAAACGGCTAACGGAAGCAGCGATCCAAGGTAAAGGCGAAACGAAACAAACAGCACAGCGCAAAGCCTATAAAGTAACGCTTGACATGCTGGATGATGAGGACTGGAAGCGGCGATACGCACACTTGGAGCAGATGGATCCAAAAGAAGAGGACATCCCCGTTTTGCAAAAAGCATTGGATGATCCGAAGGTGTCCATTAGAAGACAGGCTGTTGTGTATTTGGGAATGATTGAATCACCTGATGTTCTTCCTCTATTGTATAAGGCGCTTGAGGATAAGTCTGTATCGGTGAGAAGAACGGCTGGAGACTGCCTGTCTGATATCGGCGATCCTCAAGCCATCCCTGCGATGATAAAATCGTTAAGCGACTCAAGCAAGCTGGTCCGCTGGCGCGCCGCTATGTTCCTTTACGAAGTCGGTGATGAAAGTGCAATAGAAGCTTTGCGGGCTGCTGAAGATGATCCGGAATTCGAAGTCAGCCTTCAAGTGAAAATGGCGCTGGAACGAATCGAACATGGGGAAGAGGCAAAAGGTTCAGTCTGGAAGCAAATGACAGAGAGCAGAAAAAAAGGCGAATAAAAAAGAAGATGAAGGTGCAGATCATGCACCTTTTTTGTTTGAATTCACTTTTTATAAAAATTATTTCGAATATTGTTGAAAAATAATCAAAAACTATATATAGTAAGTAACAATATTAATAGTTGGAGGGTTCCCATCGACAGAAAGCTATATAAATATAAAAACATGAATCAAACAACAGAGGAAAGGGCGGCCTGAAATCATGCGATTTAGCTAAAACGGCCCACAAATAAACTGAAAATTGTTAAAATAAAATTCAATCTAACAATTGAGACTATTTAGGAGGATCACCATGGCAGAATTACGCAGTAACATGATCACACAAGGAATCGATAGAGCACCGCACCGCAGTTTGCTCCGCGCAGCAGGTGTAAAAGAAGAGGATTTTGGCAAACCGTTTATTGCGGTTTGTAACTCATATATTGATATCGTTCCCGGTCATGTTCACTTGCAGGAGTTTGGGAAAATCGTAAAAGAAGCAATCAGAGAAGCCGGAGGCGTACCGTTTGAATTTAATACAATCGGTGTAGATGACGGAATTGCGATGGGGCATATCGGAATGAGATATTCGCTCCCGAGCCGTGAGATCATCGCGGACTCAGTGGAAACTGTTGTATCAGCGCACTGGTTTGACGGAATGGTCTGTATTCCGAACTGTGATAAAATCACGCCGGGAATGCTTATGGCGGCTATGCGCATCAACATTCCGACCATTTTTGTCAGCGGAGGACCGATGGCGGCAGGAAGAACAAGCGACGGCCGCAAAATCTCTCTTTCTTCAGTATTTGAGGGAGTCGGTGCTTATCAAGCTGGAAAAATCGGCGAAAGCGAACTTCAAGAATTAGAACAGTTCGGCTGCCCGACATGCGGATCTTGCTCGGGAATGTTTACAGCAAACTCAATGAACTGTCTGTCAGAGGCGCTTGGATTGGCTTTGCCTGGTAATGGAACCATTCTCGCGACATCACCGGAACGAAAAGAGTTTGTCAGAAAATCAGCTGCGCAATTAATGGAAACCATTCGCAAAGACATCAAACCGAGAGATATCGTTACAGTAAAAGCGATTGATAACGCGTTTGCGCTTGATATGGCGCTCGGCGGTTCAACAAATACTGTACTTCATACGCTTGCCCTTGCAAATGAAGCTGGCGTTGAATACTCTTTAGAACGCATCAATGAAGTCGCAGAGCGCGTGCCGCATTTGGCTAAGCTGGCGCCTGCATCTGATGTATTTATTGAAGATCTTCATGAAGCGGGCGGTGTGTCTGCAGCATTGAATGAGCTTTCCAAAAAAGAAGGAGCACTTCATTTGGACGCGCTGACAGTTACAGGTGAGACGCTTGGAGAAACCATTGCCGGACATGAAGTGAAGGATTATAACGTGATTCATCCGTTAGATCAGCCATTCACTGAAAAGGGCGGCCTTGCCGTATTATTCGGAAATCTGGCTCCGGACGGCGCTATCATCAAAACCGGCGGCGTACAGAACGGAATTACGAGACACGAAGGGCCGGCTGTCGTATTCGACTCTCAGGATGAGGCGCTAGACGGCATTATCAACCGGAAAGTAAAAGAAGGCGATGTCGTCATCATTCGTTATGAAGGGCCAAAGGGCGGTCCGGGTATGCCTGAAATGCTTGCACCTACATCACAGATTGTCGGAATGGGGCTTGGTCCGAAAGTAGCGCTGATTACAGACGGACGTTTTTCCGGAGCATCACGAGGCCTTTCAATCGGACACGTATCACCAGAGGCAGCAGAAGGCGGACCGCTTGCCTTTGTTGAAAACGGCGATCATATCATCGTTGATATTGAAAAACGCATCCTGGACGTTCAAGTGCCGGAAGAAGAATGGGAAAAACGGAAAGCGAATTGGAAAGGCTTTGAGCCAAAAGTGAAAACCGGCTATTTAGCCCGTTATTCTAAACTTGTAACAAGTGCCAATACGGGCGGTATCATGAAAATCTAGACATCATGATCACATTCTCTTGTTTTAAGATGTGAACATTTGAAATCCGGCTCTCTCTATAGTATCCTTTACTTCAGATGAAGGATAATAGAGGGGGCTTTTTTTATGTCAATGGCTTATGAAGAATATATGCGCCAGCTTGTCGTTCCGATGCGCCGCGAGCTGACTGGGGCCGGTTTTGAAGAATTAACAACGGCAGAAGAAGTGGAGAATTTTATGGAAAAGGCAGAGGGCACAACTCTCGTAGTCGTTAACTCTGTTTGCGGCTGTGCAGCTGGTCTTGCGCGTCCTGCGGCAACTCAGGCAGTCCTGCAGAACGACAAAACACCTGACAATACGGTGACAGTATTTGCGGGCCAAGATAAAGAAGCCACTGCAAAAATGCGGGAGTATTTTACAGGCCAGGAGCCTTCTTCACCGTCAATGGCTCTTTTGAAAGGCAAAGAAGTCGTGCATTTTATTCCGCGCCATGAGATTGAAGGGCATGAAATGGAAGAAATCATGAAAAACTTAACTGATGCCTTTGATGCACACTGCTAAATGCCCGTTTTCCGGGCATTTTCTTTTGGAGTATAGATCATGATTACAACAAGCTATAGACCGTCTGACCACACGATAAAGATCGCAAAAATGCTTTCGGAAGAGCTGGGTATACAATATTGCGACCGAAATAAACAAACGGTTGAAAATATGCTGAAGTCAGCTGAGCGTGATTTGCTCGTGATTGGAAAAGAGCGGTTCGAACTTTATACAAAACAAGGCGGTAAATTCTTTTTTCATCCGAATACAGCGATGTTCAGAGCTAAACGGTTTATGCGCGGCGAGCAAGAGCCAATGCTTCGGGCAGCCGGCTTAACGGCCGGAGATTCTTTTTTGGATTGCACGCTCGGTCTGGCTTCCGACGCTATTATCGCAAGTATGGCCGTTGGCGAAACCGGGTCGGTGATCGGGCTGGAAAAAAACAAGCTTGTGTCCGTTCTGGTGAATACGGGGCTCCATTCATGGGAAACCGGTATAGAACAGCTTCAAGCTGCCATGAGAAGAATACAAGTGAATCATGCGGATTGCTTTGACTACCTAAAGCAGCTGCCTGACAAATCAGTAGATGTCATTTATTTTGATCCGATGTTTCATGAGCCTGTAGAGTCGTCTGATGGCATCGCGCCATTACGAGAGCTGGCTGAGGATTCTGCATTGGCTGACGGCTGCATCAAAGAAGCGGTGCGGGCAGCCAGAAAAAGCGTTGTACTCAAAGACCATTGGAAAAGCCCGCGCTTTGACCAATTTGGTTTTAACGTATTGAAAAGAAAAACAGCGCTTTTTCACTACGGTGTTATTCAAATCGCAAGCGAAACAAGCCCGTGAAGAACCTCACGGGCTTGTTTCTAATCGGTGACTTCCATGACGACAAAGTATAATAATGTTAAAAGTGAAACCGTTGCAAACAAAGCGTCAATCATGCGGAAGGCCTCCTTTCATATTATATTGTAAGCGTTTTTATACACGCGGCAAAGCAACAAATCTCCTAAATTGACTTAGAGCTTCATATAGTACATGACTTGTAAGTTCGACCTATGATAAAATAAGAGAAACATGACAATAAAATAGAGAGGAATAAGCAGTCATGAAATTGTGGATGAGAAAGACCCTTGTGGTTTTATTTACCATCGTAACGTTCGGGCTCGTATCTCCTCCGGCTGCTCTCATGGCAGACAAGCCTTCAGGACAGCCGAGCAGTCTTGAGCAGAATGATTACACCGCTTTTTATGATGAGCATGATTTGTACGATGATTATGAATCGGAAGACAGGCGAGACCCCGAATTACTTTTTCAATCGTACAAGGAACAGCTCCTTGACAGCGCTGAAAATCAGTCCTTTTTGAAATTTGGCAGCAAAATTGCTCCGGTCATTGAAGATGACTATCGGAAAGAGATTCTGCCGAAAATCGAAAACGTCATATGTGACTTTTTAGCGACATTACAAGATGACGAAGCGTATCAAGATGTTGTGATTTCAAGCAAGCCTTCAGCGGGGAAAACGGAGAAAATCTTTCATGTTTACAATCGGACAACCGGAGAAGACCTCCTCAGGTTCCATGTGCGCAGAGATCACCCTCCTCATGACGGCTACTGGTTTAATTTTCATTATCATACAGCAGAAGATGGATTTCAATCACACCATGAGCTTGGGAGCATTTATTGGGACCGCAACACACCTCCCAACTGGATGAGTGCCTAAAGGAGATGCCATTAGATATGAAAAAGTACACAATGAATGAAATGGTCGATATAACAAAAGATATGCTGAACAAACGGGGCGTTATGATAGAAGATATTGCGCGTATTGTTCAAAAACTTCAGGAAAAATACAATCCAAATCTCCCGCTTAGTGTATGTATGGAGAATGTAGAAAAAGTACTGAACAAGCGTGAAATTATCCATGCTGTTTTAACCGGGCTGGCGCTTGATCAGCTTGCAGAGCAGAAACTGCTTCCTGAACCGCTGCAGCATCTTGTTGAAACAGATGAACCGCTGTACGGCATAGATGAAATTATCCCTCTTTCAATCGTTAATGTGTACGGCTCGATCGGTTTGACCAACTTTGGTTATTTGGATAAAGAGAAGATCGGAATTATTAAGGAGCTCGATGAAAGCCCTGACGGCATTCATACGTTTTTGGATGATATTGTGGCAGCACTTGCAGCCGCAGCAGCGAGCAGAATTGCCCATACGCATCAGGATCTGCAAGATGAAGAAAAGGAACAGGACGAAAAGCCTGTTGTCAGCTGACTTATAAAAAAAATCATTTCTGGGTTCAGAAATGATTTTTTATTGTGTTACACTACTATAAGACTACTTTTAAAGGATGAATAAAATGAAACAATATAAAGATTTATGCCGACATGTTTTAGATCATGGTGAAAAAAAGGGTGACCGTACAGGAACCGGAACAATCAGCACCTTCGGCTATCAAATGAGATTTAATTTACAGGAAGGCTTCCCGATGCTGACCACAAAAAAACTTCACTTTAAATCAATTGCGCACGAGCTGCTTTGGTTTTTAAAGGGTGATACCAATGTACGCTATCTGCAGGAAAACGGAGTGCGTATTTGGAATGAGTGGGCCGATGAAAACGGCGAGCTCGGACCTGTATATGGTTCGCAATGGCGTTCGTGGCGGGGAGCTGACGGAGAAACCATTGATCAAATTTCACGTCTTGTGGAAGATATTAAAACAAATCCGAACTCAAGACGCTTAATCGTCAGTGCATGGAATGTTGGTGAAATCGATAAAATGGCCTTGCCTCCGTGCCACTGCCTGTTCCAATTTTATGTATCTGACGGCAAGCTGTCCTGCCAGCTTTATCAGCGCTCAGCCGATGTTTTCCTCGGTGTGCCGTTTAATATAGCTTCTTATGCGCTGCTTACGATGATGATCGCGCATGTAACAGGGCTTGAGCCGGGCGAGTTTATTCATACATTCGGCGATGTTCATATTTATCAAAATCACATTGAACAGGTTAACTTGCAGCTGACCAGAGATGTCCGCCCGTTGCCGAAGCTTCGTTTTGCCAGAGAGGTTGATTCGATTTTCGGCTTTACGTTTGAAGACTTTATCATTGAAGATTACAATCCGCATCCGCATATTAAAGGAGCGGTCAGCGTATGATATCATTCATTTTCGCGATGGATGCCAACCGGCTTATCGGGAAGGACAATGATTTGCCGTGGCATTTGCCGAATGACCTTGCATACTTTAAAAAAATAACCTCAGGACATTCAATCATCATGGGGCGAAAAACATATGAATCAATTGGACGTCCGCTTCCGAATCGGAAAAATATTGTTGTGACATCTGCACACGAAATAGAATTCCCCGGTTGTACCGTCGTCAGTTCAATAGAGGATGTGCTCCAGATTGCCTCAGATACTGAGGAATGCTTCGTGATCGGAGGCGCACAGCTTTACACAGCGCTGTTCCCTTATGCGGACAGGCTGTATATGACAAAAATTCATCACCAGTTTGATGGAGACCGCTACTTTCCTGAATTTGATGAGAGCAAATGGAAACTTGTTTCTTCTGAGCAAGGGACTAAGGACGAAAAAAATCCGTATGACTATGAATTTTTAGTGTATGAAAAGAAGAATGTATCATCTGAAGCGGGAGGATTTTAATTGATTCGATACAGCTGTCTAGTGATTTACATTGTGTATATGCTGTTAAAAAATATAAAACAATTGTTTAATCAAAGAATGCTGGATCCGCGTCTGTCATACAAAAAACAGATGACACTCGTTTACGAGCAGCCAAAGGCGTTTTTAGAAGGCTGTATCGGCATTTCAGGATCTGTCGTCACCATTCATCAGCCAGAGCCGATACCGAGCGGTCCTGTTTTGTATGTGCATTCTCGTTTAGGATTGCCTGAAATTGCTTTGATTGCCGGGTATATTGAAGAACCAGCCGGATTTATCGCAAATCCCAAAGTGTTTCGTTTACCGATTATCGGACAATGGCTTGAACGGATGAATGTCATTCGAGAGAGCAGTTCAGAAATGGTATATGAAGATATTTTGACCCAATTAGAAAAAGGCCAAAGCATGATTCTTTCTTTAGATGGCTGTATCAATCCATTGGAACTTGCAGCCCGCTGCAGCCTTCCGGTTGTAATGGTGGAAACGAAAGGAACCGATGAACTGCTGAAGGGATCGCTTGTTAAACGCTTAAAGCCAGCAGATATAGAAGTGTCATTTTCCAAGGCTTATATACCGGCAAGTGAGAAGCAATTACGGGCCTAAAAAAGCGCAGTCACTGAGACTGCGCTTTTTCATTAGGATAAAAACGGCACTTTCACACAATAGAACAGCACGCAGAAAAACATCGCCGCACTCCCGCCTAAAACAAAGCTGTGCCAAATGGCATGATGGAAGGGGATCTTTCTCCAAATATAAAAGATCGTTCCGGCTGAATACAACAGACCGCCAAGCAAAAGAAGGCTGAATCCAGCTCCTGTCAGTGAAGCATATAAAGGCTTAACCGCGATAATCATTAGCCATCCCATTAATAAATACATCAAGGTAGATAAAATGATAAACCGTTTTACGAAGAAAATTTTGAATACGATTCCGCCAAGGGCAAGCGCCCAAACGATGATCAGCAGGGTGAAGCCGAGTGTGCCTTTTAACGGCCCAAGCAGAAAAGGGGTATAGGTTCCGGCGATCAACACGTAAATAGCGCTATGGTCAATAATCTCCAAAATATCTTTCGTCTTTTTGTGCTGAATGCTGTGAAGCAGGGTGGAGCTCAAATAAAGCAGCAGCATGGAAACACCAAATATGGTAAAACTGACGATATCCCATGCGGACCCGTAATTAGCCGCAAATATGATGAGAAACACTAATGCTGGTATGGATAAGAACACACCGATGCCGTGGGTAATGGCGTTGGCGATCTCTTCTTTTATTGTATACACGTACATTCTCCTCTCTTTAGCTGCTACATCATTTGTTTTTGCAGCGTTTCTAAAAAATTCAGCCCTTCTAAAGTGATTTTCGTGCCCGCACGTCCGCGGCTTTTTGTCACATACTCTTTCTTCTCCAAATAATCGAGACGGCTTCTGACCTGCTGCGGCGTTAAAGAGATTTGGCTGTTTTTGCTGCTTTCAGAGATAATCCGTCTGCTTGCCGGTTCGCCTTTTTCATTTAACACTTTTATGGTTTCCAAAATAAACAGAAACTCGGCTTTTTCCATTAAAGTCAGAAGCTTCGCTTTTTTCTTCGTCGTTTTTTCATTTAGCCCGTCCCGTATATACGGCGGCACGTCATACGGATGAATGGTTCCTCCGCTTGATACAGCCGCCATATAATCTGCAGTGTTTTTTAATTCTCTTACATTCCCATCAAAGGGATGCTGTTCAAGCAGCGGAAAGACTGAGGGGTCAATTAACAATTGCTGCCCCGATTCCGAAAGGAAATACTGGGTCAAAAGGGGGATATCGCTTTTTCGCTCGGACAGCACCGGCAATGTGAGCGTTAAAATGTTCAGCCTGTAAAATAAGTCCTGCCTGAATGTATTTTCAGCAACTTCTGTTATCGGGATTGCAGAAGCACAGATGATTCTCGGTTTTTCCCCATCTGAGTCAAGTGCATCTAGAAGCTTAGCTTGTACAGAAACCGGCATACTCCATACGTCATTAAGAAAAAGTGTACCTCGGGCGGCTTTTTGAAACGCACCCAAGGCATCATCAGCGCCAAAAAGCTCGTATGAAAGGTTTTCTTCTGAATGGGTGCTGCAATTGATACTGATCAATGGTTCGCCGTTTCTTGAAGAGCCTTGGTGTATGGCTTGTGCAAAATGATCCTTGCCTGTTCCGACCTTTCCTGTGATCAGGACAGGAAGCTCTGATAGGGCGAACTGCATGGCGACTCGTTTTGTTTCGAGAAATAGTTGATGCTCTCCAATTAGATTATGAAAAGTGCAAGGTCGAGGTGCGGTAATCATTTATTGGCTCCTTTTGGTTCTAATTGGTTCTATTATAGCATGCCTTTCAGATGAAAACATCTTTTATCTTTAAGAAACTTTTTTCTTAGGCTGCTGGATACAGGTCACGCAGATGTTATCACGGGTGGGGGGAACTTAGAATACGATCCATTTTTTTATTTACTAAATAAAAATAATTGTCTTATTATTTGAATATTCGTGTTATAATGGCATATTAAATAGGGATTTAAAACAAGAAAGGAATCTGTACATGAAACCGTTGCTTAAAGAAAACTCTCTCATCCAAGTGAAAGACATTTTAAAGGCTCATCAAAACGTGAAGGACGTTGTGACTCACACACCGCTGCAAAGGAATGACAGACTTTCTGAGAGATACGAATGCAATATTTATTTGAAACGAGAAGACTTGCAGGTAGTCAGATCTTTTAAACTCAGAGGGGCTTATAACAAAATGAAGCAGCTCTCTGACGAGCAGACTAAAAACGGAGTCGTGTGCGCAAGTGCCGGAAACCACGCGCAAGGTGTAGCGTTTTCGTGTAAACACTTGGGCGTTCACGGGAAGATTTTCATGCCTTCCACAACACCAAGACAAAAAGTGTCACAAGTTGAACTGTTCGGAAAAGGGTTTATCGATATTATTTTGACAGGTGATACTTTTGATGATGCGTATAAAAACGCAGTTGAATGCTGTGAGCAGGAACATCGCACCTTTATCCATCCGTTTGATGATCCGGATGTAATGGCCGGCCAGGGAACTCTGGCGGTTGAAATTTTAAACGATATTGATACAGAACCGCATTTTCTATTTGCAAGTGTCGGGGGAGGCGGGCTTCTTGCAGGGGTCGGCACGTATATGAAAAACGTGTCTCCTGAAACCAAAGTGATCGCAGTTGAACCGGCGGGCGCTGCGTCTTATTTTGAATCTAACAAAGCTGGACATGTCGTCACGTTAGATAAAATTGATAAATTTGTGGACGGAGCGGCTGTAAAAAAAATCGGCGATGAAACCTTTCAAGCGCTAGAAACCGTTGTAGATGACATACTTCTCGTGCCAGAAGGGAAGGTATGCACAGCCATTCTTGAACTATATAATCAATGTGCGATTGTCGCTGAACCGGCGGGTGCTCTTTCTGTCGCGGCACTGGATTTATATAAGGAAGAAATTAAAGGGAAAAACGTAGTATGTGTTGTCAGCGGCGGCAATAACGATATCGGAAGAATGCAGGAAATGAAGGAGCGGTCAATGATTTTCGAAGGCCTTCAGCACTATTTCATCGTCAATTTTCCGCAAAGAGCTGGTGCACTCCGTGAATTTCTTGACGAAGTTCTTGGGCCGAATGATGACATTACACGATTTGAGTATACGAAGAAAAACAATAAAAGCAACGGACCGGCCCTGGTCGGCATTGAGCTTCAAAACAAAGCTGACTATGGACCGCTGATTGAACGGATGAATAAAAAAGCGTTTCATTATTTAGAGGTAAATAAGGATCAAGATTTATTCCATCTGCTGATCTGATTTTTTCGGCACAACCGCGCAAAATGACAGACAGCCCGGCCGGCATTGTATATAATAGAAGAAAACAATCAAAAAATGAGGATTGATAGCTTGTTACTCAAAAGCCTAGAGTTCAAACGCAGCGACGGGATTCAGGTGAAAGTGACAGAAATACCTGTGTTAAAGGAAGATGAACATTATTTCTTTATGTTGAATCAGCATTTGCAGATCTACTTAAAAGAAGTGTTTTCATCAAAAAGCAGGGCAAAAGTGTATTCTTTCCGACAATATATGAAGCGCCGGATGAAATGGACTGATTATCAGGCTGTTTTTCATCAAGAGGTGTTAAAACACAACGCGTGATACGCCGTTTATTCCTGTGTGTCCCCTTTGCTATGCCGCTCGCAGGCGGACGAAGGGGCATGCAGGAATTTTTTTTGCGGGTATAGAATTAAACAAGATGTAAGAAGGTAAGCGCGGCATTAGTAAGCGCTTTAAGCTGGAAAGGGTGAAGGACATGAAGATGATCAAAGGGTTGGCGGCGGGGCTGATTTTTCTGCTTTTGTGTGCCTGCGGAGGACATCAGATTAAGGATCCGCTTAATTACCAAGTGGAGTCTTTTACTTTTAAAAACCAAGATGGCAAAAATGTTTCTTTAGACAGTTTAAAAGGAAAGGTTTGGCTCGCAGACTTTATTTTTACCAATTGTGAGACCGTGTGTCCGCCGATGACGGCTCATATGACAGATCTTCAAAAGAAATTAAAGGCTGAGAATATAGATGTGCGTATCGTATCCTTTAGTGTTGATCCTGAGAATGATAACCCGAAGCAGCTGAAAAAATTTGCGGCAAATTATCCTTTATCTTTTGATAACTGGGATTTTCTAACGGGATACAGTCAAAGTGACATCGAGACGTTTGCGTTTGATAGCTTTAAAGCGATCGTGAAGAAACCTGAAGGCCAGGACCAGGTCATTCACCAATCCACTTTTTATTTAGTAGGCCCTGACGGTAAAGTGCTGAAAGATTACAATGGAGTAGAAAATACACCATACGATGACATCATCGCTGATGTGAAAGCGGCTAGTAAACTCAAGTAATCTCGAAGACAAGGCATTTTCAAATCTCCTAAAACATGATACACTTTCCACTAGTAGAATGGGGAGGAGCAACAAGATTGAAACTGCGCATTTTTGCACTCATGGCCAGTTTGATTTTGCTTCTTACTGCATGTACGAGCATACGTACAGCATCTGAGGGAAAACAAAAAGCCCATGAACTGAAAACGAAGGAACACATTGTCATTGCCGCTGTCGGAGATTCGCTTACAGAAGGTGTCGGAGATCCTGAGGGCAAGGGATATGTCGGCAAGGTGGCGGATTCTATCCGGTCAAATGAGCAAGTCAAAAAGGTTGACGTTAAAAATTATGCCGTCAAAGGGAATCGTTCGGAGGATTTGTTAGAGAAACTAAAAGATAAAAACGTTCAAAAAGGCATAAAAGATGCAGATTATGTCTTTTTAACAATTGGCGGTAATGATCTGATGAAGGTCCTTCGTCAAAACTTTCTGCAATTAACCGTCGAACCGTTTCAGGAAGAGGAAAAGCCGTACGAAAAGCGTTTTAAAAAAATCATTTCAGAAATCCGCGCACTGAATAATCACGCAGAGCTGATTTATGTCAGCATGTATAATCCGTTTACATTTACTTTATCTGAATTACAGGAAATAAACGGGGTAGTCACTGATTGGAACAACATTGCTAAAAAAGAGCTGAAAAAAGATAAACATGCAAAAATCATTAATATAGAAGACTTGTTCAATCAAAAAAGTGACAGTAAACGAATTTCTGAGGAAGATGATTTTCATCCTAATGGAACGGGTTATTCCTTAATAGCGAAGCGGGTCTATCAAGCAATTGAAAAAGAAGGATTACCGAAAGAGTAGGGTGAAATCATGAATAACTGGAAACGACTGTTTTTTATATTGCTTGCCATCAATATTGTATTAGCAGTAGGATTTGTGACGCTGGTCATGCTGCCGGGCAAGCAAGCTGAGGTAGAGGATACCTCTAAAAGCGAGTACGGATTTCAAGTGACAAGCACAAAAGAATCCTTAGCTGCGTTTGTCAACTCATATTTAAACGAGAAAGCGTCAAATCAGCTTGATTACAAAGTGGGTATAGATGACGATGTCCATGTGGCAGGGAAAATCAAAGCATTTTCCACGTCAATTGACGCGTTTATCGCATTTGAGCCGACCGTGAAAAAGAATGGCGATGTCGAGCTGAATGTAACGAAATTTTCCTTAGGGAAATTGAGTATTCCTATTAGCTTTGTGTTAAATTATATGGACAGCTTCTATGAACTTCCATCCTTTGTGCATGTTCATCCCGGCGATAAAAGCATTGAGGTTCGTTTGTCTGAAATGCCATTAACGAACGGTATGTATGTCAAAGCAGATAAAATTAATTTAGAAAAAGATGAAATTGAGTTTTCCTATTACCATCCTAAACAATAGAGGTGACTGAAATGAAGCGGATTTACCAGTATTTCAGTTTGTTATCATTTACGTTTTCCCTTTACTTCGGCTGGCTGGCTTATCATCATCTGGCGGCTGAGGATATGGATCAAATGTACTTGAACATTTCGTACTGCGCATTGTTTTTGAGTGTGATGGTGTTTACATTTGGCATGAAAGACCGAAAAAAAACCGATAAATCATGAAAAAAAGAGACATGCTGCACCGTCTCTTTTTTCATGCGGCTGGACGAAAATATAAGAGAACAAGGAGAAGAAATGAAAGCATACGATTTTACGAAGGGAAACGTGCTGAGGCAGCTTATCCTGTTTTCGATGCCTATTATGCTGGGAAATGCTCTGCAGGTTTCTTTTCAATTCATAGACAGTTTATGGATCGGCAATTTGCTGGGGGCAAAAGCGCTTGGCGCGGCCGCGGTATCAAGCACGATAGTTTTAACCGTGCTGTCTTTTATTTTGGGACTTAATAATGCGACCTTAACCATTTTGTCTCAGCAAAAGGGAAAAGATGATGAGAAAGGAATGGCGTCTTATATAAATGCCTTTGTGGTTTTATTAACAGGCTTAAGCATCGGGTTCGGCGCAGCCGGTTTTTTCCTGTCAGAACCATTGCTGCGTCTTCTGCAAACGCCGGAGTCCATGATTCCGCTTGCCGAGATCTATTTGCAGATTCAATTTATCGGCATACTGTTTTTGTTTGGTTATAACTTTATCAGTACGGTTCTTCGGGCGCTAGGCGACAGCAAAACACCGCTGCGGTTCATCGCTTTTGCCGTTGTGCTGAATGCTGTGCTGGCACCGCTCTTTATTTCTGTTTTCCGCATGGGGATTGCGGGAGCGGCTTATTCAACTGTTTTGTCACAGGGCATTGCGTTTCTTTACGGTTTGTTTTATGTCATCAAACATCAGCTGGTTCCGTTTTCTATGCCAAGAGCACCTAAGTGGGAAGAGACTGCATTGATTCTAAAACTTGGTATTCCTGCCGGTCTGCAGATGATGGTGATTACAGGCGGAATGATGGCGATCATGAGCGTCGTCAACTCTTATGGAGAGCATGTGGTCTCTGGATTTGGCGCAGTGCAGCGGCTGGACAGCATCATCACACTTCCGGCTATGGCGGCCGGTACGGCGGTCAACAGCATGGCGGGACAAAATATCGGACTCGGAAACTATAAAAGAGTGGAATCGATTGCGAAGCTTGGTGTGATGTCTGTTTTTTCTTGCATGCTCGTAATTGCTATTATCATTTGGATATTCGGAAAATATTTAATGAGGTTATTTATTAGTGAGCCTGACGCGGTAGCGTTTGGTGAACAATATTTGCGGTGGATTGCGTTTTTCTATCCCTTTATCGGTATTAATTTTGTGCTGAACGGAATTGTCAGAGCTGCTGGGGCAATGATGCAGGTTTTGGTTTTAAATTTGATTTCTTTTTGGGTTTTGAGATATCCTTTCACGGCTCTGTTTTCAGCTTGGCTTGGACAGAAAGGGATCGGTCTCGGAATCGGTATGAGTTTCTTATTCAGCAGCTGTGCGGCGTTTTTGTACTACAGATACGGCCGCTGGAAAACGATGAAATTGTTTACTGAAAGATAAGAAAGACGCTGCGAAAAGCACATACCCTAAATGGGTATGTGCTTTTTTTACCGTTTTTTATCAAGTTTGCTGAAAAGCTCGATTAATGTGGCGAGTTCAGTATCCGTATAACAATCAAAGCGTTTAAAGAAATATTCAGTTTTTTTCTCATTGAAATGCTGAACGATTTTTTCACCTGCTTCAGTGATATGGATGCGGATGATCCGCCGATCTTCCTTCGATCTGATTCTCGTGATCCATTCTTTTTCTACCAGCGCGTCAGTCACTGCGGTAATATGGCTTGCCGATACTTCCAAAATGGGCGCAAATTCCGTCACTTTCTTAGGTCCCTGTTCACTTAGAATGCGCAAAATGGTAAATTCATTCCGCGAAAGCTCTTTATCTAGAATATCGTTGATTTCATTGCGTATTTGTTTAAAAACTTTACGGAGTAAAGTTTCCATATCATACATCATTTGTGTTCTTACTTTCAAATTTGTGAACCCCCATTACATAATTGCTAATACTCAAAACCTATAGATTTTTATTGAAAAGCAGAATCATTTTCATTCTATTTTTACATGCTATAATATAATAATACCACGTATTAACAAAGGAGGCACCAGTATGTCTGAAAAAAAAGAACTCGCCACATTTGCAGGCGGCTGTTTTTGGTGTATGGTCAAACCATTTGACGAACAGCCGGGAATTGAAAAAGTGGTGTCCGGGTATACAGGCGGCCATACTGAAAACCCTACGTATGAAGAAGTATGCAGCGAAACAACAGGGCATCGTGAAGCCGTACAAATCACGTTTGAGCCTGATGTATTCCCTTATGAAAAGCTGTTAGAGCTGTTCTGGCAGCAAATTGATCCGACAGATGCAGGCGGCCAGTTCGCTGATCGCGGCAGCTCTTACCGTGCAGCGATTTTTTATCATAATGAAAAACAAAAGGAGCTTGCCGAAGCATCAAAACAACGGCTGGCGGAAAGCGGCATTTTTAAAGATCCTATCGTGACAGATATTTTAAAGGCTGAACCATTCTATGAAGCAGAAGATTACCATCAGCATTTTTATAAAAAGAATCCAGGGCATTATCAGCGTTACCGGACAGGCTCCGGAAGATCTGGATTTATCAGTGAGCATTGGGGGGCGAAATAAATGACGCTAAATAAAGAAGAAAGAATAAAGTCATTAAACCGTATGCAATACGAGGTCACACAAAATAACGGAACGGAGCCGCCGTTTCAAAATGAGTATTGGGATCATAAGGAAGAAGGGCTTTATGTTGACATTGTGTCAGGAAAGCCTTTGTTTACTTCCAAGGATAAATTTGATTCCCACTGCGGCTGGCCAAGCTTTACAAAGCCGATTGAGGAAGAAGAAGTGGAAGAAAAACAGGATACGAGCCACGGAATGATTCGGACAGAAGTCAGAAGCCGAACAGCTGATTCCCATCTGGGACATGTATTTAATGACGGACCTGGACCTAGTGGACTTCGTTACTGCATTAATTCTGCGGCGCTGCGGTTTATTCCTAAGGATAAGCTCAAAGAAGAGGGATATGAAAGCTATCAGCACCTATTTGACAAATAAATGCAAGAAAAAACAAGCCTGCCTAATGGATAGACAGGCTTGTTTTATGCCTTTTTTTCTTTATGCAGGTCTTCAATAATTTGGGCAATTCTGTCTTTTGTAATAAGAGGAGCCTGATCAGACTGATATCCGGGCAAATTGACTTTGCGAAAATCAGGATGTTTTTCAGGTTCTGGGAGGATAGCATATAGGTTGCCCCATTCATATAGTGACTCTACTTCGTGGGGAGATGTCAATTCTTCGTGAAGCTTTTCACCTGGACGCTTGCCGACTTCTATTGCGGTCGGGCGCGGGAGACCGTGCTGCGCTGCGTATTCTTCAAATCCATGAATCAATTCCTCGAGTTTCAGTGATTCCATTTTAAAAATAAAAGTTTCTCCGCCTGTGGTTATAGCGGCTGATTGCAGTGTCAGTGTGGCCGCATCATTAATAGACATAAAAAATCTGGTCATGTTCTTGTCTGTGATGGTCAGCGGTTCACCTTCCATCATCTGTTCAAATAAAATAGGGATGACTGAACCTCTTGAGCCGAGAACATTTCCGAAACGGACGGAACAAAAAACAGTTCCTCTATTTTGAACGTGGCGGTTAGCTTGATGAAACAGCTTTTCAGATAACAGCTTAGTGGCACCCATTGTGTTTACAGGGGACACAGCTTTATCTGTACTGATATTGATGACATGCTGTACTCCATTGATTAGGGCGGCCTCCACCACATTCTGTCCGCCGATGAGATTGGTCTGGATCGCTTCAAACGGATTGTCTTCGCATGTCGGTACCTGTTTCAGCGCTGCTGCGTGAAAGACGATATCGACACCTGTCATCACCTGATTCACTCTCCGGTGGTCGCGCACATCTCCAAGTACAAATGAAAGCCGCTGATCCTCCGCATACTTTTGACTCATTACATACTGTTTACTGTCGTCTTTGCTGAATACAATGACCTTTTTTGGTGTAAGCAGCAAAAGGCGTTTGACAATTTGACTTCCGATTGAACCCGTTCCGCCAGTGACTAAAACTGTTTTGTTATGGAAAAATGGTTTTAGTTCTGCTGTTTGCTGTTTAGGCATGGCTTATCCTCCAACTCTCGTTTCTCTACCATGCATCATATGTTCAACATTTTAATCGAGTTAATGAAAGCAACCAATAAAACGAAATTTAGGGGAATGATGATGTCACAAAGTGTTCTTTTTTAATAGAAAATGAAGAGATTGGCTTAATCCAACTAAATAAACAGTGTACTAAATTTTCATATTATCTTTTTTCGCTCCATATAAACAGGTCCCATATGATCTTATCACGTCCATATAAAAAGCTTTCTTTTGAATCAGAAACACTACGAAAAAAAGGTTCGATTGTCTCACTATTCATCAACTACATATATTTTACAATAAGAAATGAAGGTTAAAATAAGGAGGCTGTAAAATGAAGTATCAAAAAACTATTCTGTTTAGTGCCGCTGCGGGTTTATTGCTTAGCCTATCTGCAAACTCGGTATCGGCTCATCAGGCTGATGAAGTGAATCATTTCAAAGTGACGGCAAAGGGAGAGACTGACCCGGTTGCTTCAGGAGATGACGCAGCGGATGATCCGTCCATTTGGGTTGATGCAAAGCATCCGGAAAAAAGCAAATTGATAACGACAAACAAGAAGTCCGGGTTAGTCGTGTATGATTTGGACGGCAAACAGATCAATTCTTACGAGTTTGGCAAGCTGAATAATGTCGATCTGCGTTATGATTTTCCGTTCAACGGCAAACAGATTGACATTGCCGCTGCTTCAAACCGGACAGAAGGAAAAAATTCGATCGAAGTTTACGCCATTGATGGGGAAAAAGGTGAATTGAAAAGCATCACAGACCCAAAACATCCTATTTCCACTGATATTTCTGAAGTTTACGGTTTCAGCCTGTATCACAGCCAAAAAACAGGGGCATTTTATGCGTTGGTAACGGGAAAGCAAGGAGAGTTCGAGCAATATGAAATTGCCGACAATGGAAAGGGATATGTAACAGGGAAAAAAGTGCGGCAATTCAAATTACATTCACAAACTGAAGGTCTCGTCGCAGATGACGAGTACGGGAATCTCTATATAGCGGAGGAAGACACAGCAATTTGGAAATTTAATGCTGAACCATCTGGAGGATCGCAGGGCAAAGTCATTGATCTTGCTTCTGGAAAGCATTTGACAGCTGATATTGAGGGCTTGACCATTTATTATGCGCCGGACGGAAAAGGTTATCTTATCGCCTCAAGCCAAGGCAATAACAGCTATGTGTTGTATGAAAGACAGGGAGGCAATCGGTATATTGCCAATTTTGAAATTACGGATGGCAGGAAAATAGACGGGACGAGTGATACTGACGGTATTGATGTTCTTGGTTTCGGGCTGGGGCCAAAATATCCGTACGGCATTTTTGTAGCACAGGACGGAGAAAATATAGAAAATGGACAAGCTGTCAATCAAAATTTCAAAATTGTATCATGGGAACAGATTTCTCAGCATCTAGGCGGAAAAGCTGACCTGAATAAACAGGTGAATCCAAGGAAGCTGAAGGACAGATCTGATGAATAAAGAAGCAGCCTATTTTCGGCTGTTTTTTTATGTGCACGAAAAAATCGTTCATATGAAATGAACGATTTTTCAAGAAAGCGCCAGATGAATGGCTTTCAGTTTTGCGGGAAGCTCATCAAATGTATGAGCAGGAACGGTCTCTTTGTAATTTAACGCCGCAGCTTTGTTTCGTTCCTCAGGATGATTGATATAGAAAGCGGCTTTTTCCTTAAAGTCGTTGATGCTGTGATAAGAAATAAAGGATGAAAAAGGATGTGCCGCGGGGAGATCCACTAGTTGAAATGCTTCGCATGCAGCGATATCAAAGGTGCGGTTATTAAAGCTTGTATTTTTAATGCGGCTTTTATTTTTGTTGAACGTAAAATGATACGGCCGATGCGGATTGATCACGATGTCTGCCCCGTTATAATAATGAACGGCCTGTTCAGGCGGAACCCATGTGCTGACTACATCTATATGCGGCTGTTTGAGTACTTTTTTAGGCAGGTACTTTCTCCATTCCTTTCCGATGACCCGAACGGTGTACGGGAGAAATGCCGCTTCTTTCACAAGCTGAACCCGATTAGGGTAAGGATAGCCGATGATAAGCAATTGTGAATGAAAGGAATGTTCGGTGTCCATTTTTTTAAACAGCCGATGATTAACAGGAATCGGAATATAATAGATATGCTGATAACCAAGCTCCTGATAATAGAGAGCAGCATTTTGGTCAATTGTTAAAACTGCGTCAGCGTGCTTTATCACCTGAAGACTGATATCAATATAAAATGGGTCTTCTGTCAGCCAAACATATACGGGAACACCCTTACCCTTTAACCAGGTCAGCCAGTCGTGAGGAACGTGAACTCCAACCATCATGAGTGCGAAATCCGGCTGAAACGTTTCAATGCGTGACAGCGATTCGGTGTCTGGTGTATCTGCAGACATGTATTCTGTCTGAGCGTGCCGAAAGCATTCTTCAGCCCAGCGGTCAAAATAACTGTATATTCCTCCATATCCCGACTGGATATACAAAACTTTCATCAGAGGTTATGAAAAGAATGTAACGCTTTCTACTTTATCTACATCAATCAATGTTGTCGCTTGACCTGGCGGAGTTACAGAGCTTTCCTGTGTGACAAATACGATGCCGTGGACTTGATCAAAAGCCACAAAGACAACCGGACCGATCATGTCACCGGAATCTGTCACAATGCTGATGGTAGTGCCAGGTGTAATTCTGGCAAAAATCCATCTTGCAGGAAGGGAAGGATCTAAAACAGATTCAGCAGTAACCGTTTCGCTTTCGTCAACTTTTTTATCAACAGCAGCTTCAAGTAATTCTTTAAGGTTATTATTCACGTTTTCTCCTCCTTCTGTTGCATTTGTAAATAAAGGGCTTAAAAGGCTTTTAATAATATCCTTTTTTAACTGCGCATTTTCACTGCTCAACACATACACCTCCTATTAATTATTGAACTCACGTTTAATCATATTCTTCTGATTGGCAATTGGTATGAGTCGAACGCCGTACCTGAGCTATTTTTCATATATTTAAGGAAAATGCTGATTTTCTTCTATGGATGGACATTGCCTATACCGCAATTGACAGCATGTTCATATTGTGAAACAGAGGGTAAGGGAGCGAGGGAAGTTTGGATTTAGAAAACAAAGTGAACCAAGAAGAAAATGACGACGAATTGCATTTTATTCTGTTTTTATTCATTCTGCTTATACGTCAAACAGCTTCAGACGGAAATCAATCTGGTCTCAAACGCCAGCTCGTAGTTGCCAAGAGCTTGGTGTCCGATTTCAAGAGTCAATCTGATCAATGGAGATACGCTTCAAAATGTTATCGTAAAAATCCCTGGCTGATTTGGTTATTTTTCAGAACCCGCTAAATCAAACGGGATCAAATGTTGCTATTGTAAGTTGAGGTGCTTTTTACATGTTGACAGAGGCTCTGCTTGCTGCGGAGCCGTTTTCATGTGTGACAATAGGAGGCTTGCAGAGATGGGGGACAAAGTTTCCATTATTTTAACGAGTTATAACAAACCTGATTATCTGCAAATGGCGATTGAGAGTGTCATCAATCAAACTCATAGCAATTGGGAGCTTTTTGTCATGGATGACCATTCAAATGAGAAAACGATTGCGGTGATTCACAAGTACCTTCATGACCAGCGCATTCGTTATAAAAACAGCTTCGTCCATCCTCAAAATCGATTAAAAACAACCCGTTATGCCACATTAATTAATAACGCTCTTCCATTTGCCGCCGGCGACTACATTTCTTATCTTACTGATGATACAGTTTATCATCCTGATCGGCTGAGCCGTATGGTGCAGACATTTTTGTGTCATCCTGAAGCACAGGCAGTCTATTCAAAACAAAAAGTTGTTCATGTAAACGAAAGAGGAGAGGAAATTTCCCATTTTTACAGAGATGCCAATGCAGTGCTTGATCAAGCCGCTTTTCAAGTCGATCATTGCTCTGTTATGCATCGCCGTTCGTTGCTTGATCGGATCAAAGATAAATATGGAAGCTATTGGGACGATGATATGATGCATTGGAATCACGGCGACTCAATTTTTTGGATTAGAGTAAACACATTTGCCCCGTTCCTGCCGATAAATGAAGTATTAGATACAACGTATAAGACCCCGAATTCCTTTCAAAACGCTTATCAGTTTCTGCCCGCCGATTTGATTGACGGCACGTTTGTAAAAGGATCTGATCAACATGTGTATTTTCTTGATCAAGGTGTGCGGCATCCTGTGGGGGAGAGATGGAGTTCAGTGTATCTGGATCGGACTGTTGTTATCCCCGATCCGTATTTATTTCAATATCATACGGGAAAATGTTTAAACATTCCGAATTATGTTTTGGTAAAAGAAGCTGACCAGCCTGCAGTATTTTACATTGACGCCGGTAAAAAAAGACGGATAGAAAGTCAGCATGCTTTTCAATTTTATCAATTTAAAAGAAAAGATATTTTGACGATTGAAAAAGAAATGCTCGAGGATCTGCAGGAAGGGCCGCCTATCACGCGGGACAGATCTGGGGTGATCGCAAATCCGCCTGGACGAAGGCTGTTTTTTATAGAACGCGAGCGGTTTCTATTTCTAAACGGTGTTTTTCATCCAATCAGCGAGCAAGTGGTGAGAAAATTCTTTTTGCAGCAGAAACCAATACCCGCTTCTTTCCGGAATATTCAGCAATTTCCAATTGGAAAGCCGTTTTATCCGGTGTACGATGAGATTATAAAGAAATTAAATATTGCAATCGAGTAAATGTATAGGTCATAAAAAGGAGACATTCATGACAGGACATTATTCAAAAACGGAGCATCAATATCTATCGTTAACGTCTGAATCGAAGTTGTTTGGTCATTACAGTGTATATAAAGATTCCAAGCTGCCGCAAATTTTTTCTCATAATTTTGTACAGCTTCATGATACATTTCCATTGGAGCGTATACCTGATTTTTTGCCGTCCGTACCGAAGCTGCTTAATGCGAATTATATCCATTTAAAAGCGTCTCCTCAGCATGCTTTTCCGCTCGTTTTGAAGCAGTCGCTTGTGAAAAGCGGTTTTGTGGTTGAAGATGAGCTGTTATACTGCATGAAGCTTGAAGACTGGAAGGGACAGACGGGACATCCTTTCACGGCATGGGGGACGGCAAAGAGTCTTAGTGACGGATCTTCTATCATGAAAATTTATGACTCGCTTTATATAGGAGAGGCAACCGCAGAACAAAAATTAGTGAGAAAATATCCTTTTTACAAAGCAGGTACGATTTTGCTTGTCGTTTGTTACAGCGATTCATCACAGAACATTCCGATTGGCTGCGGGGAACTTTTTATTGATTCGCAAGAGAAAACGGCTAAAATTGAAGAGGTGGCGATTTTGGATCAGTTTCAAAGAAGGGGCTTCGGCAGTATTCTTGTGGGTGAGATGCTGTCTATTGCCAAATCTTTAGGAATGGACGATGCTTATTTAGTGGCCTCAAATTCTGATGGCGTTACTCATTTTTATGAAAAGCTCAAATTTAAAAAATTTGAGCGGGTGCACACTGTTTTTCATTATTTCCTTACATAGATGGGCATTTGCACAAACCGTTTGGGACTTGGCCCGCATACAATGCCGTATATCGTGATAAGAAAGGATGAAAAACAATATGCATGGATATTGTCATGGATACGGTTACGGAGGATTTGGCTGCGGGACAAATACATTTGTATTGATTGTTGTCTTGTTCATTTTACTAATTATCGTCGGAGCCGCTTTTATTTGCTAGATGAAATAACACAAGAGCCTTTCGAAGTTCGGAAGGGCTCTTTTTTTGTGCGAAAAAAGATTTTATAGGGAGCGTCATGCCGCTATTTGGACACTCATACAATGTAGAAAAGGGATTTTTGAGGTGGAGCATGAGCAGTTATTTAATTAAGCCAGAACTTAATGCGGAATATCCGATTGTCAGTCATGCAAAGGGCACATATGTGTATGATCAGAACGGAAAAAAATATCTTGATGGCTCATCTGGTGCGGTGACATGCAATATCGGCCATGGGGTTGATGAAGTAACTGAGCAGCTGAAAGAACAGCTTGATAAGGTGTCTTTTGCTTACCGCTCGCAGTTTACGAGTGAGCCGGCCGAGCAATTAGCTGCTTTACTGGCCGAGCAGCTGCCGGGAGACTTGAATTGGTCTTTTTTTGTCAATAGCGGATCAGAGGCTATAGAAACGGCAATGAAAATCGCCATTCAATATTGGCAGGAAAAAAAGCAGACAGAAAAATCCATCTTTCTCTCACGATGGAGCAGTTACCACGGAATAACTTTGGGAGCGCTTTCATTGTCGGGATTTTATGAACGCAGGTACCGGTTCACCCATTTGCTAGAGCGTTATCCCGCTCTCTCAGCCCCGCATATATATCGGCTGAATCAAGAGGCAAAAAAAGATTTTGTTCAAACGGCTGCGGAGGAGCTGGAAACCGCTATAAAAAGAATCGGAAGTCAGTTTATTGCTGGCTTTGTGGCAGAACCTATTATTGGAGCCGCGGGAGCAGCAATCACTCCACCTTCTGGATATTATGAGAGATTGCAAGAGGTGTGCCGCTCACACGGCGTGCTGTTTATTGCGGATGAAGTGATGACCGGGCTTGGGAGAACTGGAAGGATGCTTGCGACAGAGCATTGGCATACCGTTCCTGATATCGCTGTGCTTGGAAAGGGACTCGGTGCCGGCTACGCGCCTATTGCAGCTGCAGTTGTGTCTGATACGGTTCTCCAAACGATAAAACAAGGATCAGGTATTATTATGAGCGGTCACACATACAGTGCTCATCCCTTTTCAGCCAAAGCCGCTCTCGAGGTTTTGCGTTATGTTATCAGACACGGCTTGATCAAACAGTCTGAAGAAAAGGGCTTCAAGCTGAAAAAGAAACTTGAAGAGATGATGCACCGAAGCGGCATCATTGGGGATGTCCGAGGCAAAGGGCTGCTGTTAGGCGTTGAATTTGTGGCTGATAAAAAGACAAAGCGAGTGTTTCCGCAAGATCGGTCGATGACCCAGCGTATCATCAGCGAAGCAAAAAAACGCGGGCTCATTGTCTATCCTTCC
This sequence comes from Bacillus sp. 7705b, assembly GCF_002289525.1. NCBI lineage: Bacteria > Bacillati > Bacillota > Bacilli > Caryophanales > Bacillaceae > Bacillus > Bacillus sp. 7705b. The sequence goes on along the minus strand of NZ_NSDH01000014.1, from coordinate 73,994 downwards.
AAGGCTGGAATCGACAGCGGGGAAGGAGATGCCGTAATCATCGCTCCTCCATTCACAATCTCAGACGGAGAGATGGAAGAGCTTATATCAACTTTTTCGGAAACAGTTGCAGAAGTTGAAAAAAACTGAAAAGGGACTGAAATCAATATGGCACCATTTCAAAAAACGATCAGCATTGAATCGGCAATTGCAGATGTGCGTGATGGGTCGGTCCTTATGTTTGGCGGCTTCGGAGGAGTCGGCTCTCCTCCTTCTTTGATTGAAGCCATATTGGACAGCGGTGTGAAAGAATTAACTGTCATTTGCAATGATGCCGGATTCCCGGAGATTGGGATTGGACCGCTTATTGTCAATAAAAGAGTCAAGACACTGATTGCATCGCATATCGGTTCAAATCCTGTAGCCGGAAAACAGATGACAGACGGCACATTAGAGGTTCGATTTTCGCCTCAGGGCACGCTCGCAGAACGGATTCGCGCCGGCGGATCCGGCCTTGGCGGCATTTTGACCGATATCGGCATTGATAATCAAATGGTTTGTGAGAAAAAAGAGATTGTGTCTGTAGCGGGGAAACAATACTTGGTTGAAGAAGCGCTGACGGCTGATTTTGCCTTCATCAATGCCTGCATTGCAGATGAATTCGGCAATTTAACGTATGACAAAACAGCGCGCAACATGAATCCGCTTATGGCAATGGCCGCCAAAAGAACCTTTGCCGAGGCTGAGACGATTGTGCCGATGGGTGATATTGCAGAAGAAATGATTGTAACGCCTGGGGTTTTTGTTGAGGGGGTTGTGAGAAGCGAAGGGGTGAGGTGGAAATGGGCTTGGGAGTAACAGAAAGAGAGCAGATCGCCAGACGGGCTGCTTCTGAAATCAAACCAGGCATGATGGTGAATCTCGGTATCGGCATCCCTTCCTTGGTGCCGAACTTTTTGCCGCCTGACATGCAGGTTATGCTGCAGGCGGAAAACGGCGTACTCGGGATTGGCGAAAGTCCTGAAAAAGGGAATGAGGATGAAAATTTATGCAACGCCGCGGGATTCCCTGTCCGTGCTGTAAAGGGGGCATCTTATTTTGATACAACGATGTCTTTTGCCATGATCAGAAGAGGCATGATTGACATTACGATTTTAGGCGCTTTGCAGGTAAGCCAGTCGGGAGACCTTGCGAATTGGCTTGTACCCGGAAAAAAGGTGCCAGGCATGGGCGGTGCGATGGAGCTCGCCCAAAAAGCGAAAAAAGTGGTTGTCGTCATGAGCCATACCGATCAAAAAGGGAGGCCTAAATTAACAGAAGCCTGCACCCTTCCGTTAACAGCAGCAGGCTGTGTAGATATGATCATTACTGAAAAAGCAGTTCTTGCAGTTGGCCGGCATCATTTTATTTTAAAAGAACTGATGAATGGCTCAACAATTGACGAGGTGATCGGGCTGACCGACGCTGAAATAATGGTAGATATGCCTTTTTCTTAAAAGGGGGAGTGATGATGCAGGACATTGAAAGAAAAGTAATCGAATGGCTTGATCAGCATTCAGCCAAAGCCATTCGTCTTTTGAAAAGGCTGGTTGGAGAAAAAAGCACACTTGGCAAGGAATTTAACGCCCAGGCAGTAGTTCTTGAAAAGCTTAGGCAATTTCATATGGACATTGATGTGTGGGAGCCGAGCCTAAAACAATTAAAACAGCATCCTTATTTTATATCAGACCGTTCGGATTTTCATGAGAGCCCGAACATTGTCGCTAAAAAAACGGGAGAGGGCGGAGGACGATCTCTGATTTTAAACGGGCATATCGATGTTGTGCCAGAAGGAAATTTGAAGGAATGGAAGTATGAACCGTTTCAAGCTGCCGAAGTAAATGGTAAAATTTACGGCCGCGGCTCCACTGATATGAAGGGAGGCAATACAGCCCTTCTATTTGCATTAGAAGCTCTGCACGCCTGCGATGTCAAACTGAAAGGTGATGTATTGTTTCAAAGTGTTATAGATGAAGAGTGCGGCGGCGCCGGAACACTTTCTGCCATTATGAGAGGCTACCGTGCGGACGGGGCGCTAATTCCGGAGCCGACCAATATGAAGCTTTTTATTAAACAGCAGGGCTCGATGTGGTTTCGGATCACGGTTAAAGGATTAGCGGCACACGGAGGCACACGGTATGAAGGTGTCAGCGCCATTGAAAAAAGCATGCATGTCATTACAGCCATTCAAGAGCTTGAAAAAGTCCGCAATGCAAGAATTTCTGACCCGCTTTATAATCATATCCCAATCCCCGTTCCAATCAATATTGGCACCATCTCAGGCGGAACATGGCCGTCCTCGGTAGCAGACCGCGTCGTCATAGAAGGAAGGTGCGGAATTGCTCCTCATGAAAAGCCTGAAGCCGTGAAAATGGAATTGGAAAACTGGCTGAAAGATTTACAATACCATGATGAATGGTTTAAACGCCATCCAATTCAAGTGGAATGGTTCGGGGCTCAATGGCTGCCGAATGATTTGCCTGATGGCCATCCTTTACTATCAGTTTTGCAATCAGCCTATCAAAAAATAAAACAAACAGAGCCGATCATCGAAGCGTCGCCTTGGGGGACAGACGGCGGCCTTTTGTATCATGCGGGAGATACTCCTGTTATCGTTTTTGGACCGGGAGAGACGAAAACGGCACATCAGGCAAACGAGTATATTGAGGTTGAAGCCATGTTAGAATCAGCTAAAATTATTGCTCTTTTTGTGATGGATTGGTGCGGGCTTCATACAGACGGGGAGGATGCTGATGATCAAAACGGTAAAGAATAGCGGTGTTACGGCTGTCATAGACAATGACCGCTTTAATAAACGAATTAGAGTCATTCGTTATGAAGGCGCTATTCAGGAAGCCTTGTCTGATATTATGACAGCGGCTGAAGAGGAGGGTGCCGAAAAAATTATTGTGTACACTAAACAGCATGACGAGGCAGAGCTGGCTAAACAATTGTTTACGCCGGAGGGCTTTCTCGAAGGCTACTATCTCGGCCATCGCGCTGCCGTTATGGTCCGTTATCTCACAGAAAAACGAAGACAAACAGATACCTATTTATCCGAGCAGGAAATGATAGAGCTATTATATAAAATGAAGCCTCAGTCACAAATCGAAGACAGGTCTCCTTTTACAATGAGAAAAGCAGAAACAAACGACATGTATCAGTTATCTATGCTGTATAAAAAAGTATTCCGCACGTATCCGACTCCTGTGTTTGATCCCGCCTATATTGAAAAGACGATGAATGAGCATACGCTTTATTATGTCATGCTTGAAGATGACCGTCTGATTAGCGCGGCGAGCGCAGATATCAATCCTGAGCTGGGGCATGCCGAAATGACGGACTGTGCCGTGCTTCCCGATTATCGGGGCCGTTCGCTGACAAGTATTTTAATAGATGCATTAGAAAAAGAAATGAGAGAGCAAGATATCTTTCAAGTATTTTCACTCGCCCGCGCTGCATCTTTTGGCATGAATGCTGTCCTGTATCATTCCGGGTATCAGTATGGCGGAAGGCTGATCAATAATTGTTATATAGGAGAAGGGCTCGAAAATATGAATATCTGGTGCAAGCGCCTGTAAGTCAAAAAGAAATGCACGAGGAGGAATTTCATTTGACAAACAAATGGTATAAACCGAAACGGCATTGGAAGGAGATAGAGTTATGGAAGGATGTTCCGGAAGAAAAATGGAATGATTGGCTGTGGCAGCTGACCCATACTGTAAGAACATTAGATGACTTGAAAAAAGTGATTAACCTGACCGAAGAAGAAGAGGAAGGCGTCAGAATTTCTACTAAAACGATCCCCTTAAATATCACACCCTATTATGCTTCCTTAATGGATCCCGACAACCCCAGATGTCCGATACGGATGCAGTCTGTGCCGCTCTCTGAAGAGATGCACAAAACAAAATACGACCTGGAAGACCCGCTTCATGAGGATGAAGACTCTCCGGTACCCGGTCTGACACACCGTTATCCCGACCGAGTCCTGTTCCTTGTCACGAACCAATGCTCCATGTACTGCCGCTACTGCACAAGGAGGCGTTTTTCCGGTCAAATCGGAATGGGTGTCCCTAAAAAGCAGCTTGATGCCGCGATCGCCTACATTCGGGAGACACCCGAGATCCGGGACTGCCTGATTTCAGGCGGGGACGGGTTGCTGATCAATGATCAAATTTTAGAATACATTTTAAAAGAGCTGCGCAGTATACCCCATCTGGAAATTATCAGAATCGGCACAAGAGCGCCTGTCGTTTTCCCTCAGAGAATCACCGATCAACTGTGCGATATTTTAAAGAAATATCATCCGGTCTGGCTGAACACCCATTTCAACACAAGCATCGAAATGACGGAGGAATCCGTTGAGGCTTGCGAAAAGCTGGTGAACGCAGGTGTGCCGGTCGGAAATCAGGCCGTCGTGCTAGCAGGCATTAATGATTCGGTAACAATTATGAAAAAGCTTATGCATGACTTGGTGAAAATCAGAGTCCGTCCCTATTATATATACCAATGTGATCTCTCAGAAGGCATCGGACATTTCAGAGCTCCGGTTTCAAAAGGGCTGGAGATTATTGAAGGGCTGCGAGGCCATACTTCAGGCTACGCGGTACCAACCTTTGTCGTTGACGCACCAGGCGGTGGCGGGAAGATCGCACTGCAGCCAAATTATGTTTTATCGCAAAGTCCTGACAAAATCATCTTGAGAAATTTTGAAGGAGTCATTACCTCTTATCCGGAACCTGAACATTATATCCCTAACCAGGCTGACGCCTATTTTGAGTCTGTTTTTCCTGAAGCTGTCGACAAAAAAGAGCCAATTGGACTGAGTGCCATCCTTGCCGACAAAGAGATTTCTTTCACACCGGAAAACGTGGCCAGAATCAAAAGGAGAGAAGCATATACAGCGAAGCCAGGGCATGAAACTTTAAAGGACCGGCGGGAGAAAAGAGACCAGCTAAAGGAAAAGAAATTTTTAGCCCAGCAGAAAAAAGAAAAAGAGGCAGAAAGCGGGGGGAATTCTTCATGAAAACATGCGAATGGTGCGGTGTGCCTGAGGCGCAGCCTGGCACGAACACGGTTTATTGGGAGCTTCCTGACGGCACACGAGCCATAGAGCTGACAAACATCCCCGCGATGATTTGCTCTTCTTGCGGAATGGCCTACCAAGAGGATTCGACGATAAAGGATATTGAGGATCAGCTGTTTTTAATCAACACAAAAAAACTCCCTGAAAGTCTGACGTATCAACAGCTCATGGAAACGGAAAGGATATTAAAACGCAACTATTTTGATTTTTCCTGAATGATGTTTCGTTATTCTTTTGTTGTAATTTTACACTTGCACTGTATAATAGAACAACAAAAGACAGACACCAGGAGGGGAAACCCATGAAATCCTTTTATCACTATTTATTGAAATACAGACATCCTAAGCCGCAGGACAGCATCAGCGAGTTTGCCAATCAGGCGTATGAGGATCACAGCTTCCCGAAAACATCAACCGATTATCACGAAATCAGTTCATATTTGGAGCTGAATGTTGATTATCTGGACACGATGGCTACGTTTGATGAAGCTTGGGAAAAATACGAGGCCGAGGTGCACGGCAAATAACCACATGTTTAAATCCGCAGATTTGCTGCGGATTTTTTTGTGCGCATACACATACCATAATTGGATACTTCCAATGGTTTTCATGCCCATGCGAATTGGTGTAACCCAGCATACGATAGCGTATGAGAAATGTTGCGGCGAGGGGGAGACACCGTGAAGCAAAATAAACCGAAATTCCAAGTAGGGGATATCGTAGTCGTCATTATGTATGGGACAGTCGGCACAATCACAAAAGTGCACCAAATCGATAAGCACTATCTTTATGAAGTAAACCACAATGAAGTCTTATATTTTGAATCGTCCATTCAATTATATAAAGATTATGAAGGCGTCATTGTCGATATGGAAAAACTTGATATTGAATATGAATTCCTCATTGGAGATGTCGTTTATGTAAAAGATTATGGAAAAGAACTCTTTCGCATTATCGGCCACAGAACAGAAATTTGGAGATATTTAGAAGATGGCTGGGAAGATATTATTTATGAGCTGACTCGTTTAAAGGATGGAGAGTGGCTTGAAACGGAGGAAGAGGATCTCACGCTGGTACTCAGAAAGTATGAAATGGACCAGTTTGTGCATCAGCTTTTGTTTGTCCACTATGTCGGAGAAACTGCCCATGAGATCGGCGAAGATATTGTACCGTCTGCTCTTCTTCAGTTTGAAGGCGAAGATGAAGATCAAGATACCCTGCGCATCCTGGCTGTATCAATTGTTGATGAGCTTTTGGATATTTACAACGATTACAAAATTCTGTACGAAATGTTTAAAGATGAAGAATATAAAGATATGATGATGTTTGTGCTGGAAAGTTTAAAAGAACACTTCAGTTAGTTTGTGAACAAGCGGATGACCACATATAAAAAGTAAGGCAGACAGCCCCAAATCATGACATGCGTCATACCTTTGAGCGTTTTTTCCATTATGATATCAAATCTTTCTCCGTCCAGTGCTTCCATCATTTTAGCAATCATTTGTCAGCCTCCTATGGCTTGTTTTTTTATTCAATGTATATGAATGAAAGAATTGTTTAGAACACCGGGTATAATTCATCCCGTTTTTTCATAAAACATAAAAAAGGAGGCGGTACGGTTATGAAAGAAATAGATCTTGTGATTGACACGGAAGAAATCGCTGAATTTTTTTACAGAGAGCTTGCAAGACGGGGCTACATACCGAGTGAAGATGAGCTGTTTGAAATCGCCGATATTACCTTTGATTATCTGATAGAAAAATGTATGATAGATGAAGAGCTGGATGAAGATTGTTAAGGCTTGAAACCGGAGCGGCCAGCTCCGGTTTTTTATTCGGCTGATATGAATTTTTGAGAAATAAAGGAGGGAAAATCTTGTACAAGCCAGTCAGTCTGTTTCTTCTCTTTCTTTTTTTAGCCGCGGTTATTCATACATCTGCTGTTCAATCAGCAGATGAAATGATCAGTAAGGTAGCCGCAGCTATCCGTCAGCCTTGGCTGAACGATGTGATGATTTGGGTGACACATCTTGGTGCTACTTCCTTTTTACTGCCACTTATCGTAGTCATTGGGGCAGGGCTGTTTTTTTACAAGAGAACCTTGGACGGTCTTTTGATGCTCTTCATATTCGGTGCGGATCGTCTGTTAAACAAAATATTAAAAGAGTGGATCGAACGGGCAAGGCCGGATTTTGAACCGCTCGTTCATGAGTCGTCCTTCAGCTTTCCGAGCGGCCACTCCATGAACGCTGCTTGTGTTTATCCTGTAATCGCCTACTTTTTAGTGAAACACATCCCGTTTTTGTCAAAGCATAAAAAAGCGGTATACATAATTGCCGGTACTGTCGTTATTTTGGTTGGTGCCAGCAGAGTCTACCTCGGCGTGCACTTTTTAACTGACGTTTTAGGAGGCTTCAGTCTCGGCCTGCTGCTGTTTTTCCTCGTAAAAAGGTTTTGACGAAAAGTTTCATTCGTTTCGACAAAAGTAGAGAGAGGAAAAAGAGGGCGAAACGCCAATATGTTATAGAAATAAAAGGGAGGGATCTTGATGATGTTATCCGTGTTTAAAAAGAAGTCTTGTTTTTACGATGTGACAATATTTCAAACACCCCGGTTTGGTGAAAAAAAAGGCTACAGAGCCGTCTATCGAACTGAACTGAACGGGAGCAATCATCAAGACGTGCTAAAAAGAGCATTCTCTTTGTTTAATGTATTCGATACTGTTCCAAGTGATTATGATGCGAGATTTATGGCCACAGGGGATGTGATTTTGATTGATGAAGGCAGAAAAGGGAAAACATATTATAAACTGCTTCCCGCCGGATGGAGGAAAATCAATCGTCTGATTGTGCAAACAACATAGCGAAAGAAAACTGCGGATATCCGCAGTTTTCTGTTTTTTTAAGGTTTTCGTTTGGCCGCGGAATGCTCTTTTTCGTGCGCCTCTTCAGCCGCGATAACGTCTTTAGCAGGTATGTGGTTGTTCTTTTTTTGTCCGGTTATTCGGTTACGCTGTTTTTTACCCATGTTTCATCCCTCCTTTTGCCGTTAGGTTCTCATATAAGCGGCTCAATTATCCCGATTTTCTCTAATGGCGCCTAAAAATACCTCGGATCATTTTCTTTTTTCGGAACATTCCTTTATAATCAATGCTGAAGTTTGTCTCATCATGACATCCGTTGTAAAATGAACGGACTGATCGTTAATTTTGGTTTATAGGAGGATATGAGATGAGTGTACATATCGGTGCGGAAAAAGGACAAATTGCGGATACGGTACTATTGCCGGGGGACCCTTTAAGAGCAAAATTTATCGCTGAAACGTATCTTGAAAATGTGGAATGCTATAATGAAGTCAGAGGCATGTATGGATTTACAGGTACATATAAAGGCAAAAAAATCTCTGTGCAGGGCACGGGCATGGGCGTTCCGTCCATTTCAATTTACGTCAATGAATTAATTCAAAGCTATGATGTGCAAAACTTAATAAGAGTAGGCTCTTGCGGCGCCATCCGTAAAGATGTCAAAGTGCGCGACGTCATTTTGGCCATGACTTCTTCTACTGATTCACAAATGAACAGAGTCGCTTTTGGAAGTATCGATTTCGCGCCTAACGCAGATTTCGAGCTTTTGAAAAATGCCTATGACGCCGCTAAGGATAAAGGCGTACCGGTGACGGTAGGCAGTGTATTTACTGCTGACCAGTTCTACAATGACGATTCTCAAATTGAGAAGCTTGCCCAATACGGTGTGCTCGGGGTAGAGATGGAAACAACCGCTTTGTATACATTGGCAGCGAAGCACGGTAGAAAAGCGCTGTCCATCCTGACCGTGAGCGATCACGTATTAACAGGAGAAGAAACAACAGCAGAAGAGCGTCAAACCACTTTTCATGATATGATAGAAGTGGCTTTACATTCTGTATCAAAATAAAATAAATGAAGAGGCGTGCTGGGTGCCGGCAGCCTCTTCTTTATGGATACGGAAACGATTGATAAAAGGAAGGTAATGTGATTATGAAAAAGTCCGGTAAATGGTTCTCGCTGGCCGCCGCTCTGAGTGTGACGGCAATTGTCGGAGCCGGCTGCAGCATGTCAAATGGGGATGCTCAAAAGGATACGAAAACCACTGCAGAATCAAAACAGACAGAAGAAAAAACAGCTGACAGCAAAAAAACAAATACGCAGGACAGTGAGTTCTTATTGGAAAGCAAGTTTTTCAATAACATTAAAAAAGTGGACGGCCTGGAAACCATTCAAAATCCAAAAAATATCCTCGCCCTTGTCAATAAGCAATACGCACTGCCAGGAGACTATGAACCTAGCGATCTAGTTATCCCTGATGTCGAGTTTTCTTTTAAAGAGAAAATACAAAAGCGATACATCAGAAAAGAAGCAGCAGACGCATTAAAAACGATGTTTGATGCTGCGAAAAAGGATGGCTATGAGCTGGCAGCCGTGTCAGGATACCGCTCGTATGACAGACAGCAGGTTATCTTTAAAAATGAAGTAAGCTTAAAAGGGGAAAAGAAAGCAAGAGAAGCTGTCGCATATCCGGGTGAAAGCGAACATCAAACAGGTCTGGCAATGGATATTTCCAGCCGAAGCAACGGTTTTGAGCTAAATGAGGCGTTCGGCAGCACCGAAGACGGAAAATGGGTGCAGAACAATGCTTATAAATACGGTTTTATCATTCGCTATCCTAAAAACAAAGAAGACATCACGAAGTACGAATACGAACCATGGCATTTGCGTTATGTAGGCAAAAAGGCTGCAAAGGTTATCCATGAAAATGACTTAACATTAGAAGAATACTTTGAAAAAGTGAAGAAGATATAAAATAAAAACCCGCTTACCATTGGTTAAGCGGGTTTTTCCATTAAAAAAAGAATAAACCGGCGAGCGCCACACCTGTAATCAGCCCAAGGCCAATACCGTATGCGGCTCCATATCCATATCCGTAGCCGCCCCAATATCCATAGCCAAATCCGCCTCTTGGGCCCCCTGAAGTAACTGGAGCAATAAAGACCTTGCTGTTGGTTACCCGTGTAATTCTGCCCACGTGGACTCTGCCGTTTCTTTCTGTAATTCTAGCAACTTTTCCTTGGTGCTGCCGGCAGATATGATAGTATTTTTCCAATATAATTCCCTCCTAATCCGTCTTTCTATCAGCTTATGATAGATAAACAAAAAAGGTTGGACGAAAAGAGGGGGTGAAGCGCCGTTTTACTTGTATGCGATAAAGATACAATGACCCATATACTCGCTGTATGCCTGCATGAGGTCATAATGGGACTGAAGCGTTTCATAGTAGATAGGAGCGATTGCTTGCGATACATCCATTTCAGTCGTCGGTTCAAATTCCATATCTTCCGGCAAAAGGGTGATCGTTTCTGTTTTCTGAAATCCATGGGAACGAATCGAGTCTATCCACTCCGATTCGTCATAAAGCTTTGTAAAACCGTAAAAGTCCATCATTTGCTTCTTTTCGCGCGGAGGCATCGGCTTTTTAAGCGCCGCTTCAATACCGATCAGCATTCCACCCGGCTTCAATACTCTATTAATTTCTTGAAGGGAGGATGTCAGATGGGAAAAACTGAGGACGGATTCGGACAGGACGCAGGAAAAGGACGCCGAAGAAAACGGAAGATGTTCCAGCTCTCCAAGATATGCAGGGATGGCCAGCCCTTCATTTGCAAATCTTTTTTTCGCCTTCTCAAGCATGACAGGGTCTTTATCAACGACTGTGACAGGATAAAGCAAATGTCCTAAATAAGCCGCAGTTTGCCCCGTCCCGCATCCGGCATCAAGAATCGGCTGATCAGGCGGAGGTGCCGCTTTTTGCAATACGGCTTTTGAAAAAGCAAGCCCGCCTGGATGTGCACCTGAGACACCGAATAAGGACAGCATTTCTAAATATCGGCTCAAAATGGTATCCTCCTTTTTCGTTATTATATGTCGTGAAAAGACATAGGTTTATGAAACGATAAAGAAGGGCGGATCTCTATATTTTCTGCTCCGAGTTGACGAATAGGAAATCGTCCATGATAATAATGTAAGAAGAAAAGGTGGTGTTTAATTGAAACGGCAATTGAAACTGTTTTTTGTTGTGCTGATCACTGCGGTTGTCGCTTCGGCGCTGACTTTATTTATTACGGGCAATTCAAGCATTCTGGGCCAGAAATCAACAAGCGCAGGAGATAGTAAGTTCGATAAATTAAATAAAGCGTATGAGCAAATCAAAAGTGATTATTACAAGAAAACAAATGATGACAAATTAGTAGACGGAGCAATTAAAGGAATGATTGAGTCTCTGAACGATCCTTACTCTACATATATGGATCAAGAGGAAGGAAAATCATTCGAAGAAAGCATTTCTGCATCCTTTGAAGGAATAGGAGCGCAAGTAGAGGAAAAAGACGGTGAAATCCTTATTGTTGCGCCAATCAAAGGTTCACCTGCTGAAAAAGCCGGAATCAAACCGAAGGATCAAATCCTGAAAGTAAACGGTAAAAGCGTAAAAGGCATGAATGTAAATGAAGCCGTCGCTTTAATCCGCGGCAAAAAGGGCACAAAAGTGAAGCTTGAGCTGAACAGAGCGGGAGTGGGAGAGATTGATCTTTCCATTAAGCGCGATACGATTCCTGTTGAGACCGTCTATTCTGAGGTGAAAGACAACAATATCGGTGAGATCCAAATCACTTCTTTCTCTGAAACAACTGCTAAAGAGCTGACAAATGCGATCGACAGTTTAGAGAAAAAAGGTGTCAAAGGCTATATTTTAGACTTGAGGGGCAATCCGGGCGGCTTAATGGACCAGGCGATTACAATGAGCAATCTGTTTATTGATAAAGGTAAAAATATTATGCAGGTTGAGTACAAAAACGGCTCAAAAGAAGTCATGAAAGCGGAAAAAGAACGAAAAGTCACAAAGCCGACTGTCGTTTTAGTAAATGACGGAACAGCGAGCGCTGCAGAAATCATGGCCGCTGCCCTTCATGAATCGTCAGGCATTCCGTTAATTGGAGAAACCACATTCGGAAAAGGCACAGTGCAAACCGCAAAAGAGTATGAGGATGGCTCAACAGTCAAACTGACAATGGCCAAATGGCTGACTGCTGACGGTGAGTGGATTCATAAAAAAGGCATCAAGCCGCAATTGAAAGCAGAACTTCCTGATTACGCGAAGCTCCCTTATTTAGACGCTGATAAAACGTACAAATCAGGCAATACAGGCACTGAAGTCAAAGTCGCTCAGCAAATGCTGAAAGCACTTGGCTATCAGGTGAAGGTAAACAGTACGTATGATCAAGATTTTGTATCAGTCGTCAAACAGTTCCAGAAAAAAGAGAATCTGAAACAAACAGGCGTGCTGACTGGCGATACTACAACAAAACTAATGACAGAACTTCAACAAAAGCTGTCAAATAATGATACGCAAATGAAAAAAGCAATTGAAACGCTGAAAAAAGAAATGTAAAAAAGCCATACGCGGCTACCGCGTATGGCTTTTTTTTAAGCACCCTTCTGATTCGGATTCGGTTCAGTTTTTTTACCAAATAAACCTTCTTTGACTGGATTTGAACCTGCTCTTTTTACAAACAGCGGATTGAGAATGATTACAGCGATGATATTGGCGGACAATCCCCAGAAACCTTCATAAATGCCGTGTGCAGATTGAGTGATATACACAATAAACGTAACCGCAAGGCCGGCTAATAATCCGATCACTGTCGCCTCTCTCGTTTGGTTCTTCCAGAATAAGCTGACGGCAATCGCGGGGAAGATCTGCACCATACCGGAAACGCCTAAAAGCTGAAGTGTTACTAAGGCAGTCGGGAACAGCATTCCAAATAGAAGAGCAAGACCGATCACGACAAACACCATGGAACGTGTAATAAGGGTCAGTTTGCTTTGTGACACATTTGGATGGATCAAGTCACGGTATAAGTTATTGGCAAATAAATTCGATGCTCCGATAGCCATGATCGAACAAGGGATCAATGAAGCTAGGGCGATAGTGGCATATGCAAAACCTTGTGCCACGCCGCCGTAAGACGTCTGAATCAGATGCAGCAGCGCCAGTCTTGGATTTGTATCTTCCGGCAGCACAAGAAAAGCGATAAAACCAAGGAAAATAACTAAGATTAAAACGATGTTATAAAGCGGCAAAAACATGCTGTTTTTTCTAACTGCATCGGCACTTTTCGCCGTAAATACACCTGTAGCGGCATGCGCCCACATAAAAAGTGCCAAGGCGGATACAATAGATGCTGTAATAAACCAAGGGATGCCTTTTGGGCCCTCTGTCGGTATCGTCAGCATTTGCGGCGCTTCCTTCACCAATGTATCAATCATCGGCGTCCAGCCGTTGAAATGAATAAGAGGGAGGGAAACGACCATAAACAGCATAATCACCCATACTAAAATATCTTTAATAATGGCTGTAAAAGTAGGCCCTTTAATCCCGCTGAAAAACGTGTAAAGAGCAACTAGAATAAATGAGATGATGACAACAAACTTTACGTTGATATAGCCGGTTCCCGCCACCTGAAGCGTATCTTGAATTCCGCTAAGCTGAAGACAGATATATGGGATAAGCATCAGGACACCGACAATTGCAACGAGACTTGCCAACAGCTTGCTGTCAAAACGTTCCCGCGCATAATCAGCGAGAGTTGTTAATTTGTGAATTTTCGCAACTTTCCAAAGTTTCGGCAGGAAGAAATAGGCGATAAAATAAGCCAATACGGAGTAAGGAATTGCAAAAAACGCAACACTTCCGCCTGTGTAAGCCGTACTGGTCAGGCCTAAGAAAGTATATGCCGTGTAAAGGTCAGCGCCAACTAAAAACCAAACGAGAAGGCCTCCAAAACGTCTGCCGCCGACAGACCATTCTTCCACCGAGGTTCGCGATGATTTGTCTCTCCCGGCGAGAAATCCGATACAGACAACAGTTAATACGATAATAGCCGTAATCATAAGTGCAGTGAGATTTCCTTGCATCATTCAATTCCTCCATCTTTTTTTTGCACCAGGTAAATGCCAAACGAACATACCGGCGTAATGATAATCCACAGCAGCAGCCAAAAATGGAAAAAAGGAAGGCCGAAAATAATCGGTTCGATTCGATTCACAAACGGCAAAAGTGCAAGCTGAATGAATGGTAAAATGATGAGTATAACAATAAGTGCTTTTTTAACCATTTACTTTCCTCCTGAAAGATGATAATGCTCACTATAATAGCAGTTGTAAGATAAGATCACAAGATAATTATTAGAAAAAAATGATTTTTTCAATTATTTAATTAAATCACATGGTTTGCATCCTGCACATTATAGGTTTAAAATAATAAATATCTCGAAATCAAGATAATTTAGGAGTGAAAAGATGAAAACAGAAGGATTGCATCATGTCACAGCATTTGCCAGAGATCCGCAAGAAAATTTGCGATTTTATACAGAAGTGCTCGGGCTTCGGCTTGTCAAAAAAACAGTGAATTTCGATGACCCGGGAACATATCATTTTTACTTTGGGAATCAAAATGGAGATCCAGGGACCATTATTACCTTTTTCCCGTTCCAAGGAAGCGGGCAGGGGACGGTAGGGAAAGGCCAAGCCGGCCGAATTTACTTTTCAGTCCCTAAAGGCTCTCTGGCTTTCTGGAAGGAACGCCTTCAAAATAATGGACTGAATGCAGAGGAGAAAATGCTATGCGGGGAACACGCTCTGATCTTTGATGATACAGAAGACCTTCCGTTAGCAATCATGGAAGACGGCGAAAGCGGAAAAAGCGAGTGGACACCTGACGGCATTTCAGAACATGAAGCCATCACCGGAATGAGAGGCGTGCTGCTGTACTCCTATGATCCGCAAGCAACGATTCAATTGTTAGAGGAAAGCTTCGGATACAGCAAAGTAGCGGAAGAAGATCAGATCGTTAGACTGAAATCCGCAGCGGCTGTCGGAAACGTGATTGACGTTCATTTGCAGCCGGAAAAAAGAGGCGTCGGAGGTTATGGAACAGTTCATCATATAGCGTTTCGGACAACGAGTGAGGAGCAGGCTAAATGGCAGCCGCTTATTGCTGAAAAACATCTCCCTTCATCAGAAATTCTGGACAGGGAGTATTTCACATCAATTTATTTCAGGGAAAAAGGCGGCATTTTATTTGAAATTGCCACAGATGAACCAGGCTTTATGACAGATGAAACGTTTGATGAGCTGGGGACATCCTTAAAGCTGCCTGAATGGCTGGAGCAACACCGCAAACAAATTACAGATATTTTGCCTGAATTGTAGGAGGGGACATGATGAAGCATATTTTTGAAAGAGGGACATCTGATAACGTCTTACTGCTGTTACATGGAACCGGAGGAAATGAACATGATCTCCTTTCATTGGGCCGTTTTATAGATCCGGATGCTCATTTGCTGGGTGTCAGGGGATCAGTGCTCGAAAATGGAATGCCGCGCTTTTTCAAACGCCTCAGCGAAGGTGTATTTGATGAAAAGGATCTTGTTGAGCGGACAAAAGAATTGAAAGATTTTATCGACGAGGCGGCACAAACGCATCAGTTTGACCGGAGCCGAGTGATTGCAGTCGGCTACTCAAACGGCGCAAATATCGCAGCGAGCCTGCTTTTTCATTATGCGGATGTTTTAAAGGGGGCTATTCTGCATCATCCTATGGTGCCGATACGGGGGCTTGAGCTTCCCAATATGACAGGGCTTCCTGTTTTCATTGGGGCGGGAAAATATGATCCGCTTTGCACAAAGGAAGAATCGGAAGAGCTTCACCGCTGTTTGCTTGACAGCGGGGCATCTGCTTCAGTTTTTTGGCAGGATGGGGGCCATCAGCTCACACAGCATGAAGCTGAACAGGCTCGCCAATGGTACAAAGATACGTTTCAATAAAAAAACCTTAGTCCGTGTTTATCCGGACTAAGGTTTTTCTTAGATTTACAGCCAAGTTGATACTTTTGATAGAGGCAAGCGGTTGCTTTGGTGTGCAGGTTTCACTGCTTTCCCGATAGAAATAAGCATAACCGGAACATAGCGCTCGCTGATATCAAATTCCTTTTGGAACTGCTCCTTATTAAATCCTCCGATTGCGCAGGTATCATAACCTTTCGCTTTTGCGGCAATCATAAGCTGCATAGCAGCCAATGAAGCATTTAAGAAAGCGGAATCGCGTGCGAACTGTTCACTTTGGTAAGCACCGTTAATTTGGCCAAGAAGCGTTTGTTTGATTTCATCCGTGATGAAACCTTGGTTTGCCAGTTCAGCGTAAACGTCTTCACCGTTTTCATTCGCTTTTAGATCGCCTAAAATGGCAACGACAGCAGAAGATTCAACAATTTGTTTTTGATTATATGCTACAGGCAGAAGAGCCGCTTTTGATTCATTGCTGTGGAAAACTGTAAAATGCCAGTGCTGCAGATTCCATGCAGAAGGCGCTTTAGTGGCGAGCTCCAAAAGATCAGTCAGTTCCTCTTTAGAGATCGGGGCATTCGTATCATATTCCTTAACAGATGCCCGTGCTTGCAAAATGTCCAGAGTATCAGTCATAATGTTTCCTCCTTCGGGTAAACGTGGTATGATAATAGAAAAGTTAGAAGCTTACTAAATGTAACTTGAAAGATAATTTTAATGGATCAGTGAATACTTGTCAAACAATAGATGAAGGGATGAAGACTAGTGGGAAATACAATGTGCCCTAAAATGGAGTCAGCTTTCTCATTGCTGGGAAAACGATGGAACGGTCTGATCATCCATGTACTAATGGATGGGCCGAAACGATTTAAAGAGATAACGGAAACCATACCGATGATCAGCCAAAAAATGCTGGCAGAGCGCCTTAAAGAGCTAGAGCAAAACGAAATTGTTGAACGCCGGGTTCTTCCCGAGACACCGGTAAAAGTGATCTATACGCTGACTGAAAAAGGAACCGCGCTGCAAGCCGTATTTCAAGAAATGCAAGCGTGGGCCGATCAATTTTGTGAGCCTGGTGTTACAGTGTGCGAAGAAGAGAAATAATGGAAAGAAACAGAGCATCCGCAGAAAGGGTTTGTTTCAGTGAGAAAGTCATGTAAGTGGGTCATACCGTTTACATGACTTTTTATTTTAGGAGCCATGTTATGAATCAGCTTTTATTTTACATATATAAAAAGAGATGTTAGGATGATGTCAACATACAAAAATAGGAAAGGGTCCTTCCGTGAAAAAGTTACTAACAGCTATCCTGTTGTTAATGGGAATCATCATTTATCTTGTTGTTCAAATCAGCAAACCGGAACTCTATCTGCCTGAATTTTATATATACGATCAAAACCCTGTCAGCTTTCATTGGAATTACATAGGCATCGAAACTGGTTATAAAAAGGGAGACCCTGATTCTATCCACCAAATCTGGATCAAACCGTTATATTTCGTTTTGCTGGCTGTTTTCATTCTGGTTATTTCTGCTTTTTTGAAAAAGAAATAAAAAAAGAGAGGTCTTGAATAAGGATCTCTCTTTTTTTATTTCATTGACTGGCCATTTGCTAAGTGTAAAGCAGATGAAGAAGTTTCACCATCTTATAACTTACCATTCAAAAATTGTGCCTCGCCGAGCCCGAAACTCCAATCAGCATCACCGTTTTCCGTAATGGAAACCATTAGGTCTTCCGGGGAAATACCGCATTCTGCTTCTAGTTTTTCAGCCAGCAAGGCATATAATTTCTCTTTTTGGCTCTTTGTTCTTGTTTTACTTGTAATGCTGATCACGATCAAATCCTTGCTTCTATGAAATCCTAATCCGGTATCGTGAATCACGAGCTCATTCGCGGGATGCTGGTGCACAATTTGATATCGGTCACTCTCCGGCACGCCAAACGCTTCTATCATTGCTTGATGAGCAGTGTCTAATAGCGATTGTAATGCTTTTTGATTACGGCCTTCTATCAGATCGAAACGTAATAATGGCATTTGAATTCCTCCTTTTGTGACACTGATTTTATCAGCATGTTATCACATTGTTTTGTTATCTGAAGCCAATTGATAGATAAAAACATAACATATAACCAATAATTGATCAATATATAACTGCATTGTTGTCTGACAGCCTATGAAATCATAAATATTACTGGCAGTAATTGATTAGGAGGTTAGTATGAAAATAATAGTTGATCAAAAGATGACAATTATATCACCACGAAGATCCTATTTCGTTTAAATGAAAGCGTTTTCTAATAAACATCCGGAGATATTGTCAAAAACAACATGAAAATGGAGGTTAGCCATGCCGATTTTTATCACTGTTGCCGGGGTTTTTATTTTGTCATTTCTGACGGCGTGAGCATGAAGGAAACGTTTCAAACATGGACGCTGCTCACAACGGTCCTCTCGGTAACAGGACTGGGCTGTGTTTTATTGGCCGGACTATTTTTGTAATAATGCTTTATCAGTAAAAATCAATATAACAATAGCCCAATCGTTTTTCTTCCTGGATGAATACCTTACATATAGGCAGACATAAAGGAGGAAATAATCATGTACCCTCAACACTCGTATTATCGCGGGAACCCAGGTCCGGCCGGATACCCGGAACGAAACCCTTTTTTGTTTGGCGCTCCTTTAGTCGGCGGTTTATTAGGCGGTTTTCTTGGGAGTGCTCTTTTTAATTATCCGCGTCCCTATGCGTATCCGCCTGTTCCTTACGGTTACGGAGGTGCGCCATACGGCCCCGGGGGACCGTATGGCGGAGGTTATCCCGGTTTCTATTAGCAAAAAACGGCCTGCACAGAAGCAGGCCGTTTTTTATCGCATAATTTCTACCTCGGACATATTGTAGTCCTGCTGTTTATGAAACATGACTTCCAGATGGCCGTCTTTATATACGGCTTTCGTTCCTTTCCGCTTGACAAGACAGGGAAGATTTACTTTTTTAGGATGAGTCAAACCCGGGAAATGTTCAATCAGTAATGTATGTGATGTATGTTTAATTTTGAGCTGTTCCAGCTGGCTTTCGCTTACTGAAACCTTTACAAACACATGGTCTGCTGTTTCGAATATATCTATATCAGGTTCGGTGCGCTTTGTTTTTTCTTTAGTCGGGAGAGGATCGCGAAATGGAAATTGAGCCGCGTAATCACTTCCGAACACACTTTCCATTACACTGTTTACATAATGCTCAACCTCTTTTGGATCGGCCTTTTTTAATGCTTCCTTGGAAAATTGATTTTGGAAAGGAAAGTACTTGTTCCACTCAAACATCTTCGTCACACCTTTCTTCACGGACAAAATAGTATATGCCTGCTCGATCTTTCACGTGATATAATATAAGATGCTCTAAAGAAAGGCAGGGACATAATATGCATCATTCAGAAACAAAAAAAGGCGTTCTTTACACAGCCGTTTCCTTTACGATGTGGGGGCTGTTTCCGCTTTATTGGAAGCTTCTTGAACAGCTGCCGGCACTTGATATTTTAGCTCACCGTATCATTTGGTCTTTTGTTTTTATGTGTATCGTGCTTTTTTTCTTGCGTCAATGGAAAACGGGGTGGCATGAGCTGCGGTCTTTAAAAAAGAACGGAGGCATACTATCTTTATTTCTCGCTTCAATTCTCATTTCGGTTAACTGGTTTGTATACATATGGGCTGTCAATCATGGATTTCTGCTAGAAGCAAGTCTTGGCTACTACATCAATCCGCTTGTGTCAGTTCTTCTCGGCATTTTGTTTTTAAAGGAAAAGCTGAATCGCCTTCAATTGGTTGCAGTTTCGATAGCGGCAGCCGGCGTTATTATTTCTGCGTTTCAATACGGCTCCATTCCGTACATCGCGCTGCTGCTTGCATTCAGCTTTGGCTTATACGGATTTACCAAAAAAAGAACTAGTCTTTCAAGCGCTATCGGTTTAATGCTGGAGACATTCATGATTATGCCGATTGCATTGGGGTATTTGCTGCTTAGCGGCCATATTCAGCCTGAGGGTGCAGAAAGCGGCGGGGCATGGGTGCTTCTCTTTTTTGCCGGTGTGTTTACCGCGCTGCCGCTCTTATTGTTTGCTGAAGGGGCGAAGCGGCTGCCGCTGTATCAAGTCGGTATATTACAATATATTGCACCGACCATCACCTTGCTGATCGGGCTGTTCATTTACCATGAGCCATTTTCAAGCTCGAAGGCATTTACCTTTGCCTGTATATGGGCTGCATTAGTCTTGTTTACGTTTTCACAAGTGAAATGGAAACGGGCATCAAAAAGCCATTGAGCCTTTGGCTTTTCAGTTTGAGTATATATTATGTATAATCATTTCATGTATGTAAGACATAAAGGAGCAGGACGATGGACAATGATATAGAAATAGGAAAAGCATACGCCTCGCTATGGAACAGCCGCTCTTTCTCAAACGAAGATGCAGAAGCGGTTACAGAGGCAATTGATCTTGAGCTTTTGGATAAGAGAACACATCCGAGACTCCGTAAACCTATGCTGGAAAAATATTATGCCGCTATACAGCGCATTGTGAATTCACAGCTGGAACCGGCTGTCAAATATCAACTGGTCAAATTACATACAGAACGCGTACAGTATTTAAAAGTAGAAAGAGGGGAGCAATTATGAAAGCAATCATAAAAGAAGATGTGCAAGCATCTTTAGAACGATATGCGGACCGCCCTGTATATATCCATTTAGAAACCACAACCGGTTCTTACTCGGCACATTTAAATGAAAAAAACATGACGGTTGTTGCTTATATACGCAATGCGAAGGTAACCTATCATCAAGCTAAAATCAAAGGGAGCGGGCCTTACCGGGTCGGCTTAAAAACAGAAGAGGGCTGGATTTATGCTGAAGGCCTGACTGAGTACACAGTGGATGAAGAAAACCGCTTATTAATGGCAGGACACTTGCCGGGCGGAAAACTGGCTATTTCACTTCAAATCAGTGAAAAACCGTTCACAGTTTAAAGAAAAGGGTGAAAAAATAATGAAAGAACACGTGCTTGTAATCCTGCCTCACCCTGATGACGAATCATACGGTGTGGCGGGTCTGATTGCTTTAAACAGAAAAAAAGATGTGCCCGTTACATATGCTTGCGCTACGTTAGGCGAAATGGGCAGAAATATGGGAGATCCATTTTTTGCTAATCGGGAAACCTTGCCATTATTAAGAAAACAAGAGCTTATCAACGCCTGCAAAGAAATGGATATTAATGACTTGCGAATGCTCGGACTTCGGGATAAAACGCTTGAGTTTGAAGACGATGAATATTTAGCTGATATCATGGAAGAAATCATAGATGATGTAAAACCAAGCTTAATTGTCACATTTTATCCGGGACATGGCGTGCACCCTGACCATGATGCATGCGGGGAAGCGGTCATCCGGGCATTGTACCGCAAAAAGAAAGAAGACCGTCCGCGCACACTATGCATGGCTATTACACGCAATAGGGAAGAGGTGCTTGGCGAAGCAGACGTCGTACTTGATATCAAAGAAGTGGCAGATATTAAAATGAACGCGTTAAGAGCTCATCGCACCCAGACGGAAGGTATGCTCCGAGAGCTTGAGGAAAAACTGAAAAACAATGAACCTGTTATGGCAACATGGTTTGAAGAAGAAGTGTATTGGACATATCAATGGAATGATT
This sequence comes from Bacillus sp. 7705b, assembly GCF_002289525.1. Lineage (NCBI taxonomy): Bacteria > Bacillati > Bacillota > Bacilli > Caryophanales > Bacillaceae > Bacillus > Bacillus sp. 7705b. The sequence goes on along the minus strand of NZ_NSDH01000014.1, from coordinate 52,258 downwards.
AAAAAAAAGGTATAAGGCCCTTGAGGGGACCTTATACCTTTTTTAATTTCAAGTCAGATGCAATCGCTGATGCAAGAGTAGATCTCAGTGAGATGTCCTCAAAAGACAAACCGAGCTGAACCGCGGTTTGCGCAATTTCCGGGCGGATCCCCGACAATGTGGATGAAACGCCGATCAAACGCAGCGCCTCAATCAGACTGAACAGCTGGTGGGCAACCATGGTATCAATTACCGCTACTCCGGACAAGTCAATGTAAAGCTGCGTCACCTTTTTTTTCGCACATTGATTCAATGTATTTTCCATGATCAATTTAGCGCGGACGGTATCAATATCACCGATTAACGGAAGCAGTCCCACACTGTGGAACAGCACGATTACCGGGGCGCTCAATTCAGTGATCATATCCTTTTGGGCTTGAAGCTGAAGGCTTGTGTTTTTGTACATTTCTTCTATAAAAATATGAATCACAAGATCAAACGCCTTAATAAGGGTGTGATACAAATCCTCGGCTTCTTCGCTTTTCACGGTATCCTGATTGATATGAACAAAGTCCTTCACATAGGAAATATACAAGTCTCTCACTCTGACAAACTCACGGATAATATAGTGGATAGGCGTTTTTAAATGCTCTTGATCCTGGGTGACTTCAAATGCCCAGGCTTTTAGAATGGGCAAGTAAACCTCTTCTTCATCTATAAAGATACGGCTGATCTTATAATTGAAAGCAAGATTCTGGCTCTTTAAATTTTTAATGACGGCCGGGTCTGTTGATGCATAGATTGAATTCGGATCAGTTTCCTCGATTGTTTCATACCATGTAGAACTTATTTCTTCTGCATGCTGAGACAGATACTCATATAATTTCTGATTTTGTGCCATGTCATATCACCTCTTTTAAAATTCCTGCTTCAATAAATAACGCTTCTGCAGTTTAACCAGCCTGAAAAACAGCCCGACTGCTCCTGCCGCTAGCCCTGCAATTAACCCGATCCAATAACCGAACGCGCCAAGTTCTGTAAACGTGCCGACCGCATAACCGACAGGAAGGCCGATAACCCAATAAGAAATAAAAGCGGCTGCAAGTGTATAATTGACATCTTTATATCCTCTGAGAGCGCCCTGAATAGGTGCTGCCACAGCATCGGAAAGCTGAAAAAACAGCGCGTAAATTAAAAAGTGCTGTGTTAGCCGGAGGACATCCTGATCAGAGGTGTACATACCTGCTATTTGCTCTCTGAATAAAAGGATACAGGCAGCTGTTAACAAAGAAAAGCCTACTGCCATCATGATGCCGATAAAGCTGTAAGAGCGAGCGTCTTTAAAACGAGCTGCTCCGGCCTCAAACCCGACAACTATCGTTAAAGCCATGGACACGCTGAGCGGCAGCATATATAAAAGTGACGCAAAGTTCATGGCGGCCTGATGGGACGCGATGGTTACTGTATTGAAATGGCTCATCAGCAAAGTGACAGCCGCGAAGATGCTCGTTTCAAAAAACACGGCAAACCCGATGGGCAGTCCGATTTTCAGCATATTTTTGCACGCTTCCCAAGAGAACTTATACATGGTAAGGAAAATGCCATATTCAGAAAACGGCGCTGCTTTATGAATGATGATAAAACTGATGATACAGATGCACCAATACGTAAGCGCTGATGCAATTCCGGCGCCGACTCCGCCAAGGGCAGGCATGCCGAATTTTCCGAAAATAAATACGTAGTTTAACACAAAATTAATCGGCAGTGAACATAGTGTAATCATCATGGTCACTCGTGTTTTTCCTAATGAGTCAATGAACGATCTCAAAACGGTGTAAACAAATAAAGGAAAAATCCCCAAAGATAAAAACCCTAAAAAGTGCTTAGCAATGTCATATACGTGTGCCTCAAGGTTCAATCGGGACAGAACAGGATCAACTATTCCATATCCAACCGCTAAAACGGCGATGCTTAGAAGCGCGGCCACATATACAGCCTGTAAGACAGTAAAGGGAATTTGTTTGGTTTTATCAGCACCTAATAGCTGTGCGACAATCGGGGTGACTGCCATTAATATACCTGCCAGACCAGTATAGACAGGCGTCCAAAGGCTTGAACCAATGGCCACACCGGCTAAATCGGCGGCGCTGACTTTCCCTGACATCACCGTATCTAAAAAGGTCATGAGAGAAAGCCCCGCCTGAGTAATTAAAATCGGAATTAAAATGTGCAAAAGCTGTTTTATCTTTTGTCCGGCGTTTTTGGTTTCTTTCATACATTAATCCCCGTTTCTTTATCATAACGAGAGAAATTATAACATTTTATGTATAAAAAGCAATGAACGCCTGGCCTATTCTTTTTTTGTCGGTTTCGTTTTTCTAAACATTTGGGCATAAATAAAAGAAAGCGAAATAACGCCTAAAAAGGTGCAGATATATTGAATGATTCTTTCCATTTCCATTCTTTACATACCTCCTTTACCAATAGAATGTACATCAATAAGATAAGCATGCGTGCAAAGTTGAAAATATGAAAAGGAGATGAAGGCCCATGCATTACGAACAGATGACAGAAAGTGTATTCACGGCAAAGATACAATCGCATTTAGAACAGATATTAGGGGATGCTTCTCTTATTTTGAAAACGTTACACGAAAAAGATCAATGCCTCCTTTGTGAATTGGATGACTTGGGACGTATTTTTGAGAATATGCACGGCATTGCCTCATCCTTTTATTTGCAATCATACATTGAACAATTTACACCGTCATTTGTGGAACTGGCCAAGGCGATTAAAAATTTATCGGAAAATAAGCATGGCGCGTTAATTGTCATTGAAAGGGCAGACCCGGTTGACAAATTTATTCAAAAAGGAACATCGCTTCATGCAGAAATCAGTGCTTCATTAATTGAAAGCATCTTTTTCCCGGGAAACCCTCTTCATGACGGCGCTTTATTAGTGAGGGACCATACACTCGTCTCAGCCGGAAACGTTCTCCCGCTGACGACACAAGAAGTGGATATTCATTTGGGAACCAGGCACCGGGCGGCTTTGGGGATGTCTGGATATACAGATGCGCTTGTGCTGGTTGTTTCTGAGGAAACAGGCAAGATGTCGTTTGCGAAGGACGGTGTGTTATATCCGCTCATCTCACCGAGAACATAAAAATAAACAAAAGGACCCGAACAGCTTTCGTCTCATGAGACAAAATGACTGGAATAGAACTCTTTTTTAAAAGCATTCATGCCATACTGAATGCTTTTTTTCTTGAAAATAGAAAGTCGGGAAATGTAACCTAGTATAAAAGTTATATTGGATTAATATTAATAAAGTTAAATACTTTACCTGATTTTGTATTTATAGTACTGTATAAAATATTACATAAATTTTAATGGAAGGGTGTGCCGCATGACTAATGTATTAATGATCGGTTTTCCGGGAGAGGGCCATATTAATCCGTCTATCGGTGTAATGAAGGAGCTGAAATCACGAGGAGAAAACATTACTTACTATGCAGTAAAGGAATATGAAGAAAAAATCACCGCGCTTGATATTGAATTTCGTGAATATAACGATTTTAGAGAAGAATATTTCGGAAAAAACGCAACTGGTAATGAGGAAAGAGATTTTGCCGAAATGATATGCGCCTTTTTGAAAGGGTGTAAGGACATCGCCACCCATATTTATAATGAAGTGAAAAACGAATCATACGATTATGTCATATATGATCACCATTTCCTGGCCGGTAAAATCATTGCCAATCTGCTGAAGCTGCCGAGATTTTCATTATGTACGACCTTTGCGATGAATGAGGATTTTTTAAAGGAAATGATGGACACCTTCAATAGCAGACCATTTGAAGACTCACCTTATTACGAATCCTATCAGCAGCTCGCAGAAACCTTAAATGCCGAGTTTCAAGCGGGAATTACCAAGCCTTTTGACGTTTTTTCGTCCGATGGAGATTTGACGATTGTCTTTACGTCAAGAGAATTTCAGCCAATGGCTGAGCAATTCGGAGAAAATTATGTGTTTGTTGGTCCTTCAATTGCAAAAAGAGCCAAAAGCAATGACTTTCCATTCGATGAGATTGACAATGAAAACGTGCTGTTTATTTCTATGGGAACCATTTTTAATAATCAAAAAGAGTTTTTCAACCAATGTCTCGAGGTGTGCAAAGACTTTGACGGAAAAGTTGTGCTGTCCATTGGGAAACATGTTAAACAAAGTGAGTTAAACGATATTCCTCACAATTTTATTGTGCGCCCGTATGTGCCGCAGCTTGAAATCCTGAAAAGAGCCAGTTTGTTTGTCACCCACGGCGGAATGAACAGCACAAGCGAAGGGTTATATTTTGAAACACCGCTCATTGTCATTCCGATGGGAGCTGATCAATTCGCTGTCGGAAAACAGGTGGAACAAGTAGGTGCGGGGAAAGTGCTGAAAAAAGAACAGCTGTCTGAAAACCTTCTGAAAGAAACCATTCAAGAAGTGATCAGCAATCCTGTTTATGCTAAGAATGCAAAAGCAATTGGCCAGTCACTGAAAGCAGCAGGCGGTGCTGAAAAAGCTGCCGGCAGCATTCTTGAATATGTTAAACACAATACTCAATCAGCTAACGCATAGTGTATACAGCCTGTTCATTTGAAATGGACAGGCTTTTAACTGTTTCGGAAAGCTGGGCAGAGTTGCAGTCAGAAGAAGGGATTTGACACTTTGATAGAGAATTGAAAGAAAAACAGACAGGAAAGGAGGAAAATCTGCTTCTTTCATCAGCATAAACCAATCATTTTACCCCCGCTTAAATAGTTCCTTAGACTTTCGATAAACCTATACAAATTATGTAAAGTATTAGGTGTTTATCTAGAGTTTTAAGGTCGAACGAAGCTGAATTTGCTGCCGGATCTATAAAAATTTGTTTATAACGCTAAAAAAGTGACGATAAAACGTATGTGTGCCATTTTTGGAAACAGAATACTAATTATTTCTGTTTGTCTCATAAAAAGTTTAGGAGGTTAAATGAATGAAAAAGAAGATCGTAGCCGGCTTGGCTGTTTCCGCAGTTGTTGGGTCATCGATGGCAGCAGCACCCGCGGACGCAAAAACGATAAAGGTGAAAAGCGGTGACTCTCTTTGGAAACTTTCGCGCCAGTATCATACGAGTATTTCAGCACTGAAATCCGAAAACAAATTGAAATCGTCAATGCTTTATGTCGGCCAAAGCCTTAAAGTTCCTGAAAGCAGCAAAAAAAGCAAAACATCCTCATCAAACTCAAGCAAAACGTCAACATACACCGTAGCATATGGTGATTCCTTATGGATGATTGCCAAAAATCATAAAATGAGTGTTTCAGAGCTTAAAAGCTTAAACAGCCTGAGCAGTGATTTGATTCGTCCCGGCCAAAAACTGAGAATTAAAGGGACAAGCAGTTCAAACGGTTCGAATGGACCGAAAAAAAGCAACGGTTCAAATTCTACAGGTCCATCAAAAAGTACATATACTGTAAAGCTTGGTGATTCTCTGTGGAAAATCGCAAACAGCTTAAATATGACGGTTGCCGAATTGAAAACCTTAAATGGCTTAACATCAGATACACTTTACCCTAAGCAAGTATTAAAAATAAAAAAAGGCAGCTCATCCAATAGCGGTAGCAGCGGTTCAAAAAAGCCGTCAAACTCAAATTCTTCAAAAACAACTACATACAAAGTGAAATCAGGTGATTCGTTATGGAAGATTGCGAATCAGCTGGGCGTCACTGTGCAAAGTATTCGTGATAGAAACAATTTGTCTAGCGATGTTCTGCGAATCGGACAGATTCTCACAATTTCAGGAACGACTAAATCTAATAATTCCAATAAGAATGTCCCGAAAGACAAATCAGGATCAAACGTTCAAATAGGAACAAAGATTGACAGAATGATAACGGAGGCAAAAAAATATGTCGGTGTTCCGTATCGCTGGGGAGGAAATACGCCTTCCGGTTTCGATTGCAGCGGCTATATTTATTACCTCATTAATAAAGTATCATCTATTTCAAGGCTGAGCACGGCAGGGTACTGGAATGTGATGCAAAAAGTCAGCCAGCCGTCAGTCGGTGACTTTGTTTTCTTTACGACGTATAAATCCGGGCCGTCTCACATGGGGATTTACTTGGGCGGCGGCAATTTTATTCATGCAAGCTCCGACGGTGTGGGCATTTCCAATCTCAGCAATTCGTATTGGAAACAGCGCTACTTGGGAGCACGAAGCTATTTTTAAACTTTGAGCATGGACATTAGACAGACGGGGCGTTTGGGCAGAACGTCCTGCTGCCCTAATGTAAAAGCCTTTTAAAAGGCTTTTTTTTAGTTTATATCGGAATATGATTGACCACACTGTTAGAAAAAACAAGGGGGAGACAGCATGAATCGTTTCTTGCTCCTTATCGTGGTGGCGGCACTGGGTCTTGCGGGATGCAGTCAGGAAACACCGCCTGACCATCCGCGGCGGGTACCGGATAAAAAGGTGATAGAAACGTCAGCGTTTAGTCATCAGATCCAGCTGGTCAATAGAGAAGGCAAAAAAGTCGGGTATATTGAAATAAAAGAATCAGAAGACGAAGGGCTCGATTTTCACATCTCAGCACACAGCCTGACACCCGGGGCTTCACTCGGTTTTCATATTTATGAAAAAGGATCATGTGTCAGGCCGGATTTTGAATCTGCGGGCGGACCCTTTAATCCGCTGAACAAAGAACACGGCTTCAATAATCCGATGGGACATCATGCCGGAGATCTTCCGAATCTTGAAGTCGGTGCTGACGGGAAAGTAGATGTTATTATGAATGCGCCTGAAACCTCTTTACAAAAAGGAAGCAAATTGAATATTCTCGACCAGGATGGCAGCGCGTTTGTTATTCACGAACAGGCTGACGACTATCTGACGAATCCGAGCGGAAATTCAGGAGCGCGAATTGTGTGCGGAGCGCTTTCTGGCAATAACGAGAAACAGTAATATAGCGGGAGCCCTTTGTATTGAGCATACAGGGGCTTTTTTAGTATACTCGTTAATGGAATACGAATAGGAAAGGAAACCTGTCTATGACATCTCAATTGCAGCACTTAACATTGCCGGAAGATATACAAAATAAGCTTTTATCATATAAAAGCCAGCCGATTTCTCCAGAATTTCAATCGCTTATCGGGACATCAGGCTATGAGGCGGAGGATGAAGCCATTTTATTCGATGCCATTATCGCATTGGCGATGGGGAAAAATATCCTGTTAAAAGGGCCTACAGGCTCAGGTAAAACTAGGCTGGCAGAAACATTGTCCAGTTATTTTCATAAACCAATGCACAGTGTCAACTGCTCAGTTGATTTGGATGCTGAAGCACTGGTTGGCTATAAAACCATTGAAAATCAATCTGGCCAGGCAACAATCGAGTTTGTCTCGGGGCCTGTGACAACAGCTATGAATGAAGGCCACTTTCTTTATATAGACGAAATCAATATGGCAAAGCCGGAAACCCTGCCCATCTTAAACGGTGTATTGGACTATAGAAAAATGATGACAAATCCGTTTACAGGAGAAGTCGTTCGTGCAAAAGAAGGCTTTGGAGTCATTGCTGCCATCAATGAAGGCTACGTTGGAACCGTACCGCTGAATGAAGCGCTTAAAAACCGTTTTGTCATTATTGATGTGCCATATATTAAAGGCGAGCTGCTGAAACAAGTACTCATGTCTCAGTCTGCTCTTCATGATGAGAAATTAATTGACCGGTTTATCACGCTGTCTTCTGATCTGATCGTTCAGGCCAATAACGGGCAGGTGTCTGAAGAAGCGGCATCTATCAGAGCTTTAATTGATACGTGTGATTTAGCCGCTTATATTCCGCCGCTACGGGCCATCGAACGGGGAATTGTAGAAAAGCTTGACGATGACCGTGAAAAGGCGGCGGTCCGAAATATCGCAGAAACTCTGTTTGAATGAGGGATGTGCGATGAAATTTATCAAATTTAATGACAGCACAATTGACTCGTTTTTATTTATGATGCTGACCGATTTGGCCAAAACGCTCACCAAAAGTGAGGCGGTGGAAGTGGAGTATGGCGTTCAGTCCTACTACAACCCATTTGAAAAAAAAATCTACATGAGCCACTTTTGGAAGGACAGAGCAGCTGAAGATATGGAAGCAGGTCTCAAAAGCGATGTCTACCTTCGATCGGTCGGAACAAAATACAGCTCGTTGCAAGAGTTTACGAACTTTTTGGATGATATCCATCGGCATCTTACATTCAAAAGCTTTGCCAAACAGCTGTTTATGCTGCTTGAGGACATCAGAATTGAAGAATGTATCAAACACGACCGTCCCGGCACAAAACATGTATTTGCAAAACGAAAAGACATGTACAGAAAACATTTCTCCACACAGCTCACTTTAAATTTAGAACGAAGCATTTTTACGGATGCGCTCTTTTGCGCCATGTATACCAAGCTGACGGCGGAATCGCCTCTGGAAACCATCCCGTCTATGCGTGATGATATTGATCTGATGCGACCGTTTATTGAACAGCAGCTCTTGCGTGTGTATGAAGCTGACTCTACACGCCACGTTCTGAAAATTGTCGAAGACATCATGGACGGGCTTGAAGAGGTACTTGATAAAGACATGCTGAATACCTACTTCTTTTTGCCTGAGTTAGATTACGCTAAAGCCGCAGAGCAGCCGTTATTTGAAGAAGAGAAAAAAGCGCCGAAGCTGAGTGATGACGTAACGCTTCCGAAAAAATCAGACGGCGATGAAGATATTCACGATGAAGAAATGCCGACTTGGCACCGTGAAACAGAAGCGCCGTCTAAAAGCTTCCTTCAATTTGATATTGAACACGGCGCAAAATCCGATTTAGGAAAAGATGCTTCTCGTGAAGGGGACGATGGAGACCAAGCTCTCGGCTCTGTTCAAGGTTCAGCCAGACAGACAAAACGAAAAGACTATTCCAAACTGGAAGCGCTAGAGTCCAAAAAAGACCAGCCGAACGGCGCGGGTCTTGCCGACGGAAAGGAAAATAAATTCGCGTTTGCGATTTATAAAGAACCGCAGCCTGCAACAAAAGATGAAGAGCTTTCTTATAAACAGCAGGCAAAATCGATCGAATCGTATCAGAAGCGTTTAAAACAAATGATTCAAAAAACGCTTGAACACAAAAAAACGCTGCCAAGGACTGACCTCCACGCGGGCCGTCTGAACAACAAGCTTCTCCGTTATTTTACGGAGCGGAATCCGCGTCTTTTTTACAAAAAACAAGAGCCTTCTTCAGAAATTGACGCTGTTTTTACATTACTGGTCGACTGTTCAGCCAGTATGTTCGACAAAATGGATGAAACGAAGCGGGGTATCGTATTGTTTCATGAAGCCTTGAAATCAGTAGCAGTTCCGCATCAAATTGTCGGTTTCTGGGAGGATACAAACGATGCGACCGAAACGAGTCAGCCGAACTATTTTAATACGGTAATTCCATTTCAGTCGTCCTTAAGACAGGCAGCGGGACCGGCGATTATGCAGCTTGAACCTGAGGAAGACAACCGTGACGGCTATGCGATCAGGCAAATGACGAAAAAAATGCTGCAGCGGAGCGAGGCGCAAAAATTCTTAATTGTGTTCTCTGACGGAGAGCCGGCCGCATTTGGTTATGAGCAAAATGGGATTGTCGATACAAGTGAAGCGGTTATAGAAGCTCGAAAAAGGGGAATAGAAGTCATAAATGTTTTTCTCTCCAACTCAGAAATTGAAGAATCGCAAATGAAAACGATACAGGATATGTACGGGAAGTTCAGTATATTTGTCCCGGATGTCGATCAGCTTCCGGATGTTCTGTATCCGCTTCTTAAAAAACTGCTCCATAAAAGCATAGGATAACCCTTTATTCTATGCTTTTTGGCGTTTCTTTTTGTAAATGATTAAATTTTTTGTTTTTTATAAAGGTTTTTTACTATTTTGTGAACAATCAAGGTAGAATCAAATTGCAAACAGTGGTAAAATATCGTTGGAAGCGTTTTTATTACATAATTTTGGACACAGCGTTCGAAAGTTATTTTAAGATAGTGAATGAATCACTTGATTATCTAGGTTGGGGGTAATATTCAAATGTTTCAAAATAATATGAAACAACGAATGAATTGGGAAGATTTTTACGGTCCGAACCTCGGCTATGCGCTGGAGCTTTACGATCAGTACACCCAGGATCCGAACAGCATTGATCCGGATCTGAAGGACATGTTCGACGAACTAGGAGCTCCTCCAAGCGATATAAAAGAGGCATCGGGAACAAAAGAAAAGGGACGTGTTACAGCCGATCTGATACAAAAGATCGCATCAGCAATCAGACTTGCAGAAGATATAAGAACCTATGGCCATTTGAACGCTTCCGTCAATCCGCTCAGAAAGGATGGGAAAAAGAGCGAGCTCTTTCCACTATCCGATTACGGGCTAACAGAAGAGGAAATAAAAGAAATACCTGCGTCGGTCATTTGTAAAGACGCTCCTAAAAACATTACGAACGGTCTAGAAGCCATTCAGTATTTACGAAATACGTATAAAAGAACCATCTCATTTGAATTTGATCATGTACACGACTTTAAAGAGCGAGAGTGGCTGACTCAAAAGATTGAATCCGGTGAATTGTTCCAAAAGAACTCAGCCGAAAAGCTGTCAGCTGTGCTGGAAAGACTGACGGAAGTAGAGGGATTCGAGCAATTTTTACACCGGACCTTCGTCGGGCAGAAGCGTTTTTCAATTGAGGGTCTGGACGCTCTTGTTCCAGTGCTTGATGACATTATCGCACAATCTGTCAAATCAGGTACAACGAGCGTTAACATCGGTATGGCGCACAGGGGCCGCCTGAATGTGCTGGCACATGTGCTGGGCAAACCGTATGAAATCATATTCTCAGAGTTCCAGCATGCGCCGAACAAAGATTTAGTCCCGTCTGAAGGATCTATCGGCATCAGCTACGGATGGACGGGGGATGTCAAGTATCACCTGGGAGCGAACCGCGAGCTTCAAGACGCTGAAACGAAGTCGGCGCGTATTACGCTGGCGAATAACCCGAGCCACTTGGAATTTATCAACCCGATCGTTGAAGGCAGTACAAGAGCGGCGCAGGAAACAAGAACACAAAGCGGATACCCGGTTCAGGATGAAACAAAATCACTTGCGATTTTAATTCATGGAGACGCTGCATTCCCTGGGGAAGGAATTGTCGCTGAAACATTGAATTTAAGCTCTTTAAAAGGGTATCAAGTAGGCGGTGCGATTCATATTATCGCCAATAACATGATCGGATTCACAACAGAAAGCGCTGAATCAAGATCAACAAACTATGCCAGTGACCTGGCGAAGGGCTATGAAATACCGATTGTTCACGTAAATGCGGACGATCCTGAAGCCTGTCTTTCAGCTGTTAAGTTTGCGGTAGAATACCGAAAAACATTCAACAAGGACTTTCTGATTGACTTAATCGGGTACAGACGTTACGGACACAACGAAATGGATGAGCCGTCAACTACTCAGCCGATGCTGTATGATGCTGTAAGAAAGCATCCGACTGTCAAACATATTTTCGCGGAAAAGCTCATTAAAGATGGGGTGCTGACCGAGGAAGTTGTTCAAAACATTGAAAAGTCGGTAACGAAACGCATAGAAGACGCTTATCAAAAAGTGCCGGCTAAAAAGGAACCTATCGCTTGTGAAATAGAACTTCCGGAACCTGTTTCAAACGGTTTTCCGGATGTAGACACATCTATTGATTTTGATGTGCTCCGCAAGCTGAATGGCGAATTGGTCAATTGGCCGGAGTCGTTTAATGTATTCGGTAAGCTAAAACGCATTTTAGAAAGACGGGCCAAGGCGTTTGATGATGACAGAAAAGTGGAATGGTCATTGGCTGAATCTCTCGCGTTTGCTTCCATTCTGAAAGACGGAACACCGATTCGATTAACAGGACAGGATTCTGAGCGCGGAACGTTTGCCCAAAGAAACCTTGTACTTCACGACAGTGAGACAGGCAAGGAATTTGTGCCGCTGCACCATTTATCAGATTGTGACACATCATTTGCCGTTCATAACAGCCCGCTGTCTGAAGGATCTGTACTCGGTTTTGAATACGGCTATAATGTGTATTCACCTGAAACACTTGTCCTTTGGGAAGCGCAGTATGGGGATTTTGCCAATGCTGCTCAAGTGTACTTTGACCAATTTATTTCTGCCGGACGAGCAAAATGGGGCCAAAAATCCGGATTAGTGATGCTGCTGCCGCACGGTTATGAGGGACAGGGCCCTGAGCATTCAAGCGGTAGAATCGAGCGGTTCCTGCAGCTAGCTGCGGAGAATAACTGGACGGTTGCCAACCTGACAAGCGCCGCTCAATATTTTCATATATTAAGAAGACAGGCTAAAATGCTGCTGCGTGAGGAAATTCGTCCGCTCGTCATCATGACGCCGAAGAGCCTTCTGCGCAATCCGAATACCGTTTCTGAAGTGCAGGAGCTCAGTGAAAGCCGCTTCCAGCCTGTTTACGAACAGTCAGGACTTTCTCATGAGTATGAAAAAGTAACGCGGCTCGTATTATCCAGCGGTAAAGTATCTATAGACATCAGCGATCATTTCAACAAGTTAGAAGACGGGAAAGAGTGGCTTCACATTGCGAGAATTGAACAGCTGTATCCATTCCCTGCAAAAGGAGTCAAAGAATTATTTGCAAAGCTTCCGAACCTAAAAGAAATCGTTTGGGTTCAGGAAGAGCCGCAGAACATGGGGGCTTGGAGCTACATCAGCCCTTATTTGACAGAACTTGCACCAGAAGGAGTAAGCGTTCAATATATTGGACGAAGAAGACGATCCAGTCCTGCAGAGGGAGATCCGACAGTTCATAAAAAAGAACAGGAACGTATTGTATCTGATAGCTTGACTCGCAAAAACTAAGGGGGAAATGAAAAAATGGCGGAAATTAAGGTACCTGAATTAGCAGAATCAATCTCAGAAGGAACAATAGCCCAATGGTTAAAGCAGCCCGGTGATTATGTAGAACAGGGTGAATATCTGCTTGAACTTGAAACGGATAAAGTAAATGTTGAATTGACAGCAGAAGAATCGGGTGTTCTTCAAGAGGTATTGAAAGATTCGGGTGATACCGTCCAAGTTGGAGAAATTATCGGTACCATTACAGAAGGCGCGGGTGAAAGTTCTGCCCCTGCTCCTTCAGAGAAGGCTGAAAGCAAAGAAAGTGAAAAAGAAGAAAAGCAAGCTGAACCAGCGGCGCAAGAAGTGAGCCAGGAAGCGCAAACGGAAGCAAAATCAAGAACAATTGCATCTCCTTCTGCCCGTAAGCTGGCGAGAGAGAAAGGGATTGACCTGTCTCAGGTTCCAACTGGCGACCCGCTTGGAAGAGTGCGCAAACAGGATGTTGAGGCGTATGAAAAACCAGCGGCGAAACCAGCTCCTCAGCAGCAAAAACAACAGCCGCAGGCTCAAAAAAAACAGCAAAGCTTTGACAAACCTGTTGAAGTGCAAAAAATGTCACGCCGCAGACAGACGATTGCAAAACGTCTAGTCGAAGTTCAGCAAACATCTGCGATGCTGACTACATTTAATGAAGTTGACATGACGGCTGTTATGAATCTCAGAAAACGTCGCAAAGACCAATTCTTTGAGCAAAATGAAGTGAAGCTGGGCTTTATGTCTTTCTTTACAAAAGCTGTTGTAGCGGCATTGAAAAAATATCCGCTCTTGAATGCAGAAATTCAAGGCGATGAGCTGATTGTTAAGAAATTCTATGATATCGGAATCGCTGTTGCAGCTGAAGAAGGACTTGTCGTTCCAGTTGTACGGGATGCGGACCGTCTGACATTTGCAGGCATTGAAAAAGAAATCGGCGAGCTTGCGAAAAAAGCGAGAAGCAATAAATTGACCCTTGGTGAGCTGCAAGGAGGCTCATTTACAATTACAAACGGAGGGACTTTCGGTTCACTCATGTCGACACCGATTTTAAACAGCCCTCAAGTTGGTATCCTGGGTATGCATAAGATTCAGCTGCGCCCTGTCGCAATTGATGAAGAACGTTTCGAAAACCGTCCGATGATGTACATTGCATTATCTTATGATCACCGGATCGTAGATGGTAAAGAAGCAGTTGGATTCCTTGTCACAATTAAAAACTTACTAGAAGATCCTGAACAGCTTTTGTTAGAGGGATAAAACAAAAAAGGTACATCACGGATAAACGTGATGTACCTTTTTATATACAATAGAATGTTAAAGAGTCAGTTCTGTGCTGTTTGAATCTTCTTTTGGATTCTTACCTTTTTTAGACCAATATGTAGCGAGCAGAGAGCCTGAAAGGTTGTGCCATACACTGAAAATCGCGCTCGGAACGGCAGATAGCGGTGAAAAATGTGCCGTGGCAAGTGCTGCGCCAAGCCCTGAGTTTTGCATGCCGACTTCAATTGCAATTGCTTTTTGAGACGCATAATCCATTTTTAACAGCTTTGCACATAGAAATCCCAATAAATATCCAAACCCGTTGTGCAGGATAACTACTGAAAAAATAAGCAAACCTGATTGAAGCAGGTTTTCCCGGTTGCCGCTTACAACAGCTGACACAATGGCAACGATACCGATGACTGAAACAAGCGGCAGGGCATGAACGGCTTTTGAGACCTGTTTTTTGAAAAATATTTTGACGACTAGGCCTGCAATGATTGGAATCAATACAGCCTGCAAAATCGAAATAAATAACGAGCCAGGTGAGACAGGCAGCCATTCCTTGGCAAACAGCATAATCAAAACCGGCGTCAAAACCGGTGCCAACAAGGTGGAAATCGTTGTGACAGCAACAGACAGGGCCGTATTGCCTTTTGCTAAAAATGTCATAACATTAGAGGCAGTTCCACCGGGACAGCAGCCAACGAGAATAACGCCTACCGCGATTTCCGAGGGGAGATGCAGGCCATATGCTAAGCCGAAAGCAACAAGCGGCATAATTGTATATTGGGCAATCACTCCGATAATGACGTACAAAGGTTTTCTGATCAGCTCTTTAAAATCATCGGTTTGCAGTGTTAGCCCCATTCCAAACATAATAATGCCAAGAAAAATCGTAATATAAGAACTGATCCAAGAAAATAATGACGGGAAAGAAAATCCGAGCACGGCAAAAACAATGACCCAGATTCCGAAGGTTTGTCCCGCGAAATGACTTATCTTTCTGATGTTTTCCATAAAAACACTCCTCATATACTGATCAAGAACTCCAGCAGAAATCCTTACAGATTTTTTGGTATTCCCCTATTATAATTAATTTTCTGAATAATTCAATATTGATAGATTGACTGTGATCTGATATATTCATGGAGATAGATGATAAATATATTATGTAAACTAATCAAAATATTCTTGACTATATAGGTAGATATTCTTACAATGAACCTTTAAACTGTTTTGGAAAATAGGAGTGATAGGGTGAAGGAAGCTAATCAATGGTCTTCGAAGCTGGGCTTTATTTTAGCTGCGGCTGGATCGGCTATCGGTCTCGGTGCAATATGGAAATTCCCATATGTAGCAGGCACCAGCGGAGGAGGCGCGTTTTTATTTATTTTTATATTATTTACAATTTTAATCGGACTGCCATTATTGCTCGGTGAATTCATCATAGGCAGAAAAACACAGCAAGATGCCGTCCAATCCTATAAATCTCTTGCTCCAGGGTCTAAGTGGCATTGGATAGGCTATTTGGGCATGGCGACGTGCTTTATTCTGTTATCATTCTACAGCGTCGTCGGCGGATGGATTTTAAATTACATTTTTAAAGGCTTTACCGGCGGTTTATCGCATACGTCAGGATTTGATACGCTGTTTGCGAATACTATTTCAAATCCTTATTTGGCTGTAGGAGGCCAGCTGCTGTTTATGCTGGTCACAATTTTGGTTGTCGCAAAAGGTGTAAGCAGCGGAATTGAAAAAGCAAGCCAAATTTTAATGCCGGCGCTTTTTATATTATTTATCATTTTAATGGTGCGTTCAGTTACACTTCATGGAGCGATAGAAGGTATTAAGTTTTTCCTGACACCTGATATCTCTGCGATTGACGCCAATACGATATTATATGCGATGGGCCAGTCCTTCTTCTTATTAAGTGTCGGTGTATCTGTAATGGTAACGTATAGTGCTTATCTAGAGAAACAAGAAAATCTGGTGCAGTCTGCTGTATCTGTTACGGTTTTGAATGTCCTTGTCGCCATTATGGCGGGAATCGCGATCTTTCCAGCTGTTTTTTCATTCGGTCTCAAACCGGATCAAGGGCCTGTTCTGTTATTTAATGTGCTGCCGACTGTGTTTAATCAAATGCCGTTCGGAATTGTCTTTTTATTAGCATTTTTAATTCTATTTTTATTTGCGGCACTGACCTCTGCCTTTTCAATGCTTGAAATTTTGGTCGCTGTACTTTCTAAAGGCGATGTTAGTAAAAGAAAACGATTTGCCTGGATCGGCGGGATTGCTATCTTTCTGGTCGGCGTACCGTCTGCGTTATCATACGGGGTTTTAAGTGATGTTACCATTTTTCACATGTCTATTTTTGACGCAGCTGATTTTCTGGTCAGCAATATTTTAATGCCGTTAGGAGCGTTATTGATTTCTATCTTTGTACCGTTAAAAATACCGAAAGAGGATTTGTTTAACGAGCTGAAAAGCGGCTCAAACCTCAAGCGAAAGTGGTTTGCGGTTTGGCTTCTGCTGATACGTTATCTTTCACCTGTTGCAATCATTATTGTATTTTTACATGTATTAGGTGTTTTTTAAAAAATGAAGCCCCCTGGAAAAGGGGGCTTTTTTAATAGAGTTTCCATACAACTTCTTTTGCCTGTTCAAAACGTTTTTCGGCTTCACGCCAATCGACTACATTCCACCAATGATCAACATAGCTCCCGCGGTCATTTTTATATTGCAAATAGTAAGCATGTTCCCATACATCAAGCGGCAAAAGAGGGATAACATCCCACTGGCTGAAGTGCTGGTGCTTCTCTGCAGCTAAAATCTCAAGCCGTCCGGAACGAGGGGACCAGACAAGAATGGCCCACCCGACACCCTCCACTTTTTTTGCAGCTTGGGTAAAATGCTCCTTAAAGGCCGAATAGCTTCCAAATGAAAGATCGATCATTTGAAACAATGCTCCAGTAGGACGTCTTTTTCCGTTTGGATGCATAGAAAACCAAAAAATACTGTGCAAATAATGGCCAGCTCCATGAAATGCCAGCTCTCTTTCCCAATGAGTGATCAAGTCATAGTTCTTTGAAGCTCTGGCATTCTTAAGCTCCAATTCTGCTTTATTCAGTCCGTCAACATAGCTTTGATGATGCTTTGTATGATGAAGCACCATAATATCACGTGAAATATAAGGTTCTAAAGCGGAGTACTTGTACGGAAGCTGTGGGAGAACATGTTTTCCTATAGGAACGAAGGCGCGTCTTTCACCTGTTTCTTCTGATTGTGTAATATCACGATAGAGTGTGGCGGCCTGCTGATACCACTCTTCTTCTGTCGTCTGGTCATCCTCCAGCGCTTCAATCATCTTTTCGATTTGATCCTCAAATCGATCAAGCTGTCCTCGTTTTTGAATCTGATCTTTTAAGGCTTCACACCAATTGAACATCTCGGTTTGATAAGATTCACGTTTCATTTGCTGTCTCCTTTTCAATAGAATTCAAATACTTGCTGACAGCCAACAAAGGGAACACATAAGGGTAACTATGGTAACGAATATAAAATTGCTTTGGCAGCCCGATACCCACTGGATAAGTCAAGCTTCTACCGTCATGAGAACTGTTATCCATGAGGTAATTCATCCCTTTCACAATTGCTGGATGACTGGGTTTTTCAAATTGTAATAAAGCATCTAAAGCCCATGCAGTTTGTATAATGGTTCCTTCTTTAAGCGGCACATAGGTTTTGACCTCCGCGCTTTTGCAGGATTCACCCCAGCTGCCATCATCATTTTGTACGGTTTTGAGCCACCGGATTGCCTTTTGTATCGAAGGATGTGTTCGAACAACTCCGCAGGCGTGCATACCGGTCAAGGCAGCCCATGTGCCATAAATGTAGCAAACACCCCATCGTCCGTACCAAGATCCATTACGTTCCTGGTTTTCAAAAAGCCAGTTCACAGCACGCTGAATGTGGTGATGTTTTACTGAAAAGTCGGCTTTTTCACCTAAAAAGTGCAGCACACGCCCGGTGAGGTCGGCGGTTGAGGGATCAACAGCCGCATCCTCGGCGGATTCAAGCGGGAGGTGGCGGATAAGAGGGTGGTTCACATTTTTTTCAAAGGCGGAAAACCCTCCATCATTGTTCTGCATCGATAAAAGCCAAGCCACACCTCGCTCCCAAGAAGAAGGAGAGAAGTTGCGGGGAATTGCTTTTAAGACGGCTGCGGTGTCGTCACAATCAGGGTTATTCGTGTTGATATTTGAAAATCCCCAGCCGCCTGGAGATACATTTGGATTTTTGACAGACCAATCTGCTATCTTAGTATGCTGCCGCTTTTGTAAAAAAGAAGCGGCTTTTGTAATTGTACCGTCTGTTTCAGCAACGCCGTTTTGCTGAAGCGCATAGGTGATTAATGCAGTATCCCAAACAGTGGATGTGGAATTTTCTAAGTAAGGAATGCCGCCGCATTCAGTCACCAATGCTTTGATGCCATTTATAGCCCTTCGGATAACCGGTGAATGGCGTGACACACCAAGTGACAGAAGGCTGTATACCATAAATATTGTGGCGCTTGCATAACTGTACAGTGTGCCGTCTTCTTCAATCCGGTCAAGCATATACGTTTTAGCTGTGTGTAAGCCCAGCTCCTGAAGAGCAAAGGGTGCACGAAAAATGCGCTTCCAATGAGTCAGAACAGAAGAGAGGTCTCTCTCCTCGAAAGCATCGGAACGGAGCCAAGTCAAAGGATTTTTTGTCATGTGCGGGTCGAGGTGGCGGAGAGATTGAATTTTGCGGTTTTTTAGTGTGAATCGTTGATTGAGTGTTACGGCCATCGGGGCAAAGTGTATACGGGCATATGTGCTGAACTGATAAAAATGAACCGGGAATGTTGGGGGAATTGCTAAAAGCGACAATGGCAAATATAAAGCGGGCCAAGGGTAAAGGCCATTTGCTGCAAGCATCCATTTTGTCATAAAATGAATATTTCTCAAGCCGCCATGTGATGCAATGAATTGTTCAGCTTTTTTCATGTGCGGATCAGTTCGATGGCAGCATCCTGAAGCCAGCATTCCGACATATCCTTGGACGGTAGCTGTTATATTGCCGTCTGTCTCGTCAGGAAAATTGTTAAACGTTCCGTCTGGCTGCTGATTTTCGCGAATGCCGGCTGCAAGCGCCGAAATGAGTTCTTTTTCATTTTCACCTTCATCAAGTGAGGTGAGGAGCAGAATAAAAAAAGAATTCGTCATGATTGGCCCTTCAAAGCAAAATGTCCAAGAACCGTCATCATTTTGCCTATCTTTCAGCTCTGAAATGGTGTTTTGCTGATAGCGCCTCACCTTCTCCTGAAGTGTGCTCATCCCGCTCAACTCCTTCAGAAGATATATATTCACCTGCTTTTGCCGCCATTACTGAAAGAAAAAAACTGCTGGCTGGCAGCAGTTTTTTTGAAAAACCTTTTAGTCCTCAAGATTAATCCATACACTCTTGACTTCTGTGTAGTTATCTAGAGCATAGGAGCCCATTTCTCTTCCGAGTCCGGATTGTTTATAACCGCCGAATGGGGAAGCTGCGTCAAACACATTATAACAGTTTACCCAGATAGTCCCGGCTTGAAGACGATCTGCGATATAATGGGCTTGTTTTACATTCTCGGTCCATAGTCCGGCAGCAAGTCCGTATTCAGAATGGTTAGCTCGTTCAATGACTTCATCCACTGTTTCATATGGTATGGCCGTCAGGACTGGTCCGAAAATTTCTTCTTTAGCGATGGTCATATCGTCTTCCACATTCGCAAACACAGTCGGCGCGACAAAGTATCCTTCTTCATAAGGGCAGCTTCCGCCAGTGACAGCTTTAGCTCCTTCATCTTTCCCTTTTTGAATATAAGAAAGAACGCGTTCATGCTGCTCCTTGCTCACGAGCGGGCCGATTTGGGTATCTTTATGAAGTCCGGCTCCTTGGCGGAGTGATTCAGCGTAAGACACCATCTCATTGACAACTTCATCATACTGGTCTTTATGAATAAAGACGCGTGAGCCCGCACAGCAGACTTGGCCTTGGTTAAACATGACACCGTTTAAAGCGCCTGGAATGGCTTTTTTCAAATTCGCATCCGGGAGCAGGATATTAGGTGATTTTCCGCCCAGTTCCAGGGTGACCCGCTTAATGCTTTTTGCCGCTGTGCCCATGATTTTCTTTCCGATTTCTGTTGATCCGGTAAAGGCAATTTTATCAACCGCTTCATGGTTGGTAAGTGCTTCTCCCGCATCCTCACCGAATCCCGGAATGATATTGATGACACCGTCGGGGAAACCGGCTTTATCAATTAACTCAGCCAAATAAAGAGCTGAAAGCGGGGTTTGCTCAGCAGGCTTAAGCACAATGGTACAGCCGGTTGCAAGAGCCGCACCCATTTTCCACATCGCCATAAGAAGCGGGAAATTCCATGGGATGATTTGCCCGACGACGCCGACAGGCTCATGGCGTGTGTAATTAAAATAGGAGCCGGAAACAGGGATTGTCTGCCCTGTTATTTTTGTACACCAACCGGCGTAATAGCGCATATGCTCAATAGCCAGCGGAATATCTCCATTTGTTGTTTCGTTTATTGGTTTTCCGTTATCAAGGGTTTCAAGCTGGGCAAGCTCAGTTTTATGCTCTTCCATTAAATCTGCCAGCTTATACATGAGTCTGCTTCTCGATGCTGGAGACATTGTTCTCCACTCGCCTTGATCAAAGGCTTTGCGGGCAGCTTTAACGGCTTTGTCCACATCCTCTGCCTGGGCTTCATACAGCGTCATTAAGGTTTCGCCTGTCGCCGGGTTGGGCGTGTCAAAGGTTGCCCCTGAGGCACTCGGAACAAACTTTCCATCAATATAAAGCTTCTTTGTTCCCTGTAAAAATGTCTCCAGCCTTTTACTCACTTGCATCGTTAAAGAACTCATTCGTAACAAACCTCCAGTCATTTTTATGGTCTGTTCTGAGATTCTTGGTGATAGTATGGATATTGCTTCATTGAAGAGCAGGAATTAGCTGTGATCGTTACTGTGGAAGTAAGCGTATACAAACATTCTATACTAGAAAACAAGGCAAAATCAATGAATAACCGATATTGCAATTTACAAAAGAAAAAAGCTACAATAGGCTTATAGACAAGTAAAGGAGATTTCATCATGATACATAAAAATTGGCTTGAAAAAGAAACCATTAAAAAAGTAAAGTGTGTTCAGACAAACGCAAAAAAATACATTGTAAATCGCGTATTAACTCCAGGGAAAGAATATGAAGTGAAGAATGAAACAGAGGAATTTCTGTTTGTCGTCGATAATACAAATAAAATCGGCGGTTACTATAAAGAATATTTTGAAGAGGTATAATCACCGATCGAATTCCTGAGGGAGAAGAAACAGAAGATGTCACAATTGAAGATACGGATGGTTATGCAAAGGACCGCAGCTAAGCTGCGGTTCTTCTTTGATTCAAAAAGGGAAAATAAAACAGATACACAAAAGAAACATTAAAAAACTCATTTTTCAAAAAATATTTACGGAAAATGAAACTTTTTTCTCTTTTGGTGCGTACTACATGATGACAACAATTCAAAAGACAAGAAACAAATCAAAAATTTGAAAAATGTAATCTGTTCGTAATGGTTTAAATGTCTTCTATGTCGTATTCTTATATAGGGATAAAGGACTTATTTTATTTAATAATCTCGTCATAAGAAAAATAGATAAATGCAGAAAGAGGGGTTCTTCATTGGGTATTTTTTCTGTTAGCAGATCAACTGACGCAAAGAAGCTTGAAGCTTTGCTCGTTGAAGGGGAAAGAATAGAATCGATTTATAAGCTCCGGGTTGACCAAATTTGCTTTACAAACAAACGTATCATTTTCTTTGATAATAAGGTGTTTTCTAAAAAGAAGGTTCGTGTATTTCTTCCATATAAAACGATTGAAAGCTTTGCCATTCAAGAAGCGGGAATGTTTGATCCCGATACTGGACTTTTATTAATGACAAGAAGCAAAACCTTTGAATTAGAATTTGCGAAAGATACCGATTTAAGCGAAGTGCAAGCGGTGCTGACAAAGTATTTATGCAGCTGAATAAAACTGACTGAGGCCAGCCGTCTCCAAAGAATGGTTTGGCTTTTTTTGTGCCATAAAAACGCTTTTTTGGTTTGTCAGTATTAAAAAATGGGAACAGAGAAAAAAAGGAGAGGATACACATGGCATTGACTAAAGAACAAACTCAGCATCTCTACCATAAATTGCTTGATATGCAAAAAGAATTGTCTGGCGAAAAAAAGAAAACACAATCAATGACTGAAGAAGTAGGAGAGCTGTCTAATGGGGTCGATAACCATATGGCTGACCACGGAACGCTTGTAACAGACCGCATGACAGACCAAACGGTAAAAGAAATAGACCGGGAACTTTTGGAGGAGGTTAATCAGGCTTTACAAAAGATAAAAGACGGAACGTACGGCATTTGTGAAAAAACAGGTCAAGACATTCCGTACGAAAGATTGGAAGCTGTTCCGTACGCAAGAATGACAGTGGAAGCCCAAGCTGATGTAGAGGACGATTTGGAAACGGATGCTCCGTCATTCGAAAGGGAGTTTCATGAACAGGTCAAAGATCTATCTAATAAAGAAACAATTGATCAAAAAAGCTCTCAAACGTATGAGATTTTAGACCGTGAGCAGGATTCAAACTGAAAATGGCAAGCAAGTACACCGATATGAAGTGTACTTGCTTTTTTTTTTTATGAAAAAAATCTCATATTCGAAATAAAGTGATTGACTTTGCATAAAAAAGAAAGTAACATACTATTTGTAAGTTAATATAAAAAGTTTACCGGGAGGAATACAAATGTCTACAGTTTTATTTGTAAAATCAAGTGACCGTACAGCTGAAGAAGGTGTTTCAGTTAAACTATACGAAGCATTTCTAACTGCATATAAAGAAAACAACCCTAATGATGAAGTGATTGAATTAGATCTTCATAAAGAAAACCTTCCTTACCTTGGAAGAGATATGATTAATGGAACATTTAAAGCAGGTCAAGGTATGGAAATGACTGAGGAAGAGAAAAAACAAGCTGCAATAGCTGACAAATATCTGAACCAATTTGTAAAAGCTGATAAAGTGGTGTTCGCATTCCCGCTTTGGAACTTCACAGTGCCAGCAGTGCTTCATACTTATGTGGATTACCTGTCTCGCGCAGGCGTTACATTCAAATACACACAAGAAGGACCAGTTGGTTTAATGGGCGGCAAAAAAGTTGCACTTCTTAACGCGCGCGGCGGCGTTTATTCAGAAGGGCCAATGGCTTCACTAGAAATGTCATTAAACTTCATGAAAACAGTTCTTGGTTTCTGGGGTGTTCAAGACTTGCACACAGTTGTCATCGAGGGACATAACGCAGCGCCTGATAAAGCACAAGAAATTGTTGAAAAAGGTTTACAAGAAGCGAAAGAGCTTGCTGTTAAATTTTAATGAATGAAGACTCCTATCCGTGAGATAGGAGTTTTTTTGCGTGTACATATTATATAGAAGAAAGTGATGACTTCTTGCCGTTAAAAAGCGCCGTTTTTTATTGTAATATATTTTTTGTTTGTCGAATCATTAGATATATTAGCGAAAAAACAGTTTTACGGACGGAAAAAAGTTTTTCTGAACAATTGATCTACCCCTTGATAAAATATGTCCGATGGTGTACTATATAAAAGAAGCTACTTTGTACGTATTGTTAATTAAGTTTTAACCTTTAAGCTGTAATAGGGAGTTTTATATCGAAGCCGGAATGTCATGCCTCCATTGTAGAGGACGACAGGAACGTTTCTGCAAACACCCACTTTGAGGAGTGGTGGTTTAAAACTTTCTTACTTGCATACGGCAAGATGTAGCGAAAGCCATTTCCTTTATGGAAATGGCTTTTTATTTTATCTGAAAAAGGATTTTTATATCGAAAATTCAATTTCCATCCGAGAAGAAATGCAGGGTTATTTTTTGTGATATGATGGGAGAAATTGAAGGAAAAGCGAGGGTTACACGTTATGTTACATAAAGCCCAATCTCTTTTGTCGCATTATTTCGGCTATGAAAAGCTGCGCAGAGGGCAGGAGGAAGCCATCCGTTCGGTGACAGAAGCGAGACAAAACACGGCCTGCATCATGCCGACGGGCGGGGGGAAATCAATTTGCTATCAAATTCCGGCACTGATGTTTGAAGGAACAACGATTGTCATTTCGCCGTTAATATCATTAATGAAGGATCAGGTTGATGCTCTTGAAGAAGCGGGAATCAGAGCTGCTTACATCAACAGCACGCAAACCAATCAAGAGATATATGAAAGGCTGAACGGGCTGAAAGAAGGAGCTTATAAGCTTTTTTACATTACACCAGAGCGGTTAACGTCAACAGAATTTATTCGTATTTTGCAAAGCATTGACGTTCCTTTAGTAGCAATAGATGAAGCGCACTGTATTTCTCAATGGGGCCATGATTTCAGGCCAAGCTACAGAAACATTGAAATTCTGTTTCGTGAGTTAAATGACAAACCCGTCATCATGGCATTAACGGCAACAGCAACACCTGAGGTGCATGATGATATATGCAGCCAGCTGCATATTCAAAAAGAAAACACGGTGTATACCGGTTTCTCCCGTGATAATCTGACTTTAAAAGTTGCAAAAGGGGAAAACAAAGATCGTTTTATTGAAGAGTATGTAAAAAGAAACAAACATGAAGCAGGCATTATCTATACCGCGACAAGAAAAGAAGCAGATCGGATATATGAGCGATTAAAACGAAATCAGGTCAGCGCAGGGCGGTATCACGGGGGCTTACAGGACGAAGTCAGAAAAGAACAGCAGGAAAGGTTTCTGAACGATGAGATGCAGGTCATGGTTGCCACATCTGCTTTCGGCATGGGCATCGATAAATCAAATATCAGGTTTGTTCTTCATGCACAAATCCCGAAAGATATGGAAAGCTACTATCAGGAGGCGGGACGAGCTGGCCGGGATGGCCTCGACAGTGAATGTGTGCTTTTATTTTCTCCGCAGGATATTATGGTGCAGCGCTTTTTAATCGAGCAATCGGAAAATGAAGAGAAGCAAAAGCAGGACTTGAAAAAACTGCGGCAAATGGTTGACTACTGCCATACGGAAGATTGTCTGCAGCGATTTATTCTGATGTATTTCGGAGAAAAGGAGGCTGAAGCCTGCGGACAGTGCGGAAACTGCACAGATACAAGAACAGCCCATGACGTGACGAGAGAAGCGCAGATGGTCTTATCGTGTATCATTCGCATGAATGAACGTTTTGGGAAGACGATGGTTGCCCAGGTGCTCGCTGGATCAAAAAATAAAAAAGTGCTCGAAAACGGCTTTAGCAGCCTTTCAACATACGGAATATTAAAGCACCAATCAGTTGGTGAAATCAGCGACTTCATTGAATTTCTGATCGCTGACGACTTTATTAGGATGTCAGATGGAACATTTCCGACTCTTTTTGTAAGCGGCAAAGGGAGAAATGTGCTGAGAGGCGAATTATCGGTAGCGAGAAAAGAAGCATTAAAAGCAGAAGCCATTACGGAAAATGACGAGCTATTTGAACGGCTGCGCACCTTACGCAAGCAAATTGCGGCGGAGCAGGGTGTTCCACCTTTTGTCGTTTTTTCTGATCAGACGCTGAAAGATATGTCAGGAAAACAGCCTGTAAATGATGAGGAACTTTTGTCTATAAAAGGAGTCGGAGAACAAAAAAGAGCAAAATATGGCCGGCTTTTTTTAGAAGAAATACAAGCTTATGTACAGGTGACAGACTCAAAAAAAGCATAAATCAACCTTTTTTTCTTTGAAAAACACATTTTCTTTTCTTTTTTTTGACCCGAACTTAAAAGACTTGAAAAGCCTATTATATCAAGGGTTCAGTAAGACTTTCCAACGGAGAGAAATCCTTCATGTAAAGGAACTGTAATCTAAATCATATCTTTTTGTTATTGATTTGACATTTACATGTGTTACGATATCACCTGTTAGCCGCCAATAAAAAGCTAACAAGGGAGGATTTACTTATGAAGAAGACGATTATGTCCTTTGTAGCAGTTGCAGCACTTTCAACAACTGCATTCGGAGCTCACGCTTCTGCAAAAGAAATCACGGTGCAAAAGGGTGATACGCTCTGGGGGATCTCTCAGAAAAACGGAGTGAACCTAAAGGACCTAAAAGAATGGAACAAGTTAACTTCTGATACAATCATTGCGGGAGAAAAACTGACCATTTCTTCAGAAGAAACAACCACTTCTGGGCAATATACAATTAAAGCGGGAGATACGCTTTCTAAGATTGCTCAAAAATTCGGTACGACAGTTAACAACCTGAAAGTTTGGAATAACTTAAGCTCTGACATGATCTATGCTGGATCTGCACTTTCAGTAAAAGGTCAGGCAACAGCAACAAACACAGTGACTGAGAATGCGCAAACAAGCGCACCTCAAACTGAAACAAAACAAGAGGCTGTGCAAAAAGAGCAACCTAAACAAGAAGCTGTTCAACAGCAACCAAAACAAGAAACAAAGGCTGCAGCAGAAACTTCTGTTAAAACAGAAGAAAAGGCTGTTGAATCTAATACAAATCAACAAGAAGCGGCAAAAGAACTAACTGTTACTGCTACTGCTTACTCTGCTAACGACGGCGGCATTTCCGGCGTTACAGCAACAGGCATCGACTTAAACAAGAACCCGAATGCTAAAGTTATTGCGGTTGATCCAAACGTGATTCCGCTAGGTTCTAAAGTCTATGTTGAAGGTTATGGAGAAGCAACAGCAGCAGACACTGGCGGCGCAATAAAAGGAAATAAAATTGACGTATTTGTACCAAACAAAAGTGATGCACATAATTGGGGCGTCAGAACAGTAAGTGTAAAAGTGTTAAATTAATAGAATAGATGAAGATAAAGGACATGTAGCTCTAAGCTCGTGTCCTTTTTTTGTTTTTTAGAGACGTAAAACATAATATGCTGATAAAAGAAAAATTGTGCTCCTTCTGATTTCGATGAATAGAAGGTAAACGCTCCTGTCATCTACTGTCTTTGCAGAAGGTGTGCTGTTACTTTGATTAATGGACAAAGCTACGCGGGCTCTATGACAGCATGTCTTGGGAAGCAAGTGCGCCGCCCGCGTTACTTAAAAACAGGAGTCATGGCGATACCTGATTTTTTGGAGCAGCGATTTGATCATAGGTTATGCTGTTTCATTCCAGCAACAGTGCTGTATTCAAGGCTCTTGTCTTCCGCTTTACGGAGACGTTTGGCATCAGCACGTTCATGGCGGTTTAGCTGATTTCCTTCATTATTGCATAACGACTGCTACATTTTTTTGGCGGGCTGATAGCAGCTGCTTTTAGCAGATGTGATATACGGAATTGGTTTAATTTTAGGCGGTTTTTTTTATTGTGGTTCTCGGTGTTCTTGCAGTAGAAGATGGCAGCTTTGGGAGCGGAATTGCAAGGCTGACTGCATTACATAATTGAAAAACCCAATCAATCGATATTCGTAATTCGGCAGATGTATCCCGGCACACGATTTTAACAGGCTTATTAGTGAATCACCTGTTTTATGAACCATGCAATTTGTTCAGCGTGCGTTAGGCGCTAAACATTCAGCTGAAGGACAGAATGGGGCTTTTTTTAGCAGGTTTTTAAACTGATCGGAGTGTATTATATAGTTGTTCCGGGAGTGACTGCCTTTTCATTTGTATGGCTTCGGAATAGAAATGCTGGCACTGTATACCCTCGACTGATCGTCGACTTATTGCCAGCGTCGCTTACTGGTGTTTTTGCCGCTATTTTATTCAGGTTGTTCTTAAGCTCTTTCAGTGGGGCTTTAAACAGTACAGTTACCTTGTTTACATTAAATATATACAAGCCAATGTTCAAGCCAGATGATGGTGAAGGTGAAATTGTCAAATCAGGGCGCATTTTTGTTCAAGCCCTCGGGATTGTATCCATGTCATCGCACCATTTGTTTTATACGCGCCATAGAGCTATACAGCTATCATCAAGAGGTGGATGATATGCCATGAACAATGAACGGCTGATGTGTTATTTTCATTCTTGGAGCGGCAACATATCTCCTGTTTCAGCGTGGGAAGTAGCAGATGAACAAAAGAGGATCTTGGACATATGCCAAGATCCTCTTTTACTTAAACCAGCCTTTTTCCTTTGAGCGCGTAATGGCTTCTATACGGTTTTTCACTTCAAGCTTTTCCAGAATCATAGAGATATAATTTCGCACCGTCCCGCTTTTAATGCTGAGTTCTTGGGCGATTTCTTTTGTGTTTTTTCCGTCAGCCACAAGTTCGAGCACTTCTTTTTCTCTATCTGTGAGAGGGTTGGCCTCGCTATACATATCCTCCATCAGCTCAGGTGCGTAGATACGCTTTCCGTTCATGACGCTTCGGATGGCGCTCGCGAGCTCTTCACTCGGACTGTCCTTCAACAAATAGCCTTTAACACCGGCTTTAATGGCTCTCTGGAAGTAGCCGGGGCGGGCAAAAGTGGTTAAGATAATAATTTTGCAGCCTGTATCCTTTAACTCCTCAGCAGCTTCAAGGCCTGTCTTTCCGGGCATTTCAATGTCCATAATGCATACATCGGGCTGATGTTTTTTTGCAAATTCGACAGCATCCTGTCCGGTTGTTCCTTTGCCGACAACTTTCATATCGTCTTCTAAGTTCAATAGTGATCCTAAAGCGCCCAGCAGCATCTGCTGATCTTCCGCAATAAATATACTAATCATGTAAGCCATCCTTTTTGTTTATTTTGAGTTATTAGGAATCGTCATGGTAAGCTTGGTTCCGTTTTTGGTGTCGATGTGAAGGCTCCCGTTTGCAAATTCAAGACGCTCTCTCATACCGAGTAAGCCATGTCCTTTTGAAAAGCACGTGTCTCTTCCTTGAAATGTTCCATCGTCAGACACTGTAATAACAACTTCCTTCCAGAGCTCCTGAATATCAACTCGGCATGTTTTAGCCTGACTGTGTTTCACAACATTTGTGACAGCTTCCTTTAAGCACATGCTCAAAATATTTTCATTAAGCAATGAGATATTTTCGGGCAATTTCTCAACTTCGTAGATAAATGTAATGTCAGCAGCTTCGAGAATTTGTTTGATATTTATGATTTCATCCTTGAGCCGGATGCCTTTCATAGAGGATACGATTTTTCTTACTTCATTTAAAGAAGTTCTCGCTGTTTGCTGAACGCTTTTCAGCTCACGCGCTGCTTGTTCGGGATCTTTGTATATTAATTTTCTCGCCAAATCGCTTTTTAAACCGATAAGAGAAAGCTTTTGACCAAGCGTATCGTGGAGATCGCGGGCAATCCGCTGCCTTTCTTCTAATTTTACCAAATCGGCAATCCGTTCATTTGCAAATTCAAGTTTTTCTTCCAGCCGTTCGCGCTCCTTGCGGCTTCTGACACTGAACGGCAATAAAATTGCACTGATGAGGGTAATGACTACAAAAGGAATTTGTGTCAGAAAGAATTCTTTTTTTAACACAAGACTGAAATTCGCTGCGACAGCTGCGCTTATTAAATGTACGTAATATAAAATGTGGAAAGGGACGCGTTCTTTTATGTTTCCAATAAAATACGCAATAAAAAAAGCAAAATAAATATAACTGAACAGCGTAATGGAGGCGGTTGAAATGCCGATTAGCAGAAACGCCCACAAATAAATGGCCCAGCCTTTTGAGACAAAAGCAAATCGATAAACCGAAAAAAATAAAAGCGTCAAAATAATTCCGACGATAATAACAAATGTAGAAGATGATTTAAATATAAAGTAGAAGGGCAGGATGAAAAATATCGTCCATATATAAGGCGTGATCCCGCTTAGTTTTTGAAATGTAAAATGCTTTTTGATCATGATATAACCTCATTTTCAGCTTTTCATCTTAAATGTAACTTTACCATTGTAAAAGCCAGATTGCACCACCGAACAATAAAAAGGAAGTCTTCTTGTTGTATAAGAAGACCTCCTAATTGTCAGGCGTTCTCCCGCAGCTTCTGTTTTTCTGTTGAATCAGGCGGAAGGCGGAAAGATATTTGTTTGATATCCCGAAATGACACAAATTGTTTTTTGTCTTCATCCCAAAGACGGAATGCGAGTGATTGCAGGCTTGTTTTTAAGGTGATTGTCGGTACGTTTTTTAATGGTTCGTGATGTTCATGAGCAACTTCAAGCTTATAGTTCGGCACCTTTGGGCTCAAATGGTGAACGTGGTGGTAACCGATATTGCCTGTCAGCCATTGAAGCAGTTTCGGGAGTTTATAAAATGAACTGCCTTCCACAGCGGCCTGAACGTAGCTCCAGTTTTCATCTGCTTCAAAATAAGAGTCTTCAAATGTATGCTGTACATAAAACAGCCACACGCCGATTGAACCTGAGATCAGAAAGATAGGGCCTTGCACGAGCAAAAACGATTGCCAGCCAAAGATGAGACAGCAAACAGCAGCCAATGACACAATTGCCAGGTTTGTAAGGTACGTGTTCATACGCTCCTTGCGTCTTGCACCTTTTTTGTTAAAACGGTTGGTGATCAGAAAAACATAAATTGGTCCGAGAATAAACATGATAAACGGATTTCTATAAAGTCTGTATGCAAGTTTTGTGCGTCTAGGTGCGGCTTTATATTCGTTTACCGTTAACAGCCAAATGTCGCCTGTTCCGCGTTTATCCAGATTGCTGCTGGTCGCGTGATGAATCGAATGGCTGTGCTGCCATTGAAGGTAAGGGAATAAAGTCAGAACACCTGTCAGAAAACCGAGAATATGGTTATAGCGCTTTTGTTTGAAAAATGATTGATGGCAGCAGTCATGAAAGATAATGAAAATTCTTGTCAAAAACCCTGAGGCAACCACTGTTAATGCTAAAGTAAGAAGATAGGAGACATTGAGGCTGAAATAAGCAAGAAACCAAAGTCCGAAGAAAGGGATAAACGTGTTTAAAAGCTGAATCAGACTGTTTTTTGTTTCGGGCTGAGCAAAAGCAGCGACTTGCTTTGTCAGCAGTTTTTGTTTGTGTTTAAGGGTTGGTTCAGTCATAGTAAAGGATCCTCTCATTGTGTGTCTCGCTTAAGTATACGAAAGAGAAGGATGTCTTTGTAGTAGCACACATCATACATCATATATGACATTTGTCATGTGGACTGAGATGACGTGCAGATGTGAAAACAGCTTGTAAAAAGATTTTACAAGCTGTTTAATGCTTGTCGATCCATATTCGTGATTTGCCCGAATCAGCTTCAATCCTGCATGTTCCCCCTATAGGGAACGTGGCAATTGGAGAGGTATGCCCGGCATTTATGTTTGCGATGACGGGGAGGCCGGATAATTCTTGTTTTGTACCAACTATCGCTTTTACGTGATCTATTGATACGTTTGATGCTTTTTGGAACCTGCCGATCAATATCCCCTTTACATTTGAAAAAGAAGGGAGGTGGATGAGCGATTGTAAATCGCGGTCAAACATGTTTGCGTCTGACATATAATCATCCTCAATCAGTAAAATTGTATTTTCTGTTTCCGGAAAATACTCCGTTCCCTGCAGCAAATTAAGTGTACACAGGTTGCCGCCAATCAATGTGCCTTCAGCATAGCCATCCTGGATCACAATAGGACCGGAATGGGGATAAAAGTGCCTGTTTTCTTGATCTGAAAACCATTGGTCATCACTCCACTCTTGTGATGGCAGGATTTCAAAGGCTTCATCCGAAGCGCAGCAAGCCAGAAAATAATCTTTTATATAGTCCAATCCTTTTTTCATTGCAAACGTAGAAAAGTGGGGGCCTGAATATGTAACGAGACCGGTTTTTTGATAAATGGCATTGGCGAGAGCCGTAATATCGGAATAGCCGCAAAGAATTTTTGGATTCTGTTTGATTTTCTCGTAATCAAGATAACGCAGCAGCTGATTGCTGTTGAATCCGCCGAGTGTTGTTAAAATAGCTTTGACTTCGGGATCAAAAAAGGCGCTGTGCAGATCACTTACTCTTGATTCGATAGAGGATGACTGGAATTCGTTTAACTCCTCTGCGTGTTCAGCAATGGTCACCCGAAAACCCAATCGTTCTAATGTCGTTTTTGCGTGCAACTTTGCTTCATTTGTTAATACGGACATGCTGGTGGCGGGAGACACGATTCGAATTTCGTCTCCCGGTTTCAGTTTGGGTGCAAACACTTCAGGTCCTCCTAAACAGTTTTACACCATTACAGCATATCTCGGCATATTCTTCCAGACTTTTTTAGAAATCCGTCCATTTAATGCTTCCTGATTGTGTATCGTAGTCAATGGATACTTCAAATTGATGCTTTTCATAAAAATGAATGAGTCTGTCCACATGATTCCAATCCCGTTTGGCTATGTCGCCGGTAACTTTCGGGATATTGCAGTCTCTGGCAATATCTTTTAAATATTTCATACAAATAGAACCGAAGCCGTAATTCGGAGGCCCTTTAATATCCCCAATATGAATGGCATCGTCCTGATAGGATGCTACAAGTGAAAAGCAGCTTTTTCCTCTATAAGCTGTTTCACAATCTGTGAGCATAATTTTGCATGTTTGGCCATCATCAATCGAGGAAACAATCATCCAATCTTCATCTTTCGATTGATCAATACCAAGCACTCTGGCATCTTTCGATAGATCCTTTATATTTTCCTGCATGCGATAAATTTGAAATTCTAAATGATTCAGCTCTTCTTCAAGCTCTTGGCGGTTTTTTTCCTTAGTGGTAATCAAAATCAAACCCCTTTCAAAAAATAGTTAGAAACACAGTAACCAATTGTAGTAGATAGAAGAGGCGTTTGTAAATGATAAATCCATAATTGCTAGAATTTAGTGCAAGGAAGGTTTGATTGGTTTTAAGAGAGGAAAAAGAAAAGTAACCCGTTGCAAAAGGAGGAATATGAATGCCGATTGATTCATTGATTAAGAAATTGCGTTATGTCCAATTGGAACCCCCGGACAAAATTCTCTCATTATATCTCAACACAGATATGAGGTATCCAGAGCAGCAAGGGGGAGAATGGAAAATTGCCCTTAAGTCGGGGTTCGGCAGATTAAAAGAATATCTGGCAGCAAGTGACCCGGAGGAAGAAAAGTGTCTGAATGCAATCACGGACAAAATCTATCAGCACCTTAACGGAATAGGAAAAAACATGCCGCGCAGCCTCGTGTTTTTTGTTTCGAATAGCGGTATATGGGAAGCGATCAAGCTTCAAATTCCTGTTGAAACAAAATTTTACTGGGAAGAGACAGCTGTACTTGATCAGCTGGAGAATTTGCGCAAAACGTATCCAAGCACGGCTTTTATTTTAACGCAGCAAAATGAAGTGAAAATTATAGAAACCGTTTTAGGCAAAATTGAAGCGGTGGAACATTATGAATATGACGTAATCAATGAATCATGGGAGAGCAGCCAGTCTTCTAAAACCACATCGGCTTCATTAGAAGAGGAACAGCTGAAGAATCATGTAACGGAGAATCAAACGAGACTGTACAAGCGGCTGGCGGCCAACCTCGACCAAAAGGCCGCGGCAAAAAAATGGGAGCGGATGATCATTGCCGGTGATAAAGAAACGGCTGACATCCTCGATCAGCATATGAACAAACCCGTTCATTCGAAAATCCAAAAGAATTTGCTGAATGAAAATGAACATAAGGTTGTTGACCATTTAATGCAAGAGGCATAAACCAAAAGGCTGGTGCTATTAAAGCGCCGGCCTTCTGAAGTGTGTCTAATTTCTGACGAAGCCATCGAAAACGTTGACATCTCCGTTGAATTTGCATACGATTTGGATAGCCAGTACAAATTAGGAGAGGTCACCAAATGAATCAAACAGAAAATAAATCGAAAAATTATACTGGAATTGTCCTAACACTGACAGTTCTGATTAACGGTTTAATCGCAGTGCTGTTTTTTATGCCCAAATTAGATCAGTTCAGCCATGCGAATATTCACATTTTGCCAATGCTGAATGCGATATTCAACAGCTTTACGTTTATCTTCTTGTTGGCGGCACTGATTATGATTAAACAAAAAAACATTAAGGCGCATAAACGCTTTATCTTAGCTGCTTTTACGACAACATTATTGTTTTTGATTTGCTATGTCACATACCATTCGATTGCGGAGAATACGCTGTATGGCGGAGAAGGTATTATGCGTCCGATTTACTTCTTTATTTTAATTACGCATATCTGCCTTTCTGCAATCATCGTGCCGCTTGCGCTGTTTACGCTGATCAGAGGCTTCAGCATGCAGGTTGAGCGCCATAAAAAAATTGCCAGATGGACAATGCCGCTGTGGCTGTATGTCAGCCTTACAGGCGTTATTGTATATTTGATGATATCACCGTATTATTAAAAGCCATACTTTGTATGGCTTTTTTGAGGTTTGTAAACATAACAAAAGCCCAAATATCGTTTTGGGCTTTGTCAGTAAATTGACAGGCTCCTTTAATGAGCCGTTGATTCCATGGTTTCAAGTGTTGCAACTTGTAAAGATTTTTCAATAGTTTTCGTTTTTTCTTTTACTTTTTCCGCGTACGTGTAATCACCGTAGCAATACGGATAACGGAAATTGTTTTCATTTCCTCCGCAAGTATAAAGCCCGGGATTTTTTTCGACTTGCTGCTCGGAGTATTGTTTTGCCAATTCCTCAGTATGCGTTCCTCCATGTTCAGCTACAAAATCAATATAACCTGCCCCCATGTTGTAGCTTTGAATAATCGTATCCAAATCCACACCTTTTTCTTTACCGGTTTTGTACATGAGGGTAAATTGCTTGATGCCTTGTTTAATACTGAGTTGAGGGTCTGTTATCTCATTACGCTTTAACCCTAGAGATTCAGAGGACTGCATCGGATCATTGCCTTTTCCTTTTGACTCCTGATACATCATGCCGAGTATCAGCGATGTGTAATTGGAGAGTCCCCGATTTTCAAGCTCGTCCTCAACCAGCGGTTTATAATCAGTTAAACGTTCGAGGACAATTGTTTTCGTGTCAATCGGAAGTTTTTTGATTAAATCGCGGTTGAACAAAAGCAGGACCAATAAAAAAGAGGCCATGACAAAGACAGAAATCATCATAAAACCCGCAGCAGCGAAACAGCCTTTTCTCTTTTTCTTCACTGTGTTTCACCCTCAATGTTTGCAGCAGTATGACTTTTTCATTATGACACAGAACGTATACCAGACCAAGTGAAAACCTGATTTGAAACATAAATTTAAACTATGAGATTAAATTGGAACAAGAAGAGACAGGTTTGCATGAAAGGTCATTTGTTATAAGATAAAACTATGAAATAAGAAAGGTGAGACACATGACTGAATTTCGAGAAACGGACCGTGCGAATGAAACGGTGACCGATTTGGACGAAGAAACTTTATTTCTAGTTGCACAAACCTTCAAAGCGCTTTCTGATCCTACGAGAATCAGAATTCTCCATTTGCTTTCTCAGGGTGAACATGCTGTGAACGGGATCGCGGAGAAACTGAATTTACTGCAATCAACAGTATCCCATCAGCTCAGGTTTTTAAAAAATCTCCGGCTTGTGAAATCGCGCAGAGAAGGAACATCAATCTACTATTCTCCCGAGGATGAGCATGTTTTAGATGTGCTTCAGCAAATGATCCATCATACAAGACACGATTAAAAAAGACATCCTTGCTGCCGCATGTCGCGATTAAGCAAGGATGTCTTTTTCTTTACTGTGCCCATTTTGTTCCAGCCCGTTTCTGCTGATTTTGATTACAATAGAGGAAAAACCGATATAATAGACGGCGATCAGAAAACAGACGCCAATCGTGAAAGGATCAGTTCCGATAGACTGGCTGTAAGATCCCAGGCTGTGTAAATCAGGCGCGGCAAGGTACAGCTCTGTTACACGATAAAGAAATCTCGATAGAAATAGGGTTAGCAGAATAAGTTCTACCCAAATATGAGTCCGAAAATAAATTTTTCCTCTGCGTTTTTCAAAGGAGAGATTTTTCCTGGCGAAAAAAACCAGCAGACATCCGCCGAGAATGCCGATAATGAAATATCCGTATAAAAAAGGATGAATGAGACTGAAGATGGTGAGACCGAATGCAAACATTGAAAAAAGAATCATACGAGTAAAAAGCCAGCGAGGCTTCAGCGGCTGATATCCGATGGATCGCTTGATTTTTTTATACAGAAAAAAGACGATAATCACGACAGGATAAACGCTTTGAAGTGTAAGATGCATGATGTGATATCCCCTCCGTTGAGAAGTGTATGCTTATCCGTTTTGAAATAGTAGTCTAAATAAACAATGCCCATAAAAAAAGAAGGGGAGGCCCCTGTTTTCATAACATATGCACGATGCCTTTAGGCTGCATAATAGATATGCCCAAGCCTCATAAAATGGTATGATAATATTGGAAAATAAAAGCAGGAGACAAGGTGCGAAAAATGAAACTGGAACGTATGTTAGCGATGGTGATGTTATTAATCAGCAAAAAACAAGTGCAGGCTGCTGAGCTAGCTGATTTGTTTGAAGTATCAGTCAGAACGGTTTACCGAGATATTGATACGATCAGCAGAGCGGGCATTCCGATTGTAACCTCACAAGGGGCCGGGGGCGGGATCAGTGTGATGGAAACGTATCGGCTTGAAAGAGAGTGGCTGAAAGAAGAGGAGCTATTTGCTATTGCTTCCGCTTTGCAGAGCGTCTCATCGATGTATGAACCCGCTTCTCACAGCGGGGCTTATCAAAAAATAAAACATCTCATACCTGACCAGGCCGCAGAGGCATTTAAGCGAGAAACGGAAAAATGGTTTATTGACATGACGGCATGGGGACAAACAGAGGACCAAAAGGCGCTTCGAGAAAACATCAGTGATGCAATCGATCGGTCGTCAACCATATCATTTACATATACAAATGCAAACGGGGAAACACTTCTCCGTGAAACAGAGCCTTACACGTTGGTGTGCAAGACAGGCCGCTGGTATTTATACGCCTACTGTCTGGTTAGAAACGATTTCCGCTTTTTTAAATTAAGCCGGATGAAAGATCTGACTGTTTTACATCAATCATTTAAGAGAAAAGACATTCAGCTGGAGACTCTGCCTTGGGATGCGAATTGGTATCGAAAGGATCGTTTAACTGAACTGGTCATTCTTGTCCAGCCCGGTGCGCATCAGCGTATAAGTGAATGGTTTGGAAATGATGTCCTTCAATTGGATGAAAATGAAGCCTGCCGAGCGGTGATATCTCTGCCTGAGGATCAATGGCTGATCGGTTTCTTGCTGCAATTTGGCAAGGATATTGAGGTCCTGGAACCCCTTCATATCCGGGAAAAGGTAAAAGATACGATTTTTCATATGCAAAAAATATATGAAACCTGACACAATGCTGTCAGGTTTCTTCTTTTATAATCTAGGTAAAAAGGAGGTATCATATGAGCTATTCACATATGACACATTTAGAACAAAAGCGCTTTTCAGGGCTGTCACAAAGAACAAGCAATGCATTGGAAATGACGGAAAAAAGACAAATCCCGCTCTTATGGAATCAATTTTGGCAGCAGGATACGAGCGTGTTACTTCCGCCTAATAAAAAGGATCAGAGCATTATCGCTTTATACTCTCATTACGAACAGCAGGAGAATGGGTTGTACACATTTTCTGTCGGCGCTTTTACCGAGCATAGCGACATGCTTCCGGAACCTTATGAGGATATATATTTACCGGCTTCCGCTTATGCTGTTTTCACTTCAAGAATCGGTCCTATTGAAGACATTGTACTCGACACATGGAAGGAAATCTGGTCTTGGGATAAGCGCCATTTGCGTACGTTTTCAGGAGACTTTGAGCAGTATGATCAAAGTGCGCTTTCACCGCAGCGGGCGCAGGTTAAAATATTTGTCGCCATAAACTTGGTATAACACTCTTGAAAAACTAATGGTATTAGTTAATAATAAAACTAACACCATTAGTTTTTTATTCAGGAGGAGTTATCATATGAGAATGATTCAGAATCAAACTGTGCGGCAGCTGACGTTTTATCCGACATTATTTCCGGTCAATTGTTATCTTGTAGAGGAAGAAAATGAAGTAACCTTAGTTGATACTGGTCTTCCGAACAGCTATAAAGGGATTATCCAAGCAGTGAATCAGCTGGGAAAACCGTTACAACACATTTTACTGACTCATGCGCACGGTGATCATGTCGGTTCGCTGGATGCACTGTCCCAAGCCTTTCCTCATGCAAAGGTTGTCATATCCGAGCGTGATTCATTTTTGTTAAAAGGTGATGTTTCTTTGCGGAAAGAGGAACCGCAGACGCCTATAAAAGGAGGAATTCCAAAAAATATCAAAACAAAGCCTGACGTTTTGCTGGCGGGGGGCGAAACAATTGGTTCTCTCCTTGCGATTTCAACCCCAGGTCATACCCCGGGAAGCATGTCGTTTCTGGACACAAGAAACGGAATTGTAATAGCTGGGGATGCATTTCAACTACGCGGGGGAATAGCTGTCTCCGGCCAGATGAGATGGACATTTCCTTTTCCTGCCTTCGCCACTTGGAATAAGGAGGCTGCTGTAAGAAGCGCGGAATGGCTTGTTGACAAGGCGCCGAGCTGTCTCGCGGTCGGACATGGGAATTTCCTTGCTTCACCAGAACAATTGATGAAATTAGCAATTCAAAAAGCAAAGAAGGGGGTCTGACCATGTCACCGAGAGCAGGATTACATCAAAAGATGATTATAGAGGCGGCGGCAGAGATTGCTGATCAGGAAGGAATAAACGGCGTGACACTAGCCGCACTCTCTAAAAAAATGAATGTACGGCCCCCGTCTCTGTATAATCACATAAGCGGGCTGCAGGGAATCAGAACAGAGCTTGCCGTTAGCGGTTTGACAAGGCTTTTTGATCAGATGGCTGATTCCGTCAAAGAACAGAAGGGGGAGTCCGCCTTGCTATCTTTAGGCGATGCATATGTTGGGTTTGCAGTTGAAAATCCGGGTTATTATGAAGCGACTTTGCTTAAAATTCAAGATGAAAGAGCTGAAAGCCTGTCAAACCAGATTGTCCGGCTTGTCACGAAACTGCTAATTGACAGCGGTTATGCAAACGAACAGACTGTAATCCATGCAACAAGAGGGCTACGAAGCTTACTGCACGGATTCGCAACTTTAATCGGAAAAGAAGCGTTTGAATTAAAGGAAGATATTTCAGACAGCTTAGCATTTTCAATTCGATTATTTCTATCGGGTCTGTCAACAAACAATAAAAGTATTATGTAAACTAAATAATATATGTCTTATATTTCTGAATATTGTATAATATATCATGCAGTATATATAAGGGAGAGGCAAGAGGCGATGCATGATTTTTACAAAATTGAGCAATTAGCGGCAGCATCATGGCCGTCTTATATTCAAAAAAGAATGGGGAAATGGCTTCTTAGAGCGAATTTTGGCGTAACCAAACGGGCGAACAGCGTATGGACATCGGCGGACATGCCAGAAGGAGATTACCAAAAAGAGATCGAGCATTTCTATAAAAGTTTAGGCCTGCCCGTTTGTGTTCAAATCAGTGACGCATCTCCGGAAGGACTGGATGATGCGCTGGCAGACAGCGGATATGAAAAGATTGATGAATGTTTTCAAATGACAGCAACATGCTGCGATATTTTAGATCGTACTTTTGACAACAGCCGATTTACATATAAGTGGGAGCAGGAGTCATCGTCTTCATGGATTGATGATTTTATCCGATTGGAAGAATTTTCAGCCGAACGGCATTGCGGCTATGCAAGCATTTTCAAACGAATGCAGCCGTTTAAAACCTTTTTCACTATGTATGACCAAGGCAGCCTGACAGCAGTGGGCACGGCTTCCGTTATCGATGGCTATGGCGGACTCAGCAACGTTGTAGTAGCAAAGGAACATAGAGGAAAAGGGGCAGGGACCCAAGTCATCAGGGCTCTGACTGAATGGTCAATGAACAATGGAGCCAAGTATATGTACTTGCAAGTGATGAAAGAAAACTCAGCCGCCGTTTCTTTGTATGAAAAAATCGGGTTCTTGCCTATATCGGAACACCATTACCGGATCAAAAAGGAGGATGGCTGATGAATTCGCTTCAAGAGATTATCTGTGAAAAACGGACATATACACGCCTTTATTCCTCACATAAGCACGCATACAGCCAATTTCTTTTTCCCCTTGAAGGGAATATCGATCTTGAAACAGAGGATCGGCAGGTCATATTAAAGCCGGATCAATTTTTATATATTCCGCCAGAGTGCGAGCATCGGTTCCGCTCTATTGGCAGAAATGAATGTCTTGTGCTGGATGTGCCGCTTCAGGCGATGAAAATTGAGGAGCATCATGCAGCCGCAGGGATTGAAGCTGCAATCGATCCTTTTTGGTCTTCGATCAGGCACTTATTAATAGAGGAAGCAAACACACGCTCAGCGCACACGCTCCATTTGCTTGTTCAATACATAAAAGAAAAACTGCAAACCCATACTCATGCGTCAATCGCATACATCCATAGCCATTTGTCTGAGCCGCTGACAATACAAAAGCTGGCGGAAATTGAACATTATCACCCAGCTTACTATTCAAGCTGGTTTAAGAAACAGACCGGTAAGTCCCCTAAAGCCTATATAGCTGACCTCCGTCTTGAGGAAGCGAAACGGATGCTGATTGAGAAAAATGTTGCGCTGACTGTCGTGAGTCAAGCGCTCGGCTTTCAAAACCTTTCTTCTTTTACAAGATGGTTTGCAAAAAGTACAGGTGTATCACCCCGAATATACCGGAACACCTTTCATTCGGATAAAAAAATATGAGCTTTTGGTTAAACATTTAGCAGGTGTCTCTTTTAAAATAGTAAGAAAAAGGAGATATAATGATGGCTGTAATTGAAGATTTTGAAAAACTGGATATCAGAACTGGCACCATTATTAAAGCGGAAGAGTTCCCTGAAGCAAGAGTCCCGGCGATTAAACTGTTCATTGATTTTGGAGAAGATATCGGCATTAAACAATCAAGCGCGCAAATCACAAAGCGCTATTGCCCAGAAGAACTGACCAGCACACAAATTATCGCTGTCGTGAACTTCCCGCCGCGCCGAATCGCAGGTTTTAAATCCGAAGTCTTAGTCCTCGGCGGCATTCCCGGCCAAGGCGATGTCGTCCTGCTTCAGCCTGAACAGCCATTACCAAACGGAACAAAAATCGGATAACACAAAAAAGACGTTTGCCTAAGAGGCAAACGTCTTTGCGTATTGAGGCGATGCACCACACGCCACATTCGTGTGTGCCGCAAAGGGCATGTACATCGGCTTACACAATTCAGCTCATCGCTATATGAATATAGCATGGCGGGGGAGGAAATGCAAGGAGTACTTTGTTATTGTAATTGAAAACGTAATAAAACTTGTCTTATTTTGTATGATGTTGTCGAAAGTAAGCGAAAACACAAATTCAATCGTAATATTGTTAAATTGTATGACGATATTAAACTGGTGTTTTATTGTCCAAACTCAGAAAATTGACTTAACTGTGACCCGTACTGTGACCTGATTATGACCTGAAACACCGTTTTGTGGATGTGAATAAATGCTGTTAAATCAATAAAAACGTACTAAATAATAAGGTGAATACAGGGGAGTAATGTGACCTGGATTTTTAATTCAGGTCTTTTTTATGCACAAAAAAATGCCTATTATTTTAGATAGGCATTAAATATTATGATCAATATCTTCATTTATTTTTTGGCTAAGTTTCTGAACCTTCTTTTTAACATTTGAAACAGCTCTTTTTTGAATTTCATCAAAGTTCTCCTGAATATAGTCCATGATACTTCTTATTAGAACTTCACTTTCATAATTGAATATCTCATTTATTTCTGACTGTTCTTCATCTGTCAGGTGATGGTATTGAAGTTGTTTAGCATTTACTTCAGCAGCTACATCAATCCTCACTTTAGTTGTTCTGGTTGTACAATTTCATATTCACCTTCTGCATACTCTTGCTCCGCATAATGGCTTCCCCATTGACAGAGCTCCTGCAAGATAGGTTTAAGAGATTCTCCAAGTTCAGTGGATGAATATTCAACCTTCGGGGGTACTTGATTATACATCTTTCTGCTCACAAGTCCACTGGCTTCAAGCTCTCTAAGTGTTTGAATCAGCATTTTCTGAGTTATATTTGGGATAATGCGCTTTAATTCACTCGTTCTCTTTGGTCCATTCATTAAAAAGTATAATACAAGGCCTTTCCATTTTCCGCCAATAACTTCCTTTGTCACTTCAAACCCACAGCTAAATTTTTTCATGTCTAAAGCTCTCCATTCCACATTTATTACTTTTTAGTTACTATATCACAAAAAAGTGGGTACTTCCGATAATGTGCTTACTGAAGGATACTATATCTTGTAAGTTGTTCTTCAAGTACTTAAAGGTACTAGACATAAAATAAAATTAATTCTAAAGGAGTGTTAAGTATGGGTAAATTTGAAGGTGAAATAGCGCTTGTAACGGGTGGAACAAGTGGGATTGGTCTTGCTACAGCACAAAAATTTGTAAACGAAGGTGCATATGTTTATATCATGGGACGTAGACAAAACGAACTTGATAAAGCTGTTAACCAAATTGGCAAGAACGTAACCGGTGTTCAAGGTGATATTTCTAAGCTTGAAGACTTAGACAAACTATATGACATTATAAAGCAGGAAAAAGGTAAGTTGGACATTCTTTTTGCTAATGCAGGCACCGGAAACTTCCTTCCATTAGGTGAAATTACTGAAGAGCAGGTTGATAGAACGTTCGACATTAACGTTAAAGGAACCATCTTTACTGTTCAAAAAGCGTTATCACTATTCCCGGACAAAGTAGGTTCTATTATTGTAACGGGCTCTACTGCTGGATCAAT
Source organism: Bacillus sp. 7705b (assembly GCF_002289525.1). Taxonomy (NCBI): domain Bacteria; kingdom Bacillati; phylum Bacillota; class Bacilli; order Caryophanales; family Bacillaceae; genus Bacillus; species Bacillus sp. 7705b. Next base: position 9,054 of record NZ_NSDH01000014.1, on the reverse strand, counting down.
TGGCAACCCAGCGTTTAGTGTATATGGAGCATCTAAAGCAGCATTAAGAGCACTAGTTCGCAACTGGATTCTTGACCTAAAAGGTACTGAAATCCGTGTAAATGTGGTTAGTCCAGGAGTTATTCTTACACCTGCATACGATGAGCTTTTTGGTGATGCACTTGAAGGAGCAATGGAAAATACCAGAAATACTGTTCCAACTGGAAAAGTTGGGACACCTGAAGAAGTAGCAAACGCTGTATCTTTCCTTGCTTCAGACGAAAGCAGTTACTTGACGGGTGTTGAATTGTTCGTAGATGGCGGGCTAGCACAGGTATAATTTCACTGCGCAGAGAAGGGGTACTTTGGATACTTCTATAATTCCCAGGAGGGCTATAAATGACTAATCAATTAGAAGAAAAGGTTGAACTTCTTGAACAAGAAATTGAAGAGCTTAAATGGCAAATCTTAAAGCTTAGTAATGCAAAACTGAATGATCCAAGATACCCTTATTCCAATTGGTTAATTCAACATAATATTTATAGTGAGAAAAGAAGAGAATTGGAATATATCTTATCAGTCTTAAATGATCGTGTTCTAAATAGTCCTCAGCCACCAGAACAGTATCGAAAAGAGGTTGAAGGCATTTCAAGTCAAGAGTTACATAATGAGAAAGTCCCTGACTTTGCAGAAGTGCGTGATATCTTATCTAAAGTTCTTGGAATTAAAGAAAAGAAAATGATAGCGCTTCTTAATGCTCTAAAAGATGAAGGTAAATTTAAGGATTTAAGGGAGAAACTTTTAGATGAAGTTTATTAAAAACTAGACTCCCTTTAGCTGGGGGTCTTTTTTATGCAGTGTGTTAAAATATGGATGGGTATTCTTGTTATCACAAGGGAAGAGAGGGGCGTTAAAGGGTCGGAACATTCTTCCGAACCTAGTGTGCTGCTGTCCACTCTATATATTGTGTGACTTCTTATAAGCATGTCATTATAATTGTCTTTAGTACGTTTTCCCTTGTGTTCACTTAAAAAGGTGAGCAGAATGACAAAAGTTAAAAAAGATGAAAAATCAGGAACATACTATTTTGTTTATTCAGGTGGAACGCATCCAATAACAAAAAAGAGAATTCAGCGTAAAAGAAAAGGGATTAAGACTTATAAAGAAGATCAAGAGGTACTTAGACAGGTAATTCTTGAGGTTGAAGAAGAAAAGAACTACTTACCTGAGATACCTGAATCATTTGGAACGTATGCTGAATCCTGGTTAGAATCAAAAAGAGTGAAGCTTAGACCAAGTACATTTAACAACTATAGAGAGATACTTCAATACAATGTTCTTTCTTATTTATCGGTATACAAATTCGATGAGATCACAGAGGATGTATTGCAGCAACACATAAATACACTCCACTTTGAACGAAAAGTATCTGCTGACACAGTAAGAAGAGCAGTACAGGTAACCAGGAGTATATTCAAAAAGGCATCACGAAGAAGAAAAATTGATATGGCCATCTTTGATGAATTGAACTTACCAAGAGAAAAGAGCATAGTGGAGACTTGGACTCCTGAAGAAATAAAACGTTTCCTGGATACTTCAAAACTTAAACGCCCATCAAGACATTACATTGCTTATGAAATATCCATTAAGACTGGTTTGAGAATGGGTGAGGTACTGGGGTTAGAGTGGAAGAGTATTAATTGGGAAAAACGGTACATCACAATACGCCAAACACTATGCAGAGTAGATGATAAAGGTAACTATGGGTTAGAGCCAGAAGTTAAAACAGTTAATTCATACAGAAATGTTAATATACCTGAGTCATTATGTGAAAAAGGTTGGTTGAAAGGGACAAGAAAGAAGCAGGAGCAAAATACAATGATCTAGACTTAGTGGTATGTACGAAAATGGGGGATTGGTTGCCGCCTTGTAATTGGAGAAGGGGATTTCACTCAATACGCAAACAGCTAGGATTACCAAAGATTAAACCTCATGCATTAAGACACACACATGCTACGTATCTAATCAGTATTGGTGTGAGTCCAAAAATAGTACAAGAGAGGTTAGGTCATTCTGATATTAAACAAACATTAGGAACATACAGTCACGCTCTTCCATCAATGCAACTAGAAGCAGCAGATAAGATGGATTTATTATTAAAATCGTGACCTCACCTGTGATCTGAAGGAAATAAAAAAGCGATGAGCTACGCTGTGTAAGGCTTTGTAGTACCTCTTTTAACACGCCACATTCGTGTGTGCTGCAAAGGGCATGTACATCGGCTTACACAGTTCAGCTCATCGCTATATGAATATAGCATGACGGATGAGGAAATGCAAGGAGTACTTTGTTATTTTATGTTTGAATTTGCTGTGAAAATATGAAATGAAGAGAAATAGGGGAGATTACTGTACAATGATTAGTCTGTATTGGATGATTTGAAACCGGTAAAAGTCATGTTATGACCTGAGTGTGACCCCAACTGTGACCCGAAGTATACATTTAAGAGTTGTCATAAACGTAGTTAAATCAACGAAAACGTACTAAATATCAAAGCGAATAGAAGGAACCAGTATGACCTAGACTTTTTGATCTGGGTCTTTCTTTATTGCACAAAAAAATGCCTAGGAACTCTCAATAGGCATTAAATGTTAGTATCGATATCTTCATTTTTTTTTGGCTTAGTTTCTGAATCTTCTTTTTAACATAAAAGACCTAGGGTACTGCCAACACCCCGGCTCTGTACAAAAAGCTGCCCATCAAAGGGCTTGCCCGATGTGGTTTCTTGGTAGACCTATCCCTTTAGGTTCTGAGGCTCAAGGGAGGTCTATTTTTTATTTATATACGTCAACAGGGCGATTATAAACGACGCGAATGCAAGACATTATCATTAATGCCTGGAATATTGACATAGCATTACCCCCTTTCATTAGGGGATGAGCAAGACTCCCTTGAGTGAGCAAACTTTACAGGAATATATTGTCTATAAAAATTCAATTTAAATATGGAAACAATACAAGAATACAAGTTGGATGTTGCTTTGTTTATTGGTCATTTTTTCTTGTAAATACTTTTCATGTTCTTTCTCTAGAATAAAGTTCCGAGTTTTTTGTGACTAATGGTAGCGGGAAATTAAAAAAGAACCTGTTGAAATAGCCCAGGTTCTTTTTATATTGCACAAAAATAGACACGGTGATATAATCAGACTACGTGTGCTTTCTGTGTAAAAAGTTATAGATATCCATCTTATATTTTTATTATATCATGCTGGAAAGCTCTTTGTCAATTATTATTTTTGAAAGGGAGATGTAGAATGAGTTCTTTGGTTCTTGGTTTTCACGAAATTGAAAAAACACAGCATTTGCTTGTTGGAGGAAAAGGGTTAAATTTAGGGGAATTATCAAAAATTCAAGGTTTGCATGTACCAGAAGGGTTTTGTGTCACAACAGTAGGATATCAAAAAGCCGTCGAACAAAACGAAACGTTACAAGTGTTGTTGGATCAATTGGCCATGATAAAAGTTGAGGATCGAGATCAAATTGGTAAAATCAGCAGAAAGATTCGACAAATCATTATGGAAGTAGAAATTCCTTCCGATGTTGTGAAAGCAGTTGCTCACTATCTCTCCCAATTTGGCGAGGAACATGCCTATGCTGTGCGTTCGAGTGCGACTGCTGAAGATTTACCACATGCTTCTTTTGCCGGTCAGCAAGATACCTATTTAAATATTATCGGCAAAGAAGCGATCTTGCTGCATATCAGCAAATGCTGGGCTTCCCTATTTACGGATCGCGCGGTAATTTACCGCATGCAAAATGGATTCGACCATACCCAAGTTTATTTATCCGTTATCATTCAAAGGATGGTTTCCCCACAGACTTCGGGGATTTTATTTACCGCTGATCCAATCACTTCCAACAGAAAGGTGTTATCCATCGATGCCGGTTTTGGACTTGGTGAAGCACTGGTCTCTGGCTTGGTATCTGCCGATTGTTATAAAGTACAGGATGAGCAAATCGTCGATAAGATGATAGCAACCAAAAAATTGGCTATCTATGGACGAAAAGAAGGAGGAACAGAAACACAGCAAATCGATCCTAATCAGCAAAAGACTCAAACACTGACTGATGAACAAATTTTACAACTGGCACGCATCGGGAGACAGATCGAAGCTCATTTTGGTTGCCCGCAAGATATTGAATGGTGTTTGGTTGACGATACTTTTTATATTGTCCAGAGTCGTCCAATCACAACTTTATACCCTATCCCTGAAGCGAGTGATCAAGAAAATCACGTCTATATCTCTGTTGGTCATCAACAAATGATGACGGATCCCATAAAACCACTGGGATTGTCTTTTTTTCTGTTGACGACTTCTGCACCCATGCATAAAGCTGGTGGAAGGTTATTTGTTGATGTCACACATAATCTGGCATCACCTGACAGCAGAGAATTTTTATTAAATGGCATGGGACAACACGATCCGCTCTTAAAAGACGCACTTATGACAACAATTGGGCGACGGGATTTCATTAAGTCGATACCAAATGATAAAACAGCAACGATTCCCAACCGAAGTAACAATACAGATATGCTGGCACAATTCGAGAACGATCCAACAATCGTTTCTGATTTGATTAAGCGTAGTCAAACATCGATAGAAGAGTTAAAACAAAACATCCAAACGAAATCGGGATCGGATTTGTTTGATTTTATTCTCGAAGATATCCAGCAATTAAAGAAGATCTTATTTGACCCACAAAGTTCGGCTGTGTTTATGGCTGCTATAAATGCTACATCATGGATTAACGAAAAAATGAACGAGTGGTTAGGCGAAAAAAACGCAGCAGATACGCTTTCTCAATCTGTACCTCATAATATTACTTCAGAAATGGGTCTTGCGCTATTGGACGTCGCAGACGTGATACGTCCTTATCCAGAAGTAATTGCTTATTTACAGCATGTAAAAAATGATCACTTTTTGGATGAGCTGGTTGAGTTTGAAAATGGACAGAAAATCCAAGACGCTATCTATGCTTATCTCAACAAATACGGAATGCGGTGTGCCGGAGAAATTGATATTACAAGAACTCGGTGGAGCGAAAAACCAACTACACTTGTCCCAATGATTCTTAATAATATCAAAAACTTTGAGCCTAATGCCAGCCATCGGAAATTTGAGCAAGGGCGACAGGAGGCTTTGAAGAAAGAACAAGAGTTATTAGATCGATTGAAGCAATTACCGGATGGTGAACAAAAAGCCAAAGAAACCAAACGAATGATCGACATAATCCGGAATTTCATCGGTTATCGGGAATATCCAAAATACGGCATGGTTAATCGCTACTTCGTTTATAAGCAGGCTTTACTGAAAGAAGCCGAACAACTCGTAAAAGTAGGCGTTATTCATGAAAAAGAAGATATATACTATCTCACTTTTGAAGAACTTCACGAAGTCGTACGCACAAATAAACTGGATTACCAAATCATAAGCAAACGAAAAGACGAGTATAAATTATATGAAAAACTATCTCCACCACGTGTTATCACGTCTGATGGTGAAATCATGACAGGCGAGTACAAACGAGAAAATCTCCCAGCTGGAGCGATTGTAGGTCTACCTGTTTCCTCCGGAGTTATAGAGGGGCGAGCACGTGTCATCTTAAACATGGAAGATGCTGATCTAGAAGCTGGAGATATATTAGTCACTTCCTTTACTGATCCTAGCTGGACACCATTGTTTGTATCCATAAAAGGCCTAGTCACCGAAGTTGGTGGACTGATGACCCATGGAGCAGTTATAGCGCGTGAATATGGCTTACCTGCAGTTGTTGGAGTTGAAAATGCTACCAGACTAATCAAAGACGGGGAACGAATTCGTGTGAATGGAACAGAAGGGTACATTGACATATTGTAATGGCTCATCAATTAAGATCTTGTCATAATGGACGGCCTTAAATGGATAAAAGAACGGTTATACTGTTCATTCTTTTATCTCTTGAGCAGAGATAAGGACACTTAGTGAATGTTGAATATTTGATGGCTTGCTACACACATTGAGGCCTTAGCTATTCTTCGACAAGATTAGAGAATCGATGAAATATACAAAAATGGGAAAATGATACTCTAACAATAAGCAAAGCCGGATCCCCATAGAGTGAGGATCCGGCTTTTTTATGTAATAATTGCTTAGCGTGGGAAATCCGCATTGCAGGAAAGAAGATCCTGAAGACATGGTCAAAGCAATTCAAAGCAGCATGTGGAGAGAATTTGGCCAATGTGCACAGTAGGCATTGGAGATAACATGTTACTCAGTAAGCTTGCGCTTGACCTGGAGAGTAAGAAAACAAAGAGTGGTATTGCACGTTGGAGATATGAAGATGTACCAAATAAACTCTGGAAGGTTCACCCGTTGTCTAAAATGTGGGGAATAGGAGGGAGGATGGAAAGAAATCTGAATCGGATGGGAATATCAACTGTAGGTCAGTTGGCTAAATTTCCTTTAGAGCTGCTTGAAAAGAAGTTTGGAATAATGGGAAACCAGTTGTACTACCTCTCACGGAATTGATTTACCAGAAATAGGTGCTCCGTTGATGCAAGGTCAGATTAGTTTTGGTAAGAGTCAAATTTTAATGAGGGATTACACAAGAAAAGAAGAGATTAAGGCTGTTCTTCTGGAGATTTGTGAGGAAGTCGCAAGAAGGGCACGTGCACATAATAAAGTTGGTCGAACAATTAGCTTGGGAATTGGTTACATTAAAGATGAGCTTGGCGGTGGTTTTCATCGATCCAAAACAATTGATCTACCCACAAATATCACAATGGACATTTATGAATGTTGCTTGATGCGCTTTTATAAGTTTTACTCGGGTAAAACAGTGAGTAATATCTCAGTCACGCTATCAAATATTGAGGGTGATGTTAATCAGCAGGTTAGTTTATTTGAAGTGGATAATAAAAAGAGAAGAAACCTTGGATTCGTTATGGATGGAATTAGAAGCAAATACGGATCGAAAGCGATTCTGAGAGCAGTTTCTTATACACCTGCAGGGACAGCACTTCACAGAGCTAGGCTAACAGGTGGACATAAGAGTTAAAACCCTTCTCAATGAGAAGGGCTAAACATTAAACAAAAAACTTGGTTGGTTGAATAGAAGTAATGTTCCTTTTAGCTTCATGGAATTCTTGGTCATTCGAGTATGAAAAGCCACTAAACACTGCTAATCCAACGACAACTGACAAGGTGGCTAATGCAAGTTTAAATTTCATATAAACACTCTCCTCTTTGTATTTGGATTCGGGCATCCACCATGACGTCAAAAAAGGTGGTTGAGTTTTCAAATTGCCCTATCTCCTTACAATAATTAGCCGTGTCGAGTGCTAATTCCTCTAAATCTGGATACATAACATTATCTTTAAGTACAGAAAAAGTTCGGAAAACTGTGCGTTTATCTATAGAGTCGATATATAAAGCCTTTAAGTAATTAAACTCAGCAATTAAGACATCGTCATTTATTGCTTTTGCTTTCTCGATTCCTTTTTTGTAAAGAACCAAGGCTTTTTCAATATCCTTCATTTTAAAGTGAATTTGTGTCAGCGTAAATAACGTGTGAGGGAGGAGATCGCTTTTATCTCTTTCATACAATGAAACTGCTTGTTCAATATATTCAGCAGCTTTGTCATACTCTTTCATCTTATAATAACAGTTTCCCAAATTATATAATGATGCACCAATTAGTTTGTGTTTGTTTATGGCTTTTGAGTCTTTTAAGGCTCTCTGAAGATGGGGAACTGCTTTTTCATGACTTTCCAGATCATCAAAGTTGCCTGCTACAACAAATGCACATTGTATTCGGCGAACAGTATAAGTTTTTTGGTCTTTATAAATGTTAAGGGCTGCTTCAGCATAGTGCATTGATACATGGGTTTGTTTCATGTGATAATACACTTCAGCCATTTTGAAATTAAACTCAGCTCGTTCAATTTAATCTGTTACTAAAGCGAGCTTTTTCTCAGCAATTTTATATGACCTTATTGCATTTATATAATCCTTCTTATCAAATTCATACATTCCTCTAAAGAAATTGCAGTAGTATTCCAGGACACCTTTAAGCTTTGTTTGGCTGCTTTCGATCTTTTCTAATAAGTCTGAAATTTTAGGGCGTGCTTCATTCAATGACTTAGGTTCAAGGTAATCCAGCATTAGCTGATGACGAAAACACATTAGAGAATAATACAGCAATAAGTCTTGATCTTCCTTCATATGTTTTATTTCTTCTTCAACCTCTGCTTTTAATATCTCAGCATCTGGAACGGCGAACATCCGTATGTATTTATACCACTCATTGATTTTAACTCCAACCGTGGATGACGGAATTAATTGCTCCATTGAAATCCCTCCCTCTATGTATCCAATAGACTAAATATGTAATATTTTATCATATTTAAGTGTTTAAGGAAGATTAACGTTTTCTTAAAAAGCGAAAAAAATACCCTCCTCGATTAAGAGAAGGGTAGGGGTTTTATCTCGGTGAATCATAATCCATTGCTTGTTCACTATCAGAAATACCTTGAGAGTTGTCGGGTCAACAATGATTCCCATTGCAGTTAAAAAAGTTAGAAGTGCATTAAATTTCTCTGTCAAATTGTCACCCAATACCGTCAAGTCGTATATCGTACACGATCCTAGTACTTATATTACATCTAAGGGTTAATCAGTCGAGATCATTGAGGAATCAAAATATAGCCAAGTGATTGTTATTACTCAGCGCAACAGAAAAGAAGGAACCAGCAAAAGTAGATATTACGGTTGATTTCATACATAAAAGATCACATAGGAAGAAACACCTTGCTTAAAACAAGAAAAAGGAGCTAAAAAGCCCCTTATAAGTTTAAATAACTTTTGTATAAATAGCCTTATAAAACCCTATTGAGTAATCAAAATAATAATTTGTAAGAGTATAAGTATAACCATTGTATTCAAGAGAAGGCTTGAAGTTTGGTATGGGACTAAGCTGATATATGGTATCGTACTCATATTCATCATTTTTCACAACAACTTCAGATGAAACATTC